>NZTV01000050.1 GCA_002703245.1 Microbacterium sp.
AGCAGCGTCTGATCGCCAAGGCGATCAAGAACGCGCGCGAAATGGCGCTCCTGCCTTACGCCGGCGCTGGCCGCTAAGGAGTATCTGATGGCAAAGCTGATTCTCACGAGCGAGGTCTCCGGGCTGGGTAGTGCCGGTGACGTTGTCGAGGTCAAGAACGGGTACGCCCGTAACTTCCTCATTCCCCAGGGTTTCGCAGTGGCATGGAGCCGCGGTGGCGAGAAGCAGATCGCGTCGATCCGCGCTGCTCGTGACGCCCGCGCGATCCACGACCACGAAGAAGCCGTGGCGCTGAAGACGGCCCTCGAGGCCGCCACCGTCAAGCTGTCGGTCAAGGCCGGCGCTGAAGGTCGCCTGTTCGGTTCGGTGAAGACCACCGACGTGGCCAACGCGGTGAAGGACGCCGGCATCGGCGACCTCGACAAGCGCAAGATCCACATCACGTCGCCCATCAAGTCGGTCGGCGAGCACGAGGCCACGGTTCGTCTGCGCGACGACCTGACCGCCGTGATCGCCCTCCAGGTGGTCGCCGCGAAGTAAGGCTGTTTCGGGCCTCGCCCGAGCACCGCGGATGCCGCGGTCCCGTTTCGGGGCCGCGGCATCCGCTTTTCGTGCGGGTGGAGCGGTTCGGGTCAGCCGATCGACGCCCTGCGATGTGCCAGCACGAGGCCGGCGAAGAGCATCAGCAGTCCGAGACCTGCCGCCCAGCCGGCGACGTCCCCGCCCGTGGCGGCGAGGATCGCCGTGGTGCCCGTCGAGGCCGGCATCGCCGACACCGAGACCGGGCTACCCGACGACGCCGGGGTCACCGGAGTCGAGGGCGTGGTCGGGCCCGCCGGCGTGTCGGGATCGGTGGGCGTTCCCGGGTCGGTCGGCTCGGTCGGGTCACCGGGGACACCCGGCGTCGTGGGCGACGTCGTCTCCGAGTCGCCGATCACCGAGATGGCGTTCCCCCCGATCGTGATCGGCAGTGAGATCGGCAGCAGCACCTGGGTGCCGCCGAGGATCGAGTCCGAACCTCCGATGGTGGTGTCTCCCCCGTTCGAACCGCCACCGTTGCCGGTGGTGGCGTCGGTGGACTGGCTGTCGCCGATGACGGAGATGGCGTTGCCGCCGACCGTGACGGGTGCCTCGATGGGTGCGATGACCTGGGTGCCGCCGAGGAGGCTGTCGTCTCCGTTGGTGGCGCCAGGGGTCTCGCCGCCGTGTCCCCCGCTGTTGCCGGTGGTGGCGTCGGTGGACTGGCTGTCACCGATGGCGGAGATGGCGTTGCCGCCGACCGTCACAGGCGCTTCGACCGGGACGACGACCTGCGTGCCACCGGCGACGCTGTCGTCTCCCGACGTGTTCGCAGCGGTGTCGTCTCCACTGTTGCCGTTTCCGACGGCGCCCGTGGAGGCATCCGTCGACTCGCTGTCACCGAGGACCGAGATGGCGTTGCCGCTCACGGTGACCGGCGCCTCGACCGAGACGACACCCTGGGTGCCGCCTGCGACGCTGTCCTCCCCCGACGTGGAGGCTTCGGGTGCCGGCTCCGACGCGCCACTCGACGAGGTCTGCGCCCCGTCGGACTGACTGTCACCGGCGACGGAGATGGCGTTGCCCGACACGGTGATCGGCACCTCGACGGTGATGATCGCCTGCGACCCGGAGGCCGTGCCGTCGGTTCCGGAGGTGGAGGCCTCCGGGGCGGGAGCCGGTTCGGGTGCCGGGGTGTCGGCGCCCTCCGAGTGGGAGTCGCCGAGTACCGAGATGGCGTTTCCGCTCACCGTGACGGGCAGGTCGACGTCGACGAGGGCCTGGGTGCCCGAGAGCAGCCCGTCCTCTCCGGATGTTTCGGCGGCCTGGGCGACCCCGGCCCCGAGGAGGGAGATTCCCCCTCCGATGAGCGCGCCCCACAGGGCACGCTTGACGATGGTGTGCATTTCACAGACTCCTTGACTGAGGTATCGACAGCACGCCGGATGGCGTGCCGGATCATCTGCCGCACGCGAGAAGGTGCGGCTCGATACCGTCAGTCAGGAGTCGAGTCGGTGTCGAAGACCGGCGCTCCCGGCAGCGCGTCGTCGACGTGGGAGCGGGGCGGGCCCGCGAGAAGAAGGCTGCGCCACGTGTCGCCGAGCATCCCGGCGGGCGGCTGTGCGGCGGCGGCGCCGATGGCGCTTCCGGTACCACCGGGAGCGTGGGAGGGCGCGACGTGAGGGCTCAGCAGGCGCGACCGGGCGGCGCCGACGACCGCTGCGGCCCCCATGGCCGCGGCGATCGCAGACGGCGCCCACGAGTCGTTCTGTGCCCACCAGGCGGCGCCCATGGCGGTCGCAACGCGCGCCAGGGCTGTTGCTGTACCGGGTTCGCCCACGGAAGCGCTGGCCGCGATCAGCGCCGGAACAGCCCCGGAGGGGTCCGGAACAGCCGGTGTCATGGGCACGTCGAGTTCGGGGATCACCACGACCGGCGGCGCCGGGTCGGTGGTGCCTCCGATCAGGACGGTGCCGACGGTCGTGTCGATCGCGGCGGCGGTGTCGGTGATCGTTTCGCCAAGGCCGATGCCGTCGGCGACGTCGCCGACGATCGGCACCTCGGCGACGAGCTCGACGACCGGGGTGGTGACGGCGGAGACCGGGCCGGAGCTGACGACGGATTCGACGGTCGCGGTGACCGTGCCGGCGCCGTTGTCGACGACATCGGTTGTGGTGGTCACGGTCTGCGTCACCGTCTCGACGACGGGGGCGACGACTTCGGGAACAGCTTCGACGACGGCCGCGACGGGGGCGGGCGCCTGCTCCGCGACCGGCTCGGTGACCGTTTCGACCACGGGCGCCACGACGGTCGTGGCCGTGTCGAGCGTCGCGCCGGCGACGTCGTCGACCGCGCCCGTCGCGCCCTCGACGACCGACGTGGCCGCGCCGAGCAGGCCTGCGTCGTCGTCTTCAGCGGCGCCCGCCGACGGGGTGTGCAGAAGGATCGCGGCGGCAGCCCACAGCAGGCCGAGGCCGAGCGCGACCAGGAGGACACGCCGTGCGTGGGTCAGGGACCGTGCTACCGGTTCACGCATCCTCGTCACCCCCTTCGCGTCATCCCTGCTCCCCCCGGAGCGGCGTCGGTGCGTCTCGGGATGCCGCGGTGTGGCTAGGAATGTACTCCTGCAGCGCGACGGCTGTAAAGACCTTCTGCGGCGGAGCCCGGCGTGTCGCGCAGTTGCGCATGCCACAGATTTGTGCACAGACGGCACCACGGTGGGCAACTCTCAACACGAACTTCAAACACATTCTCTGTCCACAGCCCGTGGATAAAGAAACCCCAGTTCAAGCCGGATAAAAAAGTTGGAACAGGCCATGGATGCTCGAGTTTTCCACAGGGGTTGTTCACACCCGTCCCCGAGTTGTTCTCACTCTGTCCACAGAGTTATCCACAGGCACTCTTGCACCGGGGAAAGGGTGTCTCTACCGTGAAGGTCTGCCCATGGGGGTGGGCGTGGAATCGTCAGCGCTGGCGACCGTGTCGGGGGTTCGTGCTCCCATCGGAACACGGGAGTACAAGCTGATCTGTTCGTCATGCCGCCCTACGCATGCGCCGTTCGGCGCACCGTGCCCGGGGTGCCGAAGTCAACCAGAAGGGGATATCCGTGTCGATCGCCGACATCTCACCCGACCGACTCGGTGCACCCCGCGAGAACGAGCGCACCCCGCCGCACGACTTCCTCGCCGAGCAGAGCGCCCTCGGCGGAATGCTGCTGTCGAAGGATGCCGTCGCCGACGTCATCGAGACCCTCCGTGGCACCGACTTCTACGTGCCCAAGCACGAGCTGATCTTCGAGGCGATCCTCAGCCTGTACTCGCACGGTGAGCCGACCGACGTGGTCGCCGTCACCGACGAGCTCATCAAGACCGGTGAGCTGCAGCGCGCCGGCGGCGCGGACTACCTGCACACGCTCACCTCGATCGTGCCGACCGCCGCGAACGCCGGCTACTACGCCTCGATCGTCTCGGAGCGTGCCCTGCTGCGCCGGCTGGTCGATGCCGGCACTCGCATCGTGCAGATGGGCTATCAGGGTCAGGGTGACCCGCTGGACCTGGTCAACAACGCGCAGGCCGAGATCTACAACGTGTCCGGCGATGACACCGCCGAGGACTATGTGCCGTTGACGATCGCGGTGGACGCGGCGGTGGAGGAGATCGAGGCCGCCCGGGGCCGGGACGGTCAGATGACCGGCATCCCGACCGGGTTCTCCGGTCTCGACCAGCTGACGAACGGCCTGCACCCCGGGCAGATGATCATCATCGCCGCCCGCCCCGCGATGGGTAAGTCAACGCTCGCGCTCGACTTCGCCCGCGCCGCGGCGATCAAGCACGACATGCCCACGATCTTCTTCTCGCTCGAAATGGGGCGAAGTGAGATCGCGATGCGTCTCATGAGCGCCGAGGGGGCGATCCCGCTGCAGTCGATGCGCAAGGGAACCCTCGACAACCGCGACTGGACGACCATCGCCGCCACCCGCGGCAAGATCAACGACGCCCCGCTCTACATCGACGACAGCCCCAACATGACGCTCGTCGAGATCCGCGCGAAGTGTCGACGGTTGAAGCAGCGGGCGGGGCTGAAGATGGTCGTCATCGACTACCTGCAGCTGATGACCAGCGGTAAGCGTGTGGAGTCGCGCCAGCAGGAGGTCAGTGAGTTCTCGCGTGCACTGAAGCTGCTCGCAAAGGAACTCGGTGTGCCGGTGATCGCGCTGTCGCAGCTGAACCGTGGTCCGGAACAGCGTCAGGACAAGAAGCCCGCCCTGAGCGACCTGCGTGAATCCGGATCGATCGAGCAGGACGCCGACATGGTGGTGCTGCTGCACCGCGAGGCCGCCTACGAGAAGGACAGCCCCCGAGCTGGCGAAGCGGACCTGATCGTCGCCAAGCACCGAAACGGCCCCACCGACACCATCACCGTCGCCTTCCAGGGCCACTTCTCCCGCTTCACCGACATGGCCCCCGAGGTCTGAGTCGGCGCCACGACTCATGCGCGCAAAAGCACCGGCAAGCGAGAATCCACCTGCGCGGGTCTTGTGCGATTCCGACCCCATGATGCGGTGACTTCGGAGTCTGAAGCTTGCTCCATCAAGGAACGCTCGTTAGGGCACCGGCTCTCGCGCGCTGCTGGACTGGGTTCGGGCGCGAAGCGAGGCGATCGTGGCTAGCCAGCCGAGAGGGCGGAACCGGTGGACGCCTTATCGGATCGCACCATCGACGCGTTAGTGTGCGGGCATGCCAAGGCGCCGTAGGTCCGGGAGCCGCCCCTACACGATGGCCGATCAGCCAGACCGCAAGGTCGGGCCATCTCTTCGAGATGTGCCGCCACCTGCCACCCCCGTCGATAAGTGTGAGATGGTCGACCAGGGTCGCGCGGTTCGAGGAACGGCGAGACAGACGAGGAGCCAAGCGGTCCAACGCCTGAGGGCAGCACCCGGCGTTGGAACAGCGCCTGGCAGCATGGCCGAGCTGCCCAAAGGACGCGTAGCAATGGACCGTCGAACGCGCTCGCGAGTGTTGTCGGCCATGGCGCTATTCTCCTTCCGGAGCTCACTGGAAGGTTGGCCTTGGTATCTGACAGCTACGTATTCGATCAATCGCACGTTCCAGAGGCAGCCAAGCTTCTTGAAAGGCTCGGCGCTGGGGCTGGCGATCCTTCCGACATAGCCAGCGCCTGCTACGGCGACCCCGAGTTCGAGGCGTTGCCGCCTGCCGTCCAGGGCGAACTGACGACTCTTCTCGGATACGAACTCGACTACGACCTCAACCGGCCAGGCGCCGCACGATTGACTCCACAGTCCGAGAAGGATGGCTGGTGGGCGGTTCGTCCGCTCGATGCAACTCAAGCTGACTCCCTGCAGCTCTGGCAGTCCTTGATGAGAGCTGTCAAAGACCAGCTCGTTCTCGCTCAATTGGCCGACCTGGTCCTAACGAGCAGAGCCGACTCGAGTCCCGGCCATGCCTCAGCCACGGTTGCGTTCTACATTGCCGTTGCCGACCGCCTCACCACAGACTCTCTGCACGCGTCGATGGCCGTAGTGCGCGCGGCATCAATCGCACGAAGCCGGCGGATGATTGAGGAGTCGGACGTCTGGACTGCGGGGGTCGCATTGCTCGAGCGACTCCTTCGCGCGGCGACCGCGCCTGGTGGCCCGGCTCGAGTTCTGAAGATGCTCACGCAGCCGCCGCTCTGCTTTACGCCTTCTCCGCAGCAGCGAACCGCGGTATCGGATCTCCTGGATCTTGCGGAAAATCTATACCCGGACGCCAACGCAGCTGATTGGATCGCAGACTGTCGCCGTCGTTGGGCGCGAAGCGACGAGGAGCGCCTGGCTGCGACCCGCCGCCAGGTCGCCCGCTACTTGGAGACAGCAGAGGAAGGGGAGGGGTTTCTCCAAATGCACTGGGCTTCGCGCGCGGCCGCGTTGGCGAAGGATCACGGTGCAAGCGAGGCTTACGAGGCCGCCATCCGAAAGATGCAGTCCATCCCCCGCGACGCGATGGGGTGGCAAACGCTCGAATCGACAGTCCCGGTGCCGACCGTCGCGATAAGAAGCTACATACGGCGTGTGGCCCGCGCAGACAGCTGGGAACAAGCTCTGGCTGGCTTCCTCGCGTCGCCATCTCCTTCGGGCTCCTATGAGTACAACAAGAAGACTGCGCTAAAGGCTGCACAGGGCAGCATTCGAGCTCTCTTCTCGAGCACCGTCTTTGGTGTGCACGGTCTACCGGAGCGAACTGGTTCCGAGTTCGACGAAGGCGAAGTCCTCCGAATGGAACAGCTTACGCTCGGCACGCACGGGATACTGCTGAATGAAGAGTTGCGAGAGATCTGCCGCAGATTCGGCCCCCAGCCGGTAGAAGACATCGCCACGCGGCTAGCAGCAAGATTCGGCGCCGACCGAGAGTTGACGATCGAGTTCGCGACGGCGCTGAGGCTCTTCTGGGAGGAGAAGTACTCAGACTCTGCGCGAATCTTGCTCCCCCTGATCGAAGCGGGGGCTCGAGGGCTTCTGCTTCGACTCGATGAGGCGATCTACCGCGTTGAACGCGGAGACTCGCCCGGGAGATTCCCGGCCATGGACTTCTACATCGAGAAGCTGGAGGAGTTGGGCCTTGACCCGGACTGGGTACGCGCCTTGAAGGTTGCGCTGCTATCGCCCGGATCGAACGCGCGAAATCTGGCGGCGCATGGGTTTCGCTTTGCCTTCGGTGCCGCGGAGACTGCTGTCCTCCTTCGCCTCGCGGGCCTGTTTTGCGCGCTGCCAGTTCAGCTCGATACGGTCGAGCTCCGCGCGCTACTGCCGCAGCCACTTCGTGGCTCCAGAAGGACGCTGCGTCGCCGGATCGGTTGGGTCTGGCGCTAGCGCGGACTGGCACCGCTTCGGAGCGCCCCGAGTTGACGCTGGCGACGGTTGAAGACAAGGCCACAGGTACACCGCTTGCCCGTCGATGGGACCACGGTGCCCGGCACGGTCCGCATACCGAGCAGCGCCCGCATGTGGATCCGAGCGGGGTGCGGCGACGTGCCGTGGTGGGACGCTGAGCCGATGGATGGAATACAGATTGGATACGCCAGGGTCTCGACCGCCGATCAAGACCTCACGCCCCAGCGTGACGCATTGCTGCGCACGGGAGTTCGCGATGCGAACGTCTACGTCGATCACGGGTTGACCGGCACGAACCGCGCCAGGCCCGGGCTCCAGAAGCGCCGCACGGCGTTCCTCTCCACCTATGAGGCCCACCTCTTCTGACCACTAGCCGACTCCGCCCATCCCCGTGAGGCCGACCAACCGTGGCACGTCGCGCCGATGACCGCACGGTCGCTCCTTGTGCGGGCGCAGTCCTGTGTGGGGATCACGCTGAAGTTGTCCGGCCACACGTTGAGCGTGGGTCACCGCCAGCGCTTTGGGACCCGGCCTCGATGCTTCAGCCGAGATGGTGACTCCAGAACGGATCCGCTGTCCAGTTGGCGGGGACCCCCATGCCCGCGAGATTCATCTGGGAACGGGTGATGAGGAGGTCGTTGAGCCGGCGAGCCCAGCTGCTGTGGGGCGAGATGGTGTCGAGCACCGACTGCAGCGACACCAGCACTGGATAGAGACGCTTCCGCGACCGCTCCGGCAGTGCGCCGGGCTTCAGCCAGGAGATCGCCGGCGATGTGGGGATGGCCGGGTACACACCGAGGCCGACGTTCCAGAGTCGACCGTGATGCGCACAGATGTTCCGCACACGAACGTAGGTCTGCATCCAGGACTCGAGGACAGGCGCTGTGAGGCCGATGCTTCCAGCGATGGCCGTTCGGTCCGAGCGCAGATTGAGATTGCGATAGACGCTCGTAAGCTGGCCAATGGTCAGCGTCTCGACCATGAGCCATGACGGTGGCAGCTCCGGTGAACCGTAGGTCGTGAGGTAGTGCTCGAGCGCGGATCGATGCACGAGGGAGTCCTCGCCTGAGTCCGGCGTTCCTCGAAGGCGATCCTCGCCTGTCTTACGCACGATCCTCACGAAGTGGTCATGGTTGCCCGGGTTGCGGAAATGAGCCGAATCCATGAACCAGTGGGAATCATCGTACGCAGTAGACATGTGGTCGGTGAGGGCAGCACGCACGGCGACCTCGACACGCTCGAGAGCATCCATCACCAGCAGTCGAAGCGAACGGTCGAAAACGTAGAGGTCGAGTACGTCGTCGAACGAGGTCTCTTCCCGCATCTGGTGCTCTGCACCGCCCCGCTGGAACGGGATCGTGTAGGGCGAGAGTCGGTAGTAGCCAATGTGGCGGACATACCTCGCGGCGCGGTCTCGATCCGGGATCTGAAGTCCGCGATCTGCGAGACGGTCGACAAGTTGTTCGACGCTAAGCGGTGGCTTCTCGTACGGTAGCGATCCACGCGGCCTGGGCAGTCGAGTCATCCAGAAAGCCTCCTCGCACCGGCAAAGAAAATCCCCCAAGTGCGCATCGTGGAGAGGCGTGGGGGATGTAGTGCGTTCACACTAACACGCGGGGGCGTCCTAACACGCGGTCACCGCCCGAAAGGGGTCCATACCGGGTGCGCGTGCGCGCTCCTGGTGGGACGCTCGCGGCATGAATGGAACCCAGATTGGCTATGCCAGAGTCTCCACCGCCGATCAGGACCTCACCTCGCAGCGGGACGCCCTGCTACGACTCGGAATCCGCGACTCGAATTTCTACGTCGACCACGGACTGACCAGCACCAACCGGGCCAGGCCCGGACTGCGCGAACCACTGGCCGCCGCGCGGGAAGGCGACACCCTTGTGGTGACCAAGCTCGACCGCCTCGCCCGATCGGTGCGTGACGCGCGGGACATCGCCGACGAACTGACGGCGAAAGGCGTCGCGCTCAGTCTGGGCGGAAGGAGGTACGACCCCACTGACCCTGTTGGTTGGCTGCTGTTCGATGTGCTCGCCATGGTCGCCGAGTTCGAACGCGATCTGATCCGCCTGCGCACGAAAGAAGGGATGGCGGTCGCCCGCTCGAAGGGTCATCTCAAGGGCAAGCAGTCGAAGCTGTTCACGACGCAGCGCAAGCTCCTGTTCGACGCCCAGGATCGTGGGGAGTACACCCAGACCGAGATCGCCGAGCTCTTCAACGTCTCCCGCGCGACCGTCTACCGCGAGATCCAGCGACGCCGCGTGGCATTCCTCGCCACCTGCGAAGCACACATCTTCTGACGACCCACTGCTTCGCCCCGTGAGCGCATCCTGGCCTCAGCGGATGCGGAGTTCTCGGAGCCGATGGACAGGGCATACTTCGAACGGCTGCGCGGCGTGATCCGCGCCGCCGGCGACGGCACTGCCGCCCGGTGACCGCGAAGTGGGTGCGCACGCGCACCCCAGCGGATGCCGAACTGCAGGCCGCGATCGCCTACTACTTGGACGAAGGCGCGTTGGAAGCGGCGCTCGACCTGGTGGACGAGTTCGAAGCTGCATTGGAAGCGATCGGCAACCATCCGGCCATCGGATCCCCCTCGACTCGAGGTCGAACTCGGCATCCCCGGCGTCCGAGTCTTCGCCCTGCGCACTTACCCTTACGTCATCGTCTCCTTCGATACCGCCGAGTTCGTCGATGTCCGGCACGTGCTCCACTCCAGACGCGACATCCCGAACCGAATGACCGAGTGACGGAACGCACCCTCCCGTCCGTCATACGCACCTTCTACATCCCCCGCTGGATTGCGGCCACCGCAGCACTCGCGGGCGCTAATGCTCGAGGCTTTCGCCCCCGCCCGCGATCGCGTCGTGACGGGCAAGGGGATCGGTCCCCGGCGCATCGAGGGTGACGACATCGAACTCGCGGCGGAGGTACTTCGGAGCCTGAACGCGCCACGCGTCGGTGACCAGCTCGGTCAGATGGTCCGCTGAGATCGCGGCCATCCGGAAGGCCACCTTGGGCTCACTCCAGGGCGTGGTCGTCCGCAGGAACACATCGGGCTCCATCCGGACGAGGGCCAGTCCATCCATTCGGTCCGCGATCTTGACCGCGACGACGAGTTCGCTTGCGACGATCGCCCGGATGTCGTCGGGGATGCTGGGCCACGGGTGGCACTCCCAGGCGTACAACTTCCTCCGGACTGACCACGCCGCGCCACCGGTCATCGCACGCTCCTCGCTTCCGGGCAGGCGGTCGGCGATCCTGCGCACGTCGTCGAGGATGGCCACGGCGCGAGCCTACGCCGCACATCACCCACACGGGGAGGGTTCGGGCGACATGCCACCGCATCAGGCCGCGACAATGGGCGCATGACCCGTCACTGGACTCCGCTCGCCATCGCCTACCTCGTGCTCGCGATCGCGGGTCTTGTCGTCACCTGGACCTTCAATGCGATCGCGATCGCCGAGGGGAACGACTTCATCGGCGATCTCGTCTCGAGCGGGCCGGCGGTGTCGTCGATCACGAACGATCTGCTGGTGGTCGCCATCGCGGGCAGCATCCTGATCATCGTCGAGTCGCGCCGCATCGGGATGCGGTTCGCGTGGCTGTACATCGTCGGCTCGGCGGTGACGGCGTTCGCGTTCACCTTTCCGTTGTGGCTCGCCATGCGAGAGCGACGGTTGACCGCCCGCCGCGCGGAGAGCGTTCGACACGAAACGCCGCCTGCCGGCACGGCATGAACCGCGCCGGGATCGGCCGTCCTCGGTCGGTGTCGACGCGGCTCGGGAAAGACATCCGCACAAACCTGTAAGAGCAACGCCGGTCGATCGTCAGGCCTGGTGAACGGGAGCGGAGAAGCCGCCCCGTCATCCGACAAGGAGACGATCATGAACGCCACGCTCACCTCGGCAACCGCCCTCGCTCTCACCCTGTTCGCGGGGATCCCCGCCGCGTTCCTCGCCGCACCCGCGGCCGCTGCCCCGACGGTTCACACCGACATCGACGACCTCGACGGTGACCTCGAGCCCGACCCGAAGGTCTTCATCGACGCGGCCGCCACCTGCGACCCGGTCGCGGGCATCACCTACGTGATCACCACCCACCACTCCCCCGACAACGCCACCGGCATCGAGATGCAGTGGATGGATGACAACGGCGCGACCTCGCAGAACCTCGCCGAGCAAGACACCGTGCCCTCCGGGGAGGGCGTGTTCGACGTGCGGGCGCTCCTTCACACCACCACCGAGTTTTACGCCTCCAACTGGCAAGAGGTCGTCGTCGAGTGCGACACCGACCTGCCGCTGCGCGGCACCCCGGACTTCACGGGTTGAAACCGCGAGGAGACGGTGATGAACATCACAGTGCTGCGGAACACGCTCGCCCTCGCCGGCATCCTGTCGATCGGCGGACTCGCCCTCGCCGGATGCGGCGACCCCGGGGAGGCGGTGGTGCACACCGCCCCCGCCTCCCCGGGCGCCGTCCCCACGGCGGTCGCGACACCGGATGCCGCCACCGACCCCGCCCAGGTCGCGCGCCTCCACGCCGACACCGACGTCTTCGACGCCCCGGGCGGTGACCTGTCCCACACGCTGGAGGCGGCGACCGGCTTCGGGTCGCAGACCGCGCTTCTCGTCACCGATGCAGACCGCGCGGGGTGGCTCGAAGTGATGCTGCCGGGGCGGCCGAACGGGGCGCTCGGGTGGATCCGGTCGGGTGCCGCCGAGGTGCGCGAGGTCGCCCTCGAGGTGCGGATCGACCTCGCCACGCGCGAGCTGGCTCTCCTCGACGGCGGGGAGGTGGTGTGGGCGACACCGACCGCGATCGGCGACCCCGAGCATCCCACCCCCACCGGATCCTTCTACGTCACCGACAAGCTCGACACCGGCGACCCGAACGGCTCCTACGGCCCATACGCGCTGGGACTGTCGGCCCGGTCCGACGTGCTCACCGAGTTCGCCGGCGGTGACGGACAGATCGGCATCCACGGCACGAACGTGCCGGACAGCATCGGGCAGGCCGTCTCGCACGGGTGCCTGCGCATCGACAACGCCCTTGTCGCAGAACTGGCCACTCTGCTACCCCTGGGTACACCGGTGACGATCTCGTGACCGCGGAAGGACACCCTGGTGGAGCGTCACGAACGCCCCGAAACGCGGCGCGACGCCGAGCTGGTCGAGGCCACACGCGCCGGACACCGAGACGCCTTCGCACGCCTCGTCGAAGCCTGGTTCGACCGGTGCTGGGAGGTGTCGTGGCGGATCCTCCGGGACCGGGACCGGGCCGCCGACGTCACCCAAGACGTCTTCCTCACGGCATGGCAGAAACTCGACACCCTGGCCGACCCGGGGGCGTTCGGCGGGTGGGTGCTCCGTATGTCCCGCAATAGGTCGCTCGACCGGCTCTCCCACGAACGCCGTGTGCAGCCGACCGACGAGGAGTGGATGCTCGAGCCGCGCGACCCCACTGTCACCGCCCTCGCGGACCCCGAACGCGAAGCGGTCCGCACTGAGGTGCACGACCTCGTGTGGGATGCCGCGGCCGCTCTCGGTGAACGCGACGCGAGCATCCTCGACCTCCACCTGCGCCACGGCCTCGAACCGCGAGAGCTCGCCGGGGAACTGGGGATCGACCCGAACGCCGCCAACCAGGCCCTGCACCGGATGCGTGGGCGGCTCGGCGCCGCGATCCGTGCTCGGGTGCTGTGGCGCAAGGGCAACCCCGACTGCGCGGCTCTCGCCACCGACCTGCAACGCGCGCCGTCGACGACGTTCGACCCGCGCCTGGTGCGCCTGATCGACCGGCACGTGAAGAGCTGCGAGGGGTGCACCGAACGGCAGCGGCGCGCCGCGGTCACCCTCGCCGCGTTCGCGGGGGTGCCGTTCGTCGCCCTGGCGCCGACGTTGCGGGCCACGAGCGCGCAGGCGCTCGCCGCGGAAGGTGTCCCGGTGCCCGCGGAGTGGATGGTCGTGTCGGGGTTCGAGGCCGGGAGCGGGGACGGCGACGCGGCGGGTGAGGGCGCGGCTCAGGCTTCGCAGGGCGTGGACGTCCCGGACGTCGGGGTGGCTGAGGTGGGCACCATCGGAAGCGACGCCGCCCACGACGTGCGTCGTGGCATGGGTGGCGGGGAGGGCGATGCCGGTGATGCCGAGACGCCGTCGGCGGACGGTGTCGCGCGCGGGAATGGTTCCCGGTCGCGGCGGATCGGGGCGGTCGTGCTCGCGGCGGCCGGGGTGTTCCTTCTCGCGGGAGGTGTCGGCGTGGTCGCCGGCGTGCTGGGGTCCCCGGCGCCGGGTGGATCCACGCCCCCGAGCCCGGCCCCGTCGATCCCGGCATCCCCGAGCCCGACGCCGTCGGCCTCGACACCGCCCATCGCGCCCGAGCCGTCATCGTCGGTACCCACCGGGACGGTGCCGCCCCCGGCGCCGAACGAGCCCGCCCCCGAGACGTCACCGCCCGTATCACCGGCACCGACCGTTCGGGTGTCCGCAGTCTGGGTCGGCGTCGACGGGTGCCCGAACGAGACGCCGTTCCTCTACCGGATCACCTGGTCGACTGGCGACGCCGACACCGCGCGCCTCGGTGGCAGCTGGGGCGACGACGAGGTGGCCCTGTCGGGCGTCGCCGAACGCTGTGGCGCACAGACCGCTCGCTTCACGTTCACCGCGATCGGACCCGGCGGGGAGGTCATCGAGGTGGTGGAGGCGGAAGCGACGCCCGCGGGCTGAGGCGGCTCTGCCCCACCGCTGCCGACTCGCTCTCGGTCCACACGCGATGGAGGCTGACCCTGAGCGGCGGTGATCGCGGCGACGGTCTGGAAGGATGGCGTGGCCACCCCTGGAGGAATGTACGTTGATCGAGATCTTGAGCCCCGCGCAGGTCGACCAGGCCCGCGTGACCGGCGCGCTCGTCGCCGATGTCCTGCAGGCGATGAAAGCCCGCGCCACCGTCGGCACGAACCTGCTCGAGATCGACGAGTGGGCCAAGGAGATGATCCTCGGCGCCGGGGCCGTCTCCTGCTACGTCGATTACGCCCCCTCCTTCGGCAACGGACCCTTCGGTCACTACATCTGCACCGCCGTGAACGACGCCGTGCTGCACGGGATGCCGCACGACTACGCCCTCGCCGACGGTGACCTGCTCACCCTCGACCTCGCTGTCATGACCGGGGGGATCGCCGCGGATGCCGCGATCAGCTTCATCGTCGGCGACACGCAGGATCCGGCCGACCTCGCGATGATCGACACGACCGAGCGGGCGCTCGCCGCCGGTATCGCCGCCGCCGGCCCCGGAGCCAAGATCGGCGACCTCTCGCGCGCCATCGGCACCGTCCTCAAGGGTGACGGATACCGCGTCAACACCGAGTTCGGTGGCCACGGGATCGGCACGACCATGCACGGCGACCCGCACGTTCCCAACACCGGCCGCCCCGGCCGTGGCTACCAGTTGCGCCCGGGGCTCCTGCTCGCGCTGGAGCCGTGGATCATGGCCGACACCGACAAGCTCGTCGTCGATGACGACGGCTGGACCCTTCGCAGCGCCACCGGCAGCCGCACCGCGCACACCGAGCACACCATCGCGATCACCGAGACCGGCGCCGAGATCCTCACCCTCCCGTCCGCCCGCTGACCCCGGCAGGCTCAGGGACTGCGCGATCGGGTCAATCCGCGTCGGAGGATTCTCCGCACAGCACCCATTCGGTGGCGACGGCGCGATGATCACTTCCCGCGACCGGGAAACTCTCCCATGCCATCGGCTCAGCGCCCCGGGCGAAGGTGTGATCGATCGCGGTGAAGGCGGGCACCAGCTTCTCTTCGGGCCAGGTGGGCCAGGGGATCGGCCCCGCAGCCTCGGCACCGGTGCGCAGCCCCGACGACAGCCGGCGTAGCGCCGGGTGGGCGAACGAGGCGTTGAAGTCGCCGGCGATGAGGAGGGTGTCGTCGGGGGTCTGATTCACCCAGGCGGCGATGTCGTCGAGTCCGCTGAGCCACCCGTTCGGTTGCCACACCGGCGGGGGCGGGTGGACGGCGGCCAGTCGCACCTCGCCCGCCCCCGGCACCGTCGCGATCGCGCTGACCTGGTCGAACTCGCTGCCTGGCACGTCCTCCTCCGACGACAGCGGGAAGGCCGAGAGGATCACGCTTCCGCTCGCCTGGCCCGCCGTGACCTCGCGGGTCCGGTGGGGCAAAGCGTCGGCGAGATCCGGCTCGCCCCGCACCGCGTCTATGAGCGTCTCGTCCACCTCGACCAGGGCCACCGCATCCGGCTCGGTCGCGCGCATGAGGTCGGCAAGGGCAATGGGGTCGGCGCCGGAGAGCTTCGCGTTGAACGACAGCACCGTCAACGGCGTCCCGGCCCCGCACGCCTGGCTCGTATCGACGGGAGTGAGAGTCGGGACGCCGCCGACCGCCGCGCCGATCATCAAGATCAGCGCGGCCATCCACAGCCGTACAACCATCGAGATGACAGCGAGCACAAGCAGAAACACCGCACCCAGGGGCACGAGCGCCTGCGCGACCGGGATCGCGGCGACCCCGGGGATCTCGAGGTAGGGAAGCGCCGCCGCGACGAGGGAGATCACCAGCGCGATCGCCGTCCACACGATCACCTGTCGCCGCGTCCGCCGACGGGTGCCGAGTCGTGCACGCGCGCTGGTCATCGCCAACATCCTGCCACCCGGCGCCTGCGAGCCGACCTGGAAGAGCCGACGCTTCGCCTCCGCCCTCCCATGCAGACCTGCGTTCGGATCCGGTCGAGCGGTGTGGGCGTCGCGTCGGCCGGTTGAGCACGCGACCGTCCCGAGTCGGGCCCGACTGCTACGGTCGGACCCGGTAGAGCGCCGGATTCGGCGGGAGATGAGGAGTCCGTGGCCAAGGACAGTGAAGCCGAGATCGTCGCCGAGGCGCGTCAGATTCTCGGGGAGCAGGAAGAGGTCATCGCGGCCGGACACTTCGGTCTCGCGAACCTGATCATCGCCCAGATCGCCGGTGGCACCGCGGGTGGCCTTGCCGTAGAGACGGTCGAGGGGAGCAACGGCTTCGGCTCCGCGCTCGGTGTCGGGCTCGGTGGCCTCGCGGCGGTCAAGGCATCCGCCGAAGCGCAGGGGGTCACGATGAAGATGATCGTCGCGATCACCCCGGAGCAGATCCACGTGCTCAACCGCGACACCGGTGGGCGCCTCGACTCCAGCGTCGCGAGCTTCCGGCGCGATGCCGTCGACATCCACATCGCGAACATCGGCCTCAGCCGAATCCTCACGCTGACCGACCGCCCCACCGGGCACGCCGTCGAACTCCACGGCTCGGTCTCCTGGCTGTCCGCGCAGGCGAAGGGTGACAAGGTCGTGCTCGACCTCCTCGCGCACGACGCCACCGCATCCGACTGACCCGGGATCGAGGCCGCCGAGTCACACGTCCGGTGATCCGCGCCCGCCCCGCCTCATCGGGGGCGAAGATGGGCGTATGGCAGTGGATGTGACCGTGGTCGGCGGCGGGATCTCGGGGCTCGCGTGCGCACGCGCGGCGGCGGCCGAGGGATTGTCGGTGAGGGTCCTCGACCGTGGACGTCGTGTCGGTGGGCGTCTGGCGAGCAGGACGCTCTGGGACCGCCCGGTCGACCTGGGGGCGTCCTATTTCGTCGTCGGCGAGTCCGCCCCCTTCGCGCACGTCGTCGCCGGATGGCAGGAGCGCGGGCTGGCAAGGCCGTGGACCGACACGTTCGTCGCGATCAGCGCCGACGGGGAACAGCAGAAGCACGGGCCGATGCGTTGGGCGACGCCTCACGGTCTGCGTTCGCTCGCGGTGGATCTCGCGGAGGGTCTCGACGTCCGCGTCAAGACCACGGTCGAGGCGGTGGAGCCGTACCGGGTCGACGGCGAAGACGCCGGCGAGGTCGTCCTGGCCATGCCCGGACCGCAGGCGGCACGCCTGACCGATCGTGCGCCCGGGGCCGAACTCGACTGGGAGCCCGTCATCGCCGTCGCGCTTCGGTGGGACCGTCGGCAGTGGCCGGCGGACCTGCGGGGGGCGTTCGTCGATGCGCATCCCGACATCTCCTTCATCGCCGACGACGGCGACCGTCGCGGTGACGGGTCATCCGTCCTCGTGGTCCACACCACGGCGCAGCGTGCGCGACACCACCTCGACGACCCGGCCGGCGCCATCCCCGCCGTCGTCGCCGCCACGCGGGACCTCCTGGGCATCGCGGACGACCCTGCGGAGACGTTCGCCCACCGCTGGAGGTTCGCGCGGCCTACCGCGGCGACGGGTCAACCCTTCCATCGTGCGCCGGGGCTGTCGGCCTGCGGCGACGCTTGGGGGCACCGCCCCGCCGTGCGCACCGCGTGGGAGTCAGGCCACGAGCTGGGGCTCGCGCTCGCCGGCTCGTAGGAGCGTGCTTTGCAGGGGCTCCGCGGGCTCAACATGCGGTGGATCGCCCCGGCACTCCTTGCTCGACGGACGATAATCGTCGGATGGAGTACGAGCTCGACGATGATCCCGCGCGGATCCAGCCGGACGTGGTGTGGGCGTGGCTGTCGACCGAGGCCTACTGGGGTCGACAGCGCACCCGCGCCGACGTGGACGCGCAGATCGGCGCCGCGTGGCGGGTCGTCGGGGCCTACCGCGCCGACACGGGGGAGCAGGTCGGCTTCGCGCGCGCCGTTTCAGATGGAGTCAACTTCGCGTATCTGGCCGACGTGTTCGTCATCGAAGCCCATCGGGGCAACGACCTCGGCAGGCGGATGCTGCAGCTCATGGTCGAGGACGGCCCCGGGCGTGATTTCCGCTGGGTGTTGTTCACTTCCGACGCGCATGGGTTGTACCGCCAGTTCGGCTTCGATACCCCCGACGTCACCGCGATGGTCAGGCCCGCGCGATGACGACGAGGCTCCGACATCCCACGCGTGCGCGACGCGCGGCGACCCCGGTCCCGGCCCTCGTGGGACGCGTCGTCGTCCCCGCCCTGGGGGTGACGGCCGCGTTCGCGGCGGCGGGACGGGTGATCCGGCGAATCGGCGGCGACGAGCCGCGTGAGGATCGGGCTGTGCGGGCGTTGCAGGAGCGGTTCGGGCACCATCCCGAAGTGGCCGGCGCGGCCCCGACCGCCGAGTCTGATGTCACCGCCGCCGCTGCCCGGGAGCCGATCGACCGCGTCACCGCACCGTTTTCGTGGTACTCCGGGGTGCCGCAGACGATCGCGAACGGGGCGATCTGGTGCGGCGTCACGTGGCTACTCACCCGCCGTGCGCGTTCCGCGATCGCACCCGGCGTGGCGCTCGCTGTCGAGACCGCGTGCTTCGTCAGTTCCGCGGCACTCGTGGGGCGGCTCCGGCCGCACCGGGTGTGGCGTCCGGAGACGCCGCACGGCACGGCGTCATTCCCCTCCGGCCATACGGCGGCCGCCTTCGCGCTCCACGGCACGCTCGCCGACCTGCTCGATCGCCATCGCGGTGGCGTCGGAATCCTCGGCCCGGTCCTGCGGTACGGGATCCCCTCCGCCATCGCGTTCTCACGGATCTACCGCGGCCAGCACCACATCTCCGACGTGGTCGCGGGCGCCCTCCTGGGGCGGTGGACCGCCGCCCTCGTGCGCCGCGAGCTCGTCGCGTCGTAGGCGCGGAACACTCCGCCCGGCACCCGCCGCGCGCGTGGGTCACGCCGCGAGGGACGACGATCCGGCCGCGACCGGGCGAAGGTCCCCGCCGGCTGGGACGATGGCCGCGACGGCGCCCGGCACCGTGCCGCGGGCGACATGCCGCGCGAGCAGCTGTCCGAGGGCTTCGGTCATGGGCACCACAGTGCCACGATCACGGGTCGAGCGGGAGGTGCCACGGCGCGGAGTGCCTGCGGTGTGAGAATAGTTCTCGATAAAGGTGCAGGGGGATCATCGGTCGCTAGAATGAAGAACTACGACGTGCCGAAGTTTTGATTCCATCGAGGGGAAGTTCATGGTCGCCCGTATCCGCGTGACGCTCGGCCTCGGGGCCGCGGTCGCCGTGCTGGCCACCGCGGGATGTGCCGCAGAGATGACCCCCGCCGGCGACGACGACACCCTCACGGTCTACGCGACCACCGGCTATCTGGCCGACGCGGTGACCAACATCGCCCCCGACGCGGAGGTCACCACGATGGTCGGACCGGGCGGTGACCCGCACACCTACCAGCCCTCCACGCGCGACATCCAGAACATCCAGACCTCCGATGCCGTGCTCTGGAACGGACTGCACCTCGAGGCGCAGATGATCGACCAGCTCGAGAGCCTCGGTGACCGCCAGCTCGCCGTCGGCGACCAGCTCCCCGACGACCTGCTGCTCGCCTGGCCGGACACCGACGACGCCGGGGAGCCGCTGCACGACCCACACGTGTGGAACAGCCCCGACGCCTGGTCACGGGTCGTCGGATACGTCGCCGACCACCTCGCCGCGATCGACCCCGATCGCGCCGACGAATATGAGCAGAACGCAACCGTCTATCAGGAGCAGATCGCCGCGGCCGCCGGCGAGGCCGAAGAGATGCTCGCCACGGTCCCCGAACCGCGCATCCTCATTACCGGGCACGATGCCTTCGCCTACTTCGGCGACACCTACGACCTCGACGTGCACGCGACCGACTTCATCTCGACCGAAGCGGCGCTCAGCGCCGAAGAACTCAGCGATCTCGCCGCGCTGATCGCCGCGAACGAGGTGCCCGTCATCTTCCAAGACAACCAGGCCAACCCGCAGGCGATCACGAGCCTGCAGGAGGCGGTGCGCGCCCTCGGGTGGGACGTGGAGGTCTCCGACGAAGAGCTCTACGCCGACTCCCTCGGCGCCGAACCCGGCGTCGACACCTACCTCGGGGTCTTCATGCACAACACGCAGGCCGTCGCCGACGCACTCGGGAGCCCCGAGTGAGGCCTCGTTCCGACTCCGCTGCCGGCGATCCTCGGGTGACATCGCCGGCAGCGGCCTGCGCCACGAGCAACCTCTCGGTGGCCTACCACTCCGCACCCGTGCTGCGCAGCGTCGACGTCGCCGTTCCGCAGGGCGTGGTCATGGGCGTCGTCGGTCCCAACGGCGCCGGAAAATCCACGCTCATCAAGGCGATGCTGGGACTGGTGACCCCGCTGACCGGGTCGAGCACCTTCTTCGGGCAGCCCCTCGCGGCCGTGCGGCAACGGGTCGGATACATGCCGCAGTCCACGAGCGTCGACTGGGACTTCCCGACCACGGTGCTCGATGTCGTCACCATGGGCACCTACGGGACACTCGGATGGATCCGCCGACCCGGCCGGCGCGAGCGAGACCGGGCCCGGGCCGCCCTGGAGCAGACCGGCATCCTCGAGCTCGCACCCCGGCAGATCGGCGAACTCTCCGGCGGCCAGCGGCAGCGCGTGTTCCTGGCCCGCACCCTCGTGCAGGCACCCGATTTGTATGTCATGGACGAGCCGTTCCAGGGCGTCGACGCCCGCAGCCAGCAGGCCATCGTCCGGGTGCTCCACGACCTGCGCGCGCAGGGGAAGACCGTCGTGATCGTGCACCACGACCTCGCGACCGTGCGCGAGTACTGCGACCACGTCACCCTGCTCAATCGCCGCGTGGTCGCCTCCGGCCCGGTGGACGAGGTCTTCACCGCCGCCAACATCCGCACCGCCTACGAGGTCACCGACGGCGACGCCGGGTTCCTCGAGTTCGCCTCGTGAGGGCGGCATCGTGAGCCCGGCGGAGTTCTTCGCCGACCACACCTATCGCATGGTGTTCTTCGGCACGATGACGATCGGCCTGGTCGCCGGGGCACTGGGCACCTTCGCCTACCTGCGCAAGCAGTCCCTGATCAGCGACGTGGTCTCGCACGCCGCGCTCCCGGGGACCCTGCTGGCGTTCCTCGCGGCGGTGGTCGTGTTCGGCACCGACGGGCGCAACATGATCGGTCTCATCCTCGGCGCCGTCATCGTCGGCACGATCGCGGCTCTGCTCGCCAACGCCATCACCCGCTCCTCGAAGATCCGCATCGACACCGCGATGGCCGTCTCTCTCACGATCTTCTTCGGGGCCGGGATGCTGTTGCTGCGCATCGTCTCGAACGGCTCGTTCCCGGGGAAGGGCGGCATCCAGGACTACCTGTTCGGCAACGCGTCGGTGATCACCATCGCCGACCTGGCCACCAGCATCGGCGTGGGCGCGATCGCTCTGCTCCTCATGATCGTGTTCTGGAAGGAATTCGCCCTGCGCACCTTCGACCCCGACCACGCCACCGTGCTCGGCTTCGCGCCCCGGGTGATCGACACGCTCATGTTCACCACGATCGTCATCGCCACGGTGATCGGGGTGAAGGCCGTCGGGCTCGTGCTGATGGTCGCCTTCGTCGTCACCCCGCCCGCCGCCGCCCGGCAGTGGACGCGCACGCTCCCCGGGATGGTGATGGTCTCGGCCGGCATCGGCGCGGTCGGCAGCGGACTCGGCGCCTACCTCTCGGTCGCACTCGGGCGGATCCCCACCGGGCCGCTGATCGTGCTCACCCTGTTCGCGATCTTCGTCTTCTCGATGCTGTTCTCCCCGCGGCGCAGCATCGTGCTGCGCGCCATCCGCCGCTCGCGCGCACGAGCCGACCTCAAGCGGGAGATCCAACGCGAGGCGGCGATCCGATGAGCTTCCTCGTCGCCACGGTGCTGCTCGCCGTCGTCACCGCGGTCGCGTGTGCCCTTCCGGGCACCTTCGTGGTGTTGCGCAAGAACTCGATGCTCGTCGACGCGATCAGTCACGCCGTACTACCGGGCATCGTGCTCGGCTACTTCTTCACCCGCGACCTCGACTCGCCGCTGCTCGTGCTCGGGGCGGCGCTGGCGGGATTGGTCGTCGTGCTCGGCAGCGAATGGCTCAGCCGGACCGGACTGCTCACCGGCGACGCCCCGCAAGGTCTCATATTCCCGGCGCTGTTCAGCGTCGGGGTCATCCTCGTCACCCTCAACTTCGCCGACGTGCACCTCGACACCCACGCCGTCCTCGTCGGTGACCTCAATCTCGCCGCGTTCGTGCCGATCGTCGTCGGCGGCGTCTCGATCGGCCCCGCCTACCTCTACCTGATGCTCGGCATCCTCGCGCTGAACATCGCCTTCCTCGCGGCCTTCTCCACCCGGCTCACCCTCACCACGTTCGACGCCGCCTTCGCCCGGACCATCGGCATCCGCACCGGCCTGCTCAATGCGGCGTTCATGCTGCTGGTCTCGTTGACGGTGACCGCCTCGTTCAACGGCACCGGGGCCATCCTGGTGGTCGCGCTGATGATCGTGCCGCCGGCGACCGCCTATCTGATCAGCAGGCGGCTGTCGGTGATGATCACCCTCACGGTCGTGATCGCGGTCGTCGGTGCACTCGCCGGATTCTGGCTGGCGTATGTGCTCGATGCGGCCACCAGCGCCGGCATGGCGGTGTTCTACGGGCTGATCTTCATCGCGGTGTTCGGCCTCAGCCGCCTCACCCGGCGCGGCAGTCGCGCCCGCGCGCTCGCGGCGATGCAGGCGCGCCCGGCGGCCCGCCCCGCGACTCAGGAAGCCGGGGTGACCCACACGGCGTCGGTCGCGGCACGCCCCAGCGGGAACGGCGAACCTCCCTCGACGGCGACGTTGAGCACGTCGGAGTAGGGGGCGCCGGCGTCGGTCGCCAGCACGGTCCCGTACGCGACACCGTGTTCGGCGAAGTACTGCAACAGGCCCGGATCGTCGTCCGAGATGCGCTCGACACGCACCCGGCCGCCCGCCGGCGCGCTCGACAGCAGCACCGCGTCCGGGCGGGTCACGGTGCCGTCGGCGGCGGGGATGGGGTCTCCGTGCGGGTCGCGCTCGGGGCGTCCGAGTCGCTCGTCGATGCGGTCGACCATGAAGTCGGAAACGGCGTGTTCGAGTGCCTCCGCCTCGTCGTGCACCTGATCCCACCGGTAGCCGAGCATCTCGACGAGGAAGGTCTCGATGAGGCGATGCCGGCGCACCATGGCCACGGCGAAGGTGTGCCCCTCCGCCGTCAGCGACACCGCACCGTAGCGGGCGTGTTCGAGCAGGCCCTGCTCGGTGAGCTTGCGTACCGCATCCGACGCGGTCGACAGTTTCACGCCCACCCGCTCGGCCACACGCGTGGGCGTCACCGGCTCATCCGACCACTCGCTGAGCCCCCAGATCGCCTTCAGATAGTTCTGGCTGCTCGTTGACAGCGTGGAGACCGACATGCCTCGAAATTACCAAACATCGGTGTTCGGACCACCGAACATCAGTCTGTTCGTCTACGCCGTGCCGGCGGTGGCGATCGAGGCGCGCTCCTTCCAGGTCTTCGCCGTGACGCGGTCCAGGTCGACCTGGCGTCGCATGGCCTGAGCCTTCTCGTACAGCGACGGATCCCCGTAGCTGGTGAGCACCTTCACGATCACCGGCAGCAGCTCGATCATGAAGAACAGCAGCGCGATGAGCAGATGCGCCCAGCCGATCGCGGGCTCCTCCTCGGCGAGACGTTCCATCGCGCTCATCTGGCTGAGTAGACCCGTCGCGCCGGAGTTGCCCGAGGCGACCGATTCGGCCTGCTCGTTGTATGCCGCCAGCGCCATGTCATATTGTTCCCGCGCGAGCGGCAGCTCGTCTTCGGCCTGCTGCTTGTTCAATTCCGATGCGCTCGCGGCCGCATCGGCGCTGGCGCCGTTGGCCGCCGTGAGGGCGTTCTGCGCCTCCAGCAGCTGCGCCGCGGTCTCGTCGTAGGCGGCCTGGGCGGCGGTGAGTTGAGCCTCGGCGGCCGCCGAGCTGGACCCTTCCCCGGTGACGCCGGAACAGCCCTCGACCTCGCCGGCGCCTGTCCCGGTGAGCTCGCACTGGTACAGCAGACGGGCCTCGTCGATGACCTCCTGCTTCTCGGCCAGCTGCGCCGTGAGCTGATCGACCGTCGCCTGCGCCGCGGCCGCCTCGGCGGAGGTCGACGATGTGCCGGCGACGATTCCGGTGGCGGCCTGGTTCTCGAGCTCGGCCACCCGCTCGGAGGCCGCCTCCAGCGCCTGCGCCTCAGGACCGTCGGTGACCGCGGTCTGATCCTCGAGCGCCTGCACCACGTTGGTCGAGTTCATCTCGCGCGTGATGTCGTTCTGGAAGATCTGCAGCACGAGAGGTTCGGCGACGACGATGCCGATCAGCGCGGCCATCAGGATGCGCGGGAACGCCAGCCCCAACAGGCGCCACGGGTTGCGCGTCGAGGTCATCGTCGAGGTGAGGAACCGGTCGAGGTTGAAGATGATCAGCGCCCACACCAGCGCCAGGGGAACCGCGATCCACGCGACGATCTGCACGCCCGTGAGCAGGGCGAAGAACATCGACAACGCCGAAACCACCGCGGTGCCCAGCAGCACGAAGAACATCTGCACGAACCGCGGCGTCTCAGCCGGCACGTCGTCGAGGATGTCGCCGTCCGCGCCGCCGAGGATCGCCAGCCGGCGCGTCCACGGCATGCGACGCCGACGGCCCTCGCGGGTTCGTCGACCGCGGGGTGCGAGTTCCTCCGGGGTTTCGGGGTCGACCGAGTCGGTGCGATCGACGGGGACGGTGGCGGATTCGGAGATGACCGGCTCGTCGGGGGCGAGCGGATCGGGGGTGTCGGCGGAGGCGTCGACGGGCTCGACGGTCTCCTCGGGCACGGGCTTCAGATCGGAGAGGTACTGGGGCTCGTCGTCACCGTCGACCGGGAATTCGATCTGGCCGTCGGAGCCGAACCGGCCGGGGCGATGAGCGGAATAGTTCACCGCGTCACCCTGCACGATCTCGCTATGGCCCCCCTGGGCGAACGCCCCACGGCGCCCGAACATCCGCCGACAGAGAACGTGCTGACCGGCGTCCGCATCACCCCTCGACCGGGACCGCGCGCCGGGTCGGCGTGGTGATCACCTCGAGCAGGTGCGGCCCGAGCGGGCGATCGGTTGCGAGCACCACGCGGGTGCGCACACCCGGGTGATCCACCGCCCCCAACCGCTGCCCGCGGAGATCGACCACAGTCTGTCCGCGTCCCGGTCCATCGGTGGTGTCCACCACGACCGGCACGCGCGGTGCGACCGTCGGAGTCACGCCTCCGGCGGCGACGGCCGCCGCGAGCGGGTCGTGCAGCGCGGAGCTGCGGGTGCCGTAGGTGGGCAGGTAGAAGTCGAAGTAGTGGTCGAGGATCTCGCCGAGCGCGCGGGCCGCCGGCACATCCGAGGCCAGCAGCGCCAGACGGTCCTCCTCGTGCAGGACGTTCTCCATCGTCACATCCAACGGCACGATCGTGAGGTCCCACCCGGCCTCCACCACCGCCGCGGCCGCCTCGGGGTCGTTGCCGATGTTCGCCTCGGCGACGGCCGTGATGTTGCCGGGGGCCCGCGCCGCGCCGCCCATGATCGTCACCGCCCGGATGCGCGAGGGCAACGTCGGATCCTCGCGCAGCGCCAGCGCGAGATTCGTCAAGGGCCCGATCGCGACGATGTGCAGGTCACCGGTGTGCTCATGCGACATCTCGATCAGCAACCGCGCCGCCGACACCTCCACCGGTTCGTGCGGTGAGGGGGGCAGGTCGACGCCGCCGACACCGTTCTGCCCGTGGATGTGCGGCACACCCCCGTCGTACGCCTTCGCGAGATGGTCGCGGGCACCGATCGCGACCGGCACCTCTGCCGCACCCAGCAGCGCCAGCAGGTCGAGGGAGTTCCGTGCCGCCTGCTCACTGCTGGTGTTGCCGCTGACGGTACCGACCCCCACCAGGCGCACCGCCGGCGACGAGACGAGATAGGCGAGGGCGAGGGAGTCGTCCACCCCCGTGTCGCAGTCGAGGAAGACGGGGGTCGAGGCAGTGGCGGGGACGTTCATCCCGTTGAACCTACCCGCGCCGGATCCTCCCGATCGGCCCGGAAAGGGCATCCGGGGCGAATCTTCACGCGGTGGAAACAGACGGCGGCTACCGTCGGAGCACACGCACGGAAAGCGACGCCCTCCACGGGTGGGGAAAGCCTGATGCGGCAACCCACCGCGGTCGCCCGGACCGCCTTCACCGAAGGAGTCACCATGACGTTCCACGTTCCCTCCGTCGACATCTCCGCCTACGTCGGAGACGGCTCGCCCGAAGAGCGCGCCGCCGTCGCAGCGGCCATCGACCACGCCTGCCGCACCGTCGGGTTCATCCAGATCCACGGGCACGGCATCCCGGCCGAGATCATCGACGGGCTCACCGAGGCGATCGACGCGTTCTTCGAGCTCGACCTCGACACGAAGAAGACCTATCGGACGCCGCCTGAGATCAACCGCGGCTACTCGCCGCCGAAGTCCGAATCGCTCTCCCTCTCCCTCGGCGTCGAGTCGGCCACGCGCATGAACGACTTCTTCGAAGCGTTCAACGTCGGCGCGACCGCCGCCGACTACCCGGACTCCCCCGACCTCCCGCAGCCCGACTACGCCGACAACGTCTGGCCCGACGTGCCCGGGTTCGAACAGAAGGTGCAGACCTACTTCGGCGAAGCCGCCCGCGTCGCCCGCACCATGACGAGCATCTTCGCCGACGCGCTCGGCCTGGAGTCGGACTTCTTCGCCGCGCGCACCGGGCACTCCCTCGACGTGTTCCGCATGAACAACTACGCCCTCCCGCCGGGCACCGACGTCACCCTCGACGGCGATCTCACCGGCATGGGCGAGCACACCGACTACGGCATCGTCACGATCCTGTGGGCCGACCAGGTCCGCGGGCTCCAGGTGCTCGGCACCGACGGCACGTGGAACGACGTGCAGCCCGAAGAGGGTGCCCTGCTGATCAACCTCGGCGACGTCACCGCGCGTCTGACCAACGAACGCTGGATGTCGACGCTGCACCGCGTCAAGCCTCCGGTGATCGACGGGACCATCGAGCGTCGCCGCAGCGCCGCGTTCTTCCACGACGGCGACGTCGACGCCGTCATCCGCACCCTTCCCTCGTGCATCGACGACGAACACCCCGACCTGTACGAACCGGTCACCGTCGGCGAGCACATCGCTGCCAAGCTCGCCGGGTCCCGCGCCGGCGTGCGCAACATCACCGCCGAACGCGAGTCGGCGCGCGTCCTGGCCAGCCAGCGCTGAGGCTCGGGCGGCGTGCCACGAGGCGCGCGGCCCCGGTCAGACCGTCAGCGAACCGGCGTACATCAGGCCGATCGGCGCGACCATGATCACACCGAGCACCGCCGCCGTGATCGACCAACGGATGCGGGCTCCCCGGCGCATCCCCACGACGATCCCCACCGTCGCCAAGGGCAACACCAACACCGCCAGCAGGGCCGTGAAGGGGAACAGGACGAGCAGGTACCACCACACCAGATTGAACGCGGGGATCAGCCCGATGAGGACCACGGCGAGGGTCGGCACCAGGCCGATCGCCGCGATGCTCGTCGCGACGATGCCGTACACATCGCGTTTCGGGCGCGGCGGAGGGCTCGACCAGGCGACCGGGGTGTCCGCCGAAGTCGGCGTGGCGCCGGACGATGCGTCATCCGACCCGGGTGCTGCGGGTGTGGTCATGGGATCCCCTCCGGTCGGTTGAGAGCCTAGGGCCACGCCCCGTCACCGCGCCATCTCCCCCGGGCGCCCGCGTCGCGATCAGGAGAACAACCGGCGCCACACGTTCGTGTCGGCCAGGTCGAGCAACTCGTCGCCGCGCCCCGACATCACCGTGCGCAACGCGTAGAGGGCGAACCCCTTCGCCTGCGCGGCGCTGATCGACGGGGGGATGGACAGCTCCTGACGGGCGACGGCGACGTCGACCAACGCCGGCCGGGGCTCCGCGAACGCCCGCTCGAGCGCCCCACGCAGATCGCCCGGTTCCTCGACACGGATGCCCGTGATCCCGACAGACTCCGCCACGGCCGCGAAGTCGGGATTGTCCAACCCCGTGCCCCAATTGACGATCCCGGCCGCCTTCATCTCCACCTCCACGAAGTTCAGCGACGAGTTGTTGTACACGACGATCTTCACCGGCAGGTCGTTCTGACGCAGCGACAGCAGATCGCCCATGAGCATCGCCAAACCGCCGTCACCGGCCAGCGCGACCACCTGCCGATCCCGATCCACCGCCTGCGCACCCAGCGCGTGGGGAAGCGCATTGGCCATCGAACCGTGCGAGAACGACCCCACCAGATGCCGCTCCGCATGGATGTGCAGATACCGGGCCGCCCAAGTCACGGGCGACCCGACATCGGGCACGAACACCGCATCCGGATCCGCCACCTCGTCGACCAGCCGCGTCAGGAACTCCGGATAGATCGGCGCCTTGCCGTCGTCGGTGGCGAGCTCGTCGAGCTCCCGCCGCGTCTTGGCGTAGTGGTCGAGCGCAGACGTGAGGTGGCCGCTGTCGCGGCCCACGCGCAGCAGCGGCAGGAGGGCGCGGGCGGTCTCGCCGACATCGCCCACGATGCCGAGATCGACCGGTGCGCGACGCCCGAGCTGCTCACCACGCACGTCGACCTGGATGATCGTCGCGTCATCGGGATAGAACTGCCGATAGGGAAGGTCGCTGCCGAGGATCAGCAGCGTGTCGCACTTCTCCATCGCCCGATAGCCCGACGCGAAGCCGAGTAGACCCGTCATGCCGACATCGAACGGATTGTCATGCTCGATGTACTGCTTGCCGCGCAACGCATGCACGATCGGCGCCTGCAACCGGTCGGCGAGGGCGATCACCTCATCACGCGCACCCGCCACCCCCGCCCCGGCGAGGATGGTCACCGCGTCCGCCGCATCCAGAAGCCCCGCCGCAGCCGACAACTCACTCTCGGCCGGCACGATCCGCGGCTGAGCGGCCTGGATCGCGGCGGCCGGTCGGCGATCAGGCGCGTCGGCGAAGAAGATGTCGCCCGGGACCACGACGACCGCGACCCCGCGCTTCTCCACCGCCGTGCGCATCGCCGTCTCCAGCACCCACGGGAACTGCGACGGGTCGGCGATGAGCTCGCAATAGTCGCTGCACTCGCGGAACAGCTCCTGCGGATGGGTCTCCTGGAAGTAGTTCGACCCGATCTCCGACGACGGGATGTGCGACGCGATCGCCAGCACCGGCACGCGACTGCGGTGCGCATCGAACAGGCCGTTGATGAAGTGCAGGTTCCCCGGACCGCAACTGCCGGCCACCACCGCCAGTTCCCCCGTGATCTCGGCCTCCGCGGCCGCTGCGAACGCGGCGGCCTCCTCGTGCCGCACATGCATCCAGTCGATCCCGCTCGTGCGGAGTGCATCCGTGAACGCGTTGAGCGAGTCCCCCGGAAGCCCCCACACGCGCTCGACCCCGGCGCGTTCGAGGATCTCGACGGACTGCTCGGCGATGGACTGGGCCATGGTGCTCCTCGATTCCGGTCGGTCTACGCGGCCCACCATAGGGAGGCGCGACCGTTCCGGATCGAGGGGTCGACACCCGGCGGCGGTAGCGTGACAATGTGCGCGCACTGGTCATGGAGGAGATCGCCGGACCCCTCGCGGTCCGCGACGTGCCGGCGCCCATGCCACCGCCCGGCGGCGTGGTCGTCGAAGTCCGGGCCACGGGCCTGTGCCGCAGCGACTGGCACGCCTGGGTCGGACACGACGACATCACCCTCCCCCACATCCCCGGACACGAACTCGCCGGCGTCGTCCACGCCGTCGGGGCCGGCGTGGAAAGGTGGCGGGAGGGCGACCGGGTGACCGTACCCTTCGTCTGTGGGTGCGGCAGATGCCGTTGGTGCCGCCAGGGCGACGCGCACGTGTGCCCCGACCAGCAGCAACCCGGATTCACACACGCGGGATCGTTCGCCGAACTCGTCGCCCTGCACGCCGCCGACACCAACCTCGTCCGCATCCCGGACGCGGTCTCCTTCGACGCCGCCGCGTCGCTCGGGTGCCGCTTCGCCACCGCCTACCGAGCCCTCATCGCCCGCGCCCGCCTGGACGCCGGGGAGTGGGTCACCATCATCGGCGCCGGAGGGGTCGGCCTCAGCGCGGTCATGATCGCCAAGGCCCTCGGTGCGCAGGTGGTCGTCGTCGACCGCAGCGACCGCGCGCGGCAGACCGCCGCTCGACTCGGCGCCGACCACACCGTCTCAGCGACCGAGACCGACGTCCCGGCGCGCATCCACGACCTCACCGACGGGGGCGGCCACGTGTCCATCGACGCCGTCGGAACCGAACAGACATGCGTCGACGCCATCCTCTCCCTCAGACGTCGCGGCCGTCACGTGCAGATCGGCCTCCTCCCCACCGAGAGCGGCCTGTCGCCGGTTCCGATGGCACGCGCGATCGCGTGGGAACTCGACCTGCTCGGAAGCCACGGCATGGCCGCCGCCGACTACCCCGCCATGCTCGACCTCATCGACTGCGGCGACCTGCGACCACAGGAGCTGATCGAACGGGTCGTCCCCCTCGAGGAGGCCGCCCGACTCCTCCCCGCCCTCGACACCCACTCGCCCGCGGGCATGACCCTGATCGACCCGAGCCGATGATCACCGACACGCCACCTCCCCTCGACCCCCACGCCCCCGACCTGCCGGGACACGCCGTCATCGCGCAGCGGTGGAGCAAGGCGATGTTCCTCCACTGGCGCGTCGCCCCCGACCTCATCCGCCCCCTCCTTCCGCCCGGCATCGAACCCGACGTGTTCGACGGCTCGGCCTGGATCGCGCTCGTGCCCTTCGTGCTGTCCGACTTCCGCTTCCTGCCCTTCGGACCTGTGCCGCGGCTCGGCACCTTCCACGAGATCAACATCCGCACCTACGGCATCGACCGTGACGGACGCCGCGGCGTGGTCTTCCAGACCCTCGAAGCCCAGCACCTCGTGCCCGTGTTGACGGCGCGGGCACTGTTCGGCCTGCCCTACCGGTGGGCGCAGATCGGCATGCGCGACGAGCCGGAGGCCCGGGTGCGCGAAGTCCGCTCCCGCCGCCGCAGCCCGAGCGGACGACCCGGATCCCCCCGCACGCGCATCCGGGTCGCGATCGGTGAGACACCCGTCGACACGCCCCTCTCGAGATTCCTCACGGCCCGATGGGGTTTCCACGAGCGTCACCTCGGCCGCACCATCTGGGCCGCGAACGAACACGAGCCGTGGCCGCTCGTCGACGCCGAGCTGCTCGCGCTCGACGATGACCTCCTCGCCGCTGCCGGGTTCCCCGACCTCGCCGCCCGCCCACCCGACTCCGTTCTGGCCATGCCGTTCGACCACCCCGGGCTCATCACCCGCTTCGCCGCTGCCCACCGCGTCTGAGTCGACACCCTTCGCCCCGCTCGGTCGTCCCGTCTGGCAGTTCCGGTGAACAACACAGGAGATCTGCCCGGGTCCGGCGCGAAACCCGGGTCTACGCCGCTCTCTGCCTCACTTCTCCTGTGTTCTTCGCGCCGTCGCCGCGTCGCCACGTCGCTACGTCGCTACGTCGGCCGCGACGCCACGTCGGCCGCGACGGGGCCCACCGATCCCGCCCACCGGCCCGGCCGCACGCGGCCTGTCGAGTCCGCGCCACCGCGCCACACCGTGAACAACACAGGAGATCTGCCCGGACCGAGCACATGGCGTGGGTCTTGTGTCGCGTCCGCCCCGCAGGCTTCCTGTGTTCTTCACGTCGACCGCGGCCGGTCCAGTGAGGTCGAGGCTGCGGGTCCGCGGCCGCGCTCTGCCAAAGTGGAAGTGTCCCGACCGGAGATCAAGATCCCATGAGTACACCCCCTCCCTCGCCCACTGCCGCCGACGCCGAGCAGGCTCCCACCCGCAGGGAGTGGGGTGCGCTCGCGGTCCTCTCCCTCGGCCTCGGCCTGATCGTGCTCGACGGGACGATCGTCGGCGTCGCACTTCCCGACATCATCGCCGACCTCGGCCTGGACCTGACCGACGCGCAGTGGGTCAACAGTCTCTATGCCGTTCTGCTGGCTGCGCTGCTGTTGTCCACGGGACGACTGGCGGATCGGTGGGGGCGCAAGCGCCTCTTCCTCGCGGGCATCGTGATCTTCGCGGGCGGCTCCCTCCTGGCGGCGCTCGCCGGCTCCGCTGCACCGCTCATCGCCGCTCGTGCCGTGCAGGCGATCGGTGCCGCGCTGATCATGCCGTCGACGCTGTCCACGGTCAACGCCGTGTTCCGCGGGCGCTACCGCGCCGCCGCCTTCGGGGTGTGGGGCGCGGTGATATCCGGTGCCGCAGCGGTGGGCCCACTCGCCGGAGGCGCACTCACCCAGTACGCCTCGTGGCACTGGATCTTCCTCGTGAACATCCCCCTCGGCATCCTCGTCTTCATCGCCGCCGTCCTCACGGTGCCCGAGACCAAGGGAGCGAAGGGGCGCCCCGGTGCCGACGTCGACGGCGCCCTGCTGAGCGCAATCGGATTCGGTGCACTCGTGTTCGCAGTGATCGAAGGGCCGGACCTCGGCTGGTGGACACCGGCATCCGAATTCGTCGTCTTCGGGTGGACCTGGCCCGCCGACGCACCGATCTCGATCATCCCGATCATGTTCGTCGTCGCCGCGACGGCCTTGGTGCTGTTCGTCGTCTGGGAGCGGCACCGCGATAAGGTGCGCCGATCGGCGCTCCTCGACCTCAACCTCTTCCGGCTTCGCACGTTCTCGTGGGGCAACATCACCGCGGCCGCGGTGGCCGTCGGTGAGTTCGCCATCATCTTCGTGCTGCCGCTTTATCTCATCAATGCGCTCGGACTCGACGTCATGGGTGCCGGGCTCGTGCTCGCCGCGATGGCGGTCGGAGCATTCTTCGCGGGGGCGGGCGCCAGGCACCTCGCCGCGCGGTTCGGCTCCCCCGGGACGGTGCTGATCGGTCTGACGTTGGAAGTGGCGGGTGTGGTGGTGCTCGCGCTCATCGTCCAGGCGACGACCCCCGGGTGGATCGTCGCGCTGCCGTTGGTCGTCTACGGGCTCGGCCTCGGGCTCGCTTCGGCTCAGCTGACCGGCACCGTCCTGCGCGACGTGCCGGTGGAAGTGTCGGGCCAGGGGTCGGCCACCCAGAGCACGGTGCGCCAGGTCGGCTCCGCGCTCGGCACCGCCTTCGCGGGAGCCGCCCTTTCCATCGCATTGGCGATCACCCTCCCGTCCTCGCTCGCAGATGCCGGGATCAGTGGCAAGACCGCCGACACCCTCGCGACGAGTACCCGCGACTCGGCGGGCACGACCATCTCGCAGCTTCGCGCCGAGGGCACCTCGAGCTCATTGGGTGACCAGACGACCACGGCCGTCGACGCGCTGGCATCCGGCTTCGCGGACGGAACCCGCTGGGCCCTTCTGGTCGCGTCGGTCTTCCTGCTCCTCGGTCTCGTCGGGGCTTTCCGCCTCCGCCGCGCCGCCGCGTAGGAGGTGGTGCCCCCGCGTAGACGGGGCGCCACCTCCTGCCGACACAGGTCATCCCCTCCCACGCGTCCGGAACGGCCCACAAGGTCGGATTCGTCCCGGGTCGCGCGGGCGGGGGTGCCGCAATTCAGGTTGGTCGTGCGTCGGGGTGCCGAGGGAGGGTGTTTGGGCGGGGTGGGTGTGTGGCTGGCCTGAGTTGGTGCACGTGGCGGGGGCTCGCTCGGCTGCGCGCGGTGCGGGGCCGGGACGGCCGAGTAGGGTATCGGCGATGGCTCTCGACCTCGTTCCCGCGCTCGACGCCCCGCACCTGCTCGCGCCGCCCACCGCTGCGGCGCTCGCGGCGCTTCCGCCCTCCCTCGCCGCCACCGTCTCGGTCGCCCCGATCGATGCGGCGCTCGCCGACACGGCCGCCTTCTGCGACGCCTACGAGGTCCGCCTCGCCGACTCGGCCAACTGCATCGTCGTCGCGGGCAAGCGCGGCGACCGCGTCACCCACGCCGCCTGCGTCGTGCCGGCGACGACCCGTGCCGACGTGAACGGTGTCGTGCGGCGCCTCCTCGACGCCCGCCGCGCGAGCTTCGCGCTGATGGACGACGCCGTCGCGACGACGGGCATGGAGTACGGCGGCATCACCCGCTGGGCCTCCCCTCCGAGTGGCGCATCCTCGTCGACGGTCGGGTTCGCGATGTGGAGTCGGCGATCATCGGCGCGGGCATCCGTGGCGCGAAGATCGCGCTTCCGGGCACCACACTGTGCGCACTTCCGGGCGTCGAGGTGATCGAAGGCCTCGCCTCCGCCTGACCGCGCCCGGCCGAGTCCGCCGGATGGGGTCGCCACCGCTGAGGCGGGCCGGGGTCGCATCTGATCGCGCGCGCCCTGATCCACGGGTCGGGTCGGTTGGTGCGGGGCGCGTTGGGGTGCCGTGGCTGTCGGTGGTCGCCGCCTGACGG
>NZTV01000051.1 GCA_002703245.1 Microbacterium sp.
CGCACCCTCCGACCGCTCCGCGACGTGACCATCAGCATCAATGGGAACGAGATGGTCGCGACCACGCCACCCGGAGCCGACGCGCAGAACATCCTCGACGCCCTCGACCCGAGCGTCACGCACTAAATCGGCACGAGTCAGGAGCGCGCGCTCTCGACCTCCAGGCACAGCGGGTCGCAGGCCTCACCCGGGGCCTCGACGCCTGACGCCCTCCGCCCGGCGGGCAACACGCCCCCGCGCCCCAGCCCCCAACCCTCCCCGCGGCCCCGCATCCACCCCGCCCCCGCATCCATGTCCCGCACCCGCATCCATGTCCCGATTTCTGCGCTGATCGGGCTGCATACCGACCGCAATCGGGACATGCCCGGACGTGCACCCGACCCGTGTCCCCATTTCTGCGCCGATCCCGCTGCGTGGCAGCGGAAAGTGGGACACGCGCGGGTGTCGTCCGTCGGGCAGGTCGGCGAGGCCGCGGGAGGTGATGAGGCCGCGCAGAGCGCGTCGCGCGGGAGTGGTCCGTACCGGGAGTGGTCCGTACCGGGAGTGGTCCGTACCGGGAGTGGTCCGTACCGGGAGTGGTCCGTACCGGGAGTGGTCAGTACCGGTAGTGGTCAGTACCGGTAGTGGTCGAGTTTGTACGGCCCCTCGACCGGCACACCCAAGTAGGCCGCCTGCGCCTGGGTCAGCTCGGTCAACTCCACTCCGAGCGCGGACAGGTGTAGCCGCGCGACCTTCTCGTCGAGCACCTTCGGCAGCACGTACACACCGAGCGGGTACTGCTCCGGCCGCAGGTACAGCTCGATCTGGGCCAGCACCTGATTGGCGAAGGATGCGCTCATCACGAACGAAGGGTGTCCCGTCGCGTTCCCGAGGTTCAGCAGACGCCCCTCACTGAGCACGAGCACGCTACGGCCGGTCGGCAGGCGCCACTCGTGCACCTGCGGCTTGATCTCGATCTTCTCCACGCCATCGAGCGCCTCGAGCCCGGCCATGTCGATCTCGTTGTCGAAGTGGCCCACGTTTCCGACGATCGCGAGGTGTTTGAGGCCGAGCAGATGCTCGGCCGTGACGACGTCGCGGTTGCCGGTCCCGGTGATGACGATGTCAACCTCGCCGACGACGCTGTCCAGGCGCGCGACCTGGTAACCGTCCATCGCCGCCTGCAGGGCACAGATCGGGTCGACTTCGCCGATGATGACGCGCGCACCCTGCCCACGGAGGGCCTCCGCGGCGCCCTTGCCCACGTCGCCGTAGCCGGCGACGAAGGCGACCTTGCCGCCCATCAGCACGTCGGTGGCGCGGTTGATGCCGTCGGGGAGGGAATGACGGATGCCGTACACGTTGTCGAACTTCGACTTGGTCACCGAGTCGTTGACGTTGATCGCGGGGAACAGCAGCCGATCCGACGCCGCGAGCTCGTAGAGCCGGTGCACACCGGTGGTGGTCTCCTCGGTGACGCCGAGGATGCCGGAAGCCATGCGGGTGAAACGCTGCGGGTCACGGGCGAGACTGCGACGCAACGTGTCGAGCACGATCCGGTACTCCTCAGAGTCACCCGGAACCGCATCCGGCACCGCGCCAACCTTCTCGAACTCGACGCCCTTGTGCACCAACAGGGTGGCGTCGCCCCCGTCGTCGAGGATGAGGTTGGGGCCGTCGAAGCCTTCCGCGGACCAGTCGAAGATGCGGTCGGCGAGGTTCCAGTACTCCTCGAGGGTCTCGCCCTTCCACGCGAACACCGGGACGCCCCGCGGCTCGTCGACGGTCCCGTCCGGCCCCACCACGACCGCCGCCGCCGCCTCGTCCTGGGTCGAGAAGATGTTGCAGCTGGCCCAACGCACCTGCGCACCGAGGGCGACGAGAGTCTCGATCAGAACGGCGGTCTGCACGGTCATGTGCAGCGATCCGGCGATCCGCGCGCCCGTCAACGGCTTCGATCGACCGAACTCCTCCCGAAGCGCCATGAGACCGGGCATCTCGTTCTCGGCCAGTCGCAGCTGATGGCGCCCCGCATCGGCCAGCGACAGATCGCGGACGGCGTGATCGGGGGCAGTGCGGGTGGGCGCGGCGGTGTCGGAGGACATGGGGATATCTTCCCACGCGTATCCGACGCGCAGCCGCCCGGGTCAGACCTGCAGGGTCTCGTGCCGGATGACGACCCAGCCGCGCGGAACCGACAGACGATCGGTGTGCGCGGCGCACAGGTCGTGCGCGTGCGGATCGTTCGCGCGTCCGAGGGGTCCGAGCGCGGCCATCTGATCGCCGTAGTCGTACGTCAGGGTCGACACCGCCTCGCGGGCGCATCCCACTTTGGAGCAGAGTCTCTCGCGCATCGTTGCCACCCTAGCGATGCGGCACGACGCAGGTCCGGATGCCGCGCCGCGCACCTAGGATGGGGCCATGGCCTGGAGACGTGCGAAGCCCGCCGCGACCCCCTCGCGCAGGCCCGCCCGGCACGGTCGGCACGGCCGCACGGGGCGCAGTCCGATCGTGCGGCCGCCGTTGCCACCGATCGATACGCGTATCGAACGCTTCGACCTGGCCGTGGGGGCGGCGGCGGAGTTCCTGCGCTCGGCGTGGGACGAGCTGCGCGACGTGAGTTTCGAAATCGGCGACATGCCCGGGGAGAGCGGGGAGCTCGGCATCCCCCGTTGGACCGTCGACACCACGCGCCGTCGCATCATCGTGTGGCGGCTTCCCATCGAAAGACTCAGCCACCTGCACCGCGATGACGACCTCCATCGGCGGATGATGATCGAAAGCTGCGTGTTCCGTGCCGCCGCCGAGTATCTGGGCATGGACCCGTGGGACCTCGGCCCGGAGCGCTTCCGCTACTTCTGAACCATCCGCCCGCCCGCTCCCGTTCCGCAACGCCGGCTCCATCCGCCAGTCGCGACCTGTCGCCTCCACACGTCCCCACGCGTCGCCTCGCGTCCACCCGCACCGCTCCGCAGTCACAACCTGTCCACTCCGCAGTCACGACCTGTCCACTCCGCAGTCACCTTCCGCGGGCAATGGCCGTCGTCGTCGGCGTGTTGTGACTGCCGAACGCAATGAGGCCCAGGCGCGGCGGGCTGGCGCAAGACGAGGCGGCGTCGGACGAGGCGGCGTGGGCCGAGGCAGCGCAAGACGAGGTGGTGTCGGACGAGGCGGCGTCGGACGAGGCGGCGTCGGACGAGGTGGGCCGAGAGCGAGGCAGTGCCGGCGTCGGGGGAGGTCGCGCGGCGGGTCAGGGGTAGACGACGATCGCGTCGGAGGCGGCCTCCGACGGCCACACCGGGTATCCGGCGAGTGCGCCGTCTCCGGAGAGGGACAGGCCGGCGTGCACACCGCCTCCACCGTCGTCGATGCGGTAGACGGTTCGCGCGGTCAGGCGCACCGTCGTGGATGTGTGGGCGGCCACGTCGACCCGCTGGGCCTGCTCGCCGTCGACGGTGGCGAGGTCGATCGTCATGTCCGCGTCGGTCACGTTCGCGAGGGTCAGTTGAGGTTCCGGGCCGGCGGGCGTGGCGAAGGTGGTCGGTGCGCCGAGGGACGGCGCAGGCATGTACCAGGCGAAGTCGGCCGCATCGCCCGATCCGGTGCTCTGCCACACGGAGGCGACGATCTCCGTCTCCGCGGTGACTTCGACGGTGTACTGCCCGACATCGAGACCGCCGAGCTCGGCTTCTGCGGGAACTCCTCCGGTCAGCTCGATCGACCGCTCGAGCACCACGGGCTGCACCGCGTCGGCCGCGGTGACGCGGATGTTCGCGGTGGTGTCGCCGGGCGGCGCGAGCATCCGCAGCACCGTACCCGCCTCACCGCCGTCGGCGGGCGCCTCGGCGACACTGATGCCGGTGATCACCTGGGTGGTGTCGGGGCTTGCGACGGCGGTGGTCTGTTCGACGCCTCCGGCGATGAGTCCGCGGGTGATGCTCGATTGCACCGACGCCTGCACGGGCGCCCCGACGGCGGTGACGCGGACGACGGGGCTCACCTCGCCGAGGATGAGGCCCGCCAGCGGCACGATGCGCTGCGTCCCCGCGGCCACGACCACGTCGGCGCCGCCGGGGGGCTGAGTCTCACCCTGCGCACCGTAGACGGTCAGCTGCACGGTGGCCGCGACCTCTCCCGGATTGGTCAGCAGCACGAGGTCGGCCGAGCCCGTCGCGGTGGACCCGGCGACCAGCCAGGACTCCATGAGCGCCGTGCGGCAGGGCGATGCGGCGTACCCGCGGAGGTCTTCGTCGGAGACGGTCGCGGCACCGGCGCCGGCGACGTCGACTCGGACCTCGCCGTCCGGGGCGGCGACGACGGCGGATGCGCTCTGCTCGTCACCCAAGGCGTCCGCGGGGAGATCGGAGACCTCCGGGTCGGTGTCGGGAGCGCTCGTTCCGAGCGTGAGGGTCGCGTCGGCGGCGGAGACGATCTCGCCGGCGTCCTCGACGTCCCGTCCGGTCGCGAGAAGGTCACCGGTACACGCGGCGATGCTCTGATCGGCGGCGGGGTATTCCTCGATGGCGGGCGCCGACCGGTCGATCTCGGGCCAGGGCACGGACACCGCTGTGACCACGGCGATCACGAACGCGGCACCCACCAGGGTCCCGCCGAGCATCCGGGCGCTCGTGGTCGCCCAGCGGAAGGTGCGCTTGTCACTCATGTGCCCTCCTGCCAATACGGTCCCACGATCCTCGACGTCCGGCGAGCGCCACGGCGCGACGCGGCGGTGGGGAGGGCCAACAGCAGCGCGATGACCACGACGAGCAGTTGGGCGGCGCCGACACCGGCGGCCACCTGCGCGACCCACAGGGGCGCGTCGGCGCGAGGGGTGATGTCATCGGCGACGCGCCACAGGACTCCCTTGCTCGTGTCGCCGACGGGGTCGAGTCCGTCTCGCTGGTCGAGCGCGGTCGTGGCCGACAGCTGGAGTTCGCGGGCCCCGGAGGCCTCGGGATCGGCGGGGGTGGCGAGGAGGACGAACCCGACTCCGTGCGCGGCGAGCCGGTCGACGGCGTCGTCGGCGGTGGAGGGGACCAGATCGACGGCGACGTCGGCGAGCTCTCGATCGGCCGCGCTGGGAACGATGCGGGTGGACATCAGCGTCGTCTGACCGCCGAGCGTCTCGCTGCCGCCCCAGACGACCTCCGCCGACAGGCCACCGTCGGACTGCGGGGTGAGCACGATGGTGCCCACGTTCGGGTCATCGCGACCCTCCGCCGCGACATAGGCGGGCAGGGTGCTCTCGGGCCCGTTGGTGAGATTGCTCGCATCACGGGCCATCGCGGTCAGCGACGGTACGGCCAGGACGAGCACGGCGAGTGTGGCGACGAGCGCGAGGGAACCGCGTGCGGCGGCGAGGCGCGGTGCCAACCCTGCGTCCAGGGAGACCGCGGCCGCGCCGACCGCGCCGATCCAGGCGAGGCTGAGCCCGCTGCCCGGCCACACCGCGATGCTGAGTGCCTGGTCGAAGGCCACGACGATGCCCACGGCGAGGAAGGCGGTGCCGAATCCCAGCGCGGAGACGACGAGCAGCGTCACACCGGCCGCCCAACGCTGGGTGAGCGGGGCGAACAGGGCGAGCACCGCGACGGGCGCCGACAGGAGCGGGACCCACCAGATCGTGGCGCCGGGAAGGAACCCTTCCCAGCCGGCCATGTCGGGCGTCGGGATGCCGGCGGCCAAGAGGCCTCGGCCGGTCGGGTCGGCACTCACCTGGGGGCCCGCCCACGGGACACCTGGATCGGCGAACAGCGCGAACACGTCCCCGGCGCGCACCTGATCGATGATCAGCGGCGCGAACATCACCACGGTGGGCACGACGAGCCAGATGAGGCGGGCGACACCGTTTCCGCCCCGCATGACCACCGACAAGATGATCGCGGCCGTCCAGAGCACCGCGAAGGCCGGCGCCAGAGACGGCGCGCACGCGACGACGGCCGCCAGCAGTAGCGACGCCACCCCCGACGCGACCCAGGTCCGGTGGGCGATGGATCCGGCGTAGAACAGCCACGGCAACAGCAGATGGACCAGAACGGCCGTCGGGCGTCCGTCCACGAGGGCGACGAGGAACATCGGCGCGAGCGCCCACATCGTCCCCACCATCACCCGCAGCGCGCCACGGTCGGTGACGCGGACCGCGGCGAACCATCCGCCCAACGCCGCAAGCGGGAGGGCGAGGATCCACAGCACCACGAGCGCGCGCGACGGCTCGAACGGGGAGAGAGATCCGAGCACGGCGACCAGCGCCGAGAACGGATCGGCGGCGCCGATGGTCTCCCATCCGATCGGACGCAGTCCGTATGCGGCGTCCGCCCATAGCTGCGCGACGGTCGTGCGGAGCGGTTCCAGGGCGCCCCCGCCGAGGACGGGCCAGGCCAGCAATGCGGGGAACGCCGCCACCGAGACGGCGAGCGCGCCGATGACCAGCCACGCTCCCCCGCCGCTGAAGAAGCGCAGGTCTTCGCGTACCGGGGCGGAGTCGACGACGTCGCGGTCCTCGTCGAGGCGCTGGCGGAGTTGATGCCCGGTGACGCGCAACGGTGCGATCTGCGCCCACGAGGCGCGACGGTTCCGTCGGATGCGGGAGCGGGACCGTGCGATCGAGGGGATGCGCACGGCGACGACGACGGCCGCCGCCCACTGCGGCAGGACCAGCCCGGGCTGCTTGCGAACGAGGAAGACCGCGGAGAGCCAGAGGGCCAACGGGATGAGGGAGAGCCAGTGCGGAAGCACCGCCGCCGCGGGGGCGTACGCCAGGCGCCGATGCAGTTGGGCGGTGCGGACGGCGCGTGCGCCTCGGCGTCGGGCGCGCCCGTTGCGTGGCGCGGGCAGGCCGGCGACGCCGTCACCGGCGACGGCGACCAGCGCGGTAGGCACCAGCGAGATGCGCGCGCCGGCCAGACGCGCGCGGACGGCGAGGTCGAGCCCCTCATCGGCGCCGGCGAGTGCCGGGTCCAGCCCGGCGAGGTCGCGCCAGGCGTCGGCGCGCACGAGGATGCCGCGCACGTCGGAACCGAGGACGTCGTGGGTGACGTCGTGCTGACCCTGGTCGAGTTCGTCGTCGGCGAGCCCGATGGAACGCCCCGTGCCGGTCATGGCGACACCCAGGGAGACGATCTCGGAGCGGTTGTCCCAGCGGACGAGTTTGGGGGCGACGAAGGCGACGGAAGGTGCGAGCTCGAGGGCCCCCGCCAAACGGGTCAGCGCCTCGGGTTCGGGGGCGGTGTCCTGGGCGAGCAGCCAGACGGCGTCACCGTCGAGCCGGTGGGTTGCCAGCGCGGTGGCTGCGGCGAAGGAGGTGCTGGCGGAAGCGGTGATCACCGACTCGGCACCGGAGCCGGCGGCGAGTTCGTGCACGGCCGGGTCGTCGCCGCAGACGACGATGGTCAGGACGTCGACCGGGCGGCGCTGCTCCTGGAGCGCGGCGAGCGTGCGTCGCAGGTGGAACGCCGCAGCGGGGCGACCTTCGGGACGCACCACGAGGAGGGCATGGACACGGGAGGGCATGGCCTGGCAAGCCTATTCGTGCGACGCGGCGCGGGATGCGCGCACGCGCCAGGACGGCCGCAACGTGTCGCGGCGGGAGGGGGTCAGCTGGCGCGGCGCTTGAGCTTGCGCCGCTCGCGCTCGGACAGTCCGCCCCAGATACCGAAGCGCTCGTCGTTCTGCAAGGCGTATTCGAGGCATTCGTCTCGGACGTCGCAGGAAGTGCAGATGCGCTTGGCGTCGCGCGTCGAGCCGCCCTTCTCCGGGAAGAAGGCCTCCGGGTCGGTCTGAGCGCACAGCGCATCGGTCTGCCACGCGAGCGCGTTGTCCTCGTCCCCTTCGGACGGACGTCGCACGCCCGGAACACCGAGCTGCACGGGATCGACGAACCAGTTATCGGGAACGCCGGAACGGTAACCCGTCATCTTGCTCTCCCACCTTGTGTTTCCCCCCACGCCGGTCCGCGTGTTGGGAATAATTACACAGGTGTAGTTCGCCGGGGTCAAGTCGCAGATCGTAAAGCCTCACCCCCGGGTTGAACCTTTGCGACGCGCCGTCGGCGTGTCGCAAGAGTCACGGAGCGACGACGCCGCCCCCGGTGGACGCGATGTAGGCGGTACCGGATCCGCGCAGCGCGATCCCGTCCGCCTCGGGGGTCACCAACAGCGACCGTCCGGGGGTGAGTTCGACGGCCTCGGTGCCGCTTTGCACCGTCACCGACCCCGTCGTGCCGAGCAGGATGGCCGTCTCGGGCACCACGACGGACACATCGCGGTCGGCGGCGACATCCGCGCGCCGCAGAGAGAAGTCGGGAGCGGGTGTCGGATAGCGCCACACCCCCGCACCCTCCTCCTCCGCGGAGACCAGGGGCGCGGGCCCGGGAGCCGGGGTGAGGACGGTCATGAGCTCGTCGACGTCGATGTGTTTGGGAGTCAGTCCGCCGCGCAGCACGTTGTCGCTCGCGGCCATCAGCTCCACCCCGAGGCCGGAGACGTAGGCGTGGAGGACACCGGCCGGGACGTACAGCCCTTCCCCGGGCGCGAGCACGACAAGGTTCATGAGCATCGCCACGATCACCCCGGGATCGGACGGATACGCCTCGGCGACGTGCGCGACGAGGTCGAGTTCGGCGTCGAACTCGGTGCCGCGCGGCGCGGTGACGGCGGCGTGGATGAGGGCGTCGACCTCCGCCTGGGCGTCTCCGGAGAGCAGCCAGGCGATCGTGTCGGCCAGAGAGGCTTCGGCATCCGCCTCCCGCAGTCGGGCCGCCAGGGGGGTGCCGGCGGGGCCGAGCAACGCGAGGAGTCGGTGGGTGTCGGCGAGCGGACGGAGACCGGCCAATGCGTGGAACTCGTCGCTGACGGCGACGATCAGTTCGGGCTTGTGGTTGTCGTCGCGGTAGGTCCGGTGCCCGGCGTCGCGTGGGATGCCTTCCTGCTCCTCTCGGGCGAAGCCCGCTTCCGCCTGGGCTTTCGACGGATGCGCCTGGATGGACAGCGGCGAACCGGCCGCCAGCAGCTTCAGCAGGAAGCTGAGCTTCGCAGGCGCCCCGACGCTCGCCCCGTCTTCGGCCAGCCACGCATCCAGTGTGCGCCCGTCGCCGGTCACGGCAGGGTTGCCGGGGTGATCGCCCAGCCACACCTCGGCTTCCGGGCGCCCGGTGGGCTCGCGCCCTTCGAGTCGGGCGATCAGGTCGGTCGAGCCCCAGGCGTAGTCGCGGGGCGTGTTCGTCAACGAAACCAGCACGCCCCCAGCCTACGGGTGCCGCCGCCCCGGATCCGGCGGCGATCCCGGGTAACCTGATCACCTGATGGCCGTCCACACGAAACACCCGGTGTCGGCGCCGCCCGCCGCCCCCGCCCGCGAGAAGACGGGCCACCTGCTGCTGCGCGCGTGGTGCGTCTTCGTGCTGACCCTCGCGATCGCGGGCGTGTCGTGGGTGAATGCGTTCGGCGCCGCGATCGCCGGGGGCATCGCCGTCCTGGCCGCGGCGGTGTCCGTCACGCTGTGGATCGTCATCCGTCCGCCGGTGCAGTGGCGTCGTTTCCCGTGGTATGCACTGGTCTACGTCGCTTTCGCCGCCGTGTCGGTGCTGTGGTCGGCGTGGCCGGCGGCGACCGCTCTGACGTGGGCGATGCTCGCGGTGACGACGTTGCAGGCCCTCTTCGTCGGCGGCGTGCTCACGTGGCACGAGTTGGTGCGCGCCGTGTCGTCGGCGTTGCGGTGGGTGTTGTCCGTGTCACTGCTGTTCGAGGTGTTCGTCTCGGTGATCGTGCAGCATCCGGTCATGCCGCAGTTCGCGCCGGTACCGGAGGGCGCCGATCCGATCGTCTACTGGTCGCGCGACAATCTGTTCGACGGCGGCCGCATCCAGGGGGTGTTCGGCAACGCCAACCTCCTGGCGATGGTGGCAGCGCTGGCGATCATCGTGTTCGCCGTCCGCTATGCCTCGCAGTCTCCGAAGCGGCACTGGCAGCTGTTCTGGGTCGTGCTCGCGGGATACCTCCTGATCCGCGCCGGGTCGGCGACGGCCTATCTCGCCCTCGCGGGAGCGGTGCTGGTCCTCGCCACGGTGTTGCTCATGCGCACGACCAAACGGCCCGGGGAGCGCACGAAGTATTACGTCGCGTACGCCGTGATCGGTCTCGGCGGCGGACTCGCCCTCTGGTTCGGCCGCGACACGATCTTCTCGGCGCTCGGACGCGACGCGGACCTGACCGGTCGCGAGATGATCTGGGATGCGGTCCTGGCTCGCGCGGCCGAGCGTCCCTGGGCGGGATGGGGCTACTCGACGCCCTGGCTGCCGTGGGAGGCGCAGATCGACGGGTGGATCATCGATCACGATCAGACCGTCATGCAGGCGCACAGTATGTGGGTCGACGTGTTCTTCCAGCTGGGGGTCATCGGTGTCGTCCTGATCGGGATGGCGTATTTCGCCTTCGTGTGGCGCTCCTGGTTCTTCGCCGTCGACCGTCCGCGGTGGGACCTCCGCGATGACCGCCCGTACTCCGCGCTGTCGCTGCTTCCCACACTCACCGGCGCGATCCTGCTCGTGCAGGGCTTTTCGGAGTCGAACCCCCTCATGCTGTGGGGCTGGATGTTCGTGGTCATGTTCGCGTTCAAGATCAAGCAGTCGCCGCACATCGGGGAGGGTCCGATCGAGCAGCGCCTCGCGATCGAACGCGGCGACCTCATGAAGCAGGAACCATGAATCCCGCCGCGCGTGTCGCGTGGCTGACCGGCCTGTTGGCTTCGGCGGCGTTCGCGCGCGCGTACACGCTCGCGGCACTGGGCGCGGTGTTCTCGTCGTTCCTGATCGAACACACCGCGGGGCTGGTGACCTACGTCACGATCATCGCCGGCCTGTGCATCCTGGGGCTCGGGATGCTGGTCACGCGACGTCGCGAAATCTCCCTGGTGCGCCTGGTGCCGGTGTCGGTCGTGCTGTTCGTGGCGTGGGCGCTGGCGAGCGTGTTCTGGAGTTCGGATTCCTCCGAGACCTGGTGGAACTGGGTCGCCCTGGTCGGGATCGCCTTCCTTGCGATCGTGATCGGGCACGTGCGAGACACGTTGCAGACCGTCCGCGCCCTCGGCGACGTGCTGCGGGTGCTACTGGCCGTCTCGCTCGGGGTCGAGATCCTCTCCGGGATCTTGCTCGACGTGCCGTTCCGGTTCCTCGGGGTGCAGGGCAACCTCGCCTCGGAGGGGTCCATCCAGGGCATCTTCGGCACCCGCAACCTGCTCGGCTTCGTCGCGGTGATGGCGTTGATCACCTTCCTGATCGAGTACCGGACCCAGTCGGTGCGCGTCGGGGTGTCGATCACCTCGGTGATCCTCGCGGGTGCGCTGGGGTTCTTCAGCGACTCCCCCACGGTGCTCGTCCTCGCCGCCGGTGTCGGCGCCGCGGCGGGCGCCCTGGCCTGGGTGCGCCACACGCGCGCCGAGCGGCGGGGTGCCGTGCAGTTGTTCCTCGGCGCCATGGTGATCGTGGGGCTGGTGATCGGGTATGCCGCCCGCCATCCGATCACCGCGTTCCTCGGTGCCGGAACCGACTTCTCGACGCGGGTGACGCTGTGGAACACGATGGTCGACTACGTGAGGTTCGCCCCGATCGAAGGTCAGGGCTGGTATGGCCCGTGGGACGGCACCGAATGGCCCTTCAACGCCCTCAACTACGTGCTCGACGCCGATCACGCCAGCGGGCTGAACGCCTACCTCGACGTGCTGCTCCAACTGGGCTGGGTGGGCTTGCTCATCTTCGTCGCCCTCGGTAGCACGGCACTGGTGCGCTCATGGCTCGATGCGAGCGAGCGACGCTCGGTCGTCTACGCCTGGACACCCCTCATGCTGGTCACCCTCCTCGTCGACTCGATGTTCGAGTCGTTCACGCTGTCGGGCCTGGGCTGGCTGATGCTCGTGCTGTGCGCGGTGCGCGCAGGCCAATCGCGCTCGTGGCGGGCGCGCCTTCGCAGCGGTGAGGAATCCCCCGGGCTCGACCCGGAAGGTCTGCCGGACCTGGGCGCCGGGCCCGGGGGCTCCGAGGGAACCCTGGGGTCGGCGGGGTAGGATCTACCCCGCCATGACCGTCGCAGAGCCCCGCCCCAGCCAGACGTCCGCGACCGCCTTCGACCCCGCGTCGGCGACGATCGCGGTCGTCACCTACAACCGCTCCGGGTTGCTCGCGCGGCTCCTGCGGAGTATCTCGGAGATGGATCCCAAGCCCGGGCACGTCGTGATCGTCGACAACGCCTCGACCGATGACACCTCGCAGGTCGTCGAGTCCTTCCGCGAAGGTCTCGGAGTCGACCTGGTGTACCGGCGGCTCGACACCAACACGGGCGGGTCGGGTGGCTTCAGCGAGGGGATGCGCGTCGCCTACGAGTTGGGGTCGACCTGGATCTGGCTGATGGACGACGACGTCGAGGTGATCCCCGACGGACTCGCCAAAATGGGCGCGTGGGCGCCCCGGTTCAAGAGCATCCAAGGCCGTCGATACGACTATGACGGCAGCGAGTTCTACTGGCAGTACCGCTTGTCCATCCCCTTCGGGATCCCGATCCCGTTCGCCCCCGCGGGTTTCGACGAGTCCGGGTACCGCGAGATGAACTCCGGCTGCTTCGAAGGGATGTTCATCCACCGCGACATCGTCCGGCAGATCGGTCTGCCCGACCCGCGGTTCTTCATCTACTGGGACGACTCCGTGTACGGGTGGCTCGCCTCCCGTCGCACCAACGCCGTCATCGTCAACGAATTCGTCCTCAAGCGCACGCGTGAGGTCCGTCAATGGGACATGGGCATCCGCCACCTCAACGCCTCCAGTGACGCATACCGGTACTACATCATGCGCAATCGCGGGCACATGCAGCACTACTTCAAAGAGCACGGCGCGTATCGTCCGGTGCGTTTCTGGCTCGGATCGGTGCTCACCTTCGTGAAAGAGCTCATCCGTCTCGTCTTCGTGGAGCGGAAGGTGCGAGGCACCTCGAACCTGTTCCGTGGCATCCGCGACGGACGCAAGATCGCACGGGACCGCTCGTGGCGACCGATGGCACCCCTGGCGACCCCGACGGGTGATACCGACGCGGCTCAGCCCGCGTAATCGGCGTTGTAGCGTTCGAGGACCTCGTCGAGAGGAGCATCCAACTCCAGGCGACCGCGGTTCAGGTACAGGCCCCGCTCGCAGAACCGACGAAGGTCCCTCTCGTTGTGGCTCACGAAGAAGAGGGTCCGCCCGTCGGCAAGCAGCTCGTCGATGCGCTTGTAGCACTTCTCCCGGAAGGCCTTGTCGCCGACGGCGAGCACCTCGTCCACCAGGAGGATCGGCTCGTCGAGCTCGGAGACCACCGCGAAGGCGAGCCGGACCTTCATCCCGTTGGACAAGTGCTTGTAGGGCGTGTCGATGAAGTCGGCGAGTTCGGCGAATTCGATGATCCCGTCGAACCGACTGTTGACCTCCGCACGCGACATCCCGTGCAGACCGGCGGTGAGCCGCACGTTCTCCCGCACGGTGAGGTCGCCCACGAATCCCCCGGTGATCTCGATCAGCGGGGCGACACCACCGTTCACGGCGACACCACCCTCGTCGGGGAGGAGGACCCCGGCGACGAGCTTGAGAAGTGTCGACTTCCCCTGACCGTTGCGGCCGACGACGCCGATGGCCTCCCCGGGCTGGACCGAGAACGACACGTCGCGCAGCGCCCAGAACTCATCGGGTTTGGTGCGCCGATGAGCGCCGGCGAAGAGATCCTTGACGCTTCTGCGGCCACGCCGGTTTCGGCGGAATCGCACGCCGAGCTCTTTCACCTCGATCGCAGGCTCACCCATCACAGCTCCTTCAACACCGGTCGCTCCAACGAGCGGAACACGCTGAGACCCACGACGAGGAATGCGACGCACATCACTGCGCCGACGGCGACGGCGAACCCGTCCCACTGGTCGGGGAAGAACCCGACGCGGAACAGCGTGAAGATCCCGGAGAGCGGGTTGAACGCGGCGATCTCCGGGAACACTCCGGGCAGGTCCTGCACGCCGTAGATGATCGGCGAGCCGTAGAAGAGGGCCCGGAGGACGAGTTTCGTGGTCCGCTCGAGGTCTCCCCAGAGCATGCACAACGGCGCCACCAGGAGACCGAGGCCCACCAGGAGGACGGCCATCAGCAGCACGCCGACCGGGAAGAGCAGGATGCCCCAGTTCACCGTCGCGCCACCGAACACCGCGAACAGGACCAGCACCGGCAGCGAGAACAGGAACTCGATCCCCTTGCTCAACACGATGCGGTTCACCCAGATGGATCGAGGGATCGAGGTGGATCGCACCAGCCTCGCGTCCTTCTTGAAGGCCCGTGTGAAATCCGAGACGGCGGAGTTGAACCACACCCACGGCAACAGCGCGGTGATGAGGAAGACGATGTACGGGGCTTCGCCGACGGAGCGATCGAACACCTGGGTGAACACGAACCAGTAGATCCCGCTCATCACGAGAGGATCCAGCACCGACCACAGGTAGCCCAGCGCGCTCGTGGAGTACCGGACGCGCAGATCGCGCGCAGAGAGGATCCACAGCGAGTGGAGATAGCGTCTGGGAGATCCTGGCGCTCCCGCGGCGGCAGTCACCGGCACCGGCCTTCGTCGATGCTCACGACAGGCGGTTGTTCCACAGGGTCAGCGCGGAGCCGATCGCCATGTGCATGTCGAGGTACTGGTAGGTTCCCAGTCGTCCGCCGAAGTGGACGCCGGTTTCACCCTTGGCGAGGTCACGGTACGCGAGGAGCCCCGCTCGGTCCTGCGGGGTGTTCACGGGGTAGTACGGCTCGTCCTGCCCCTCGGCGAACCGCGAGTACTCCCGCATGATCACCGTCTTGTCGATCGGGTGCCGGTCGGCGCGCTCGGGGTGGAAGTGCTTGAACTCGTGGATACGGGTGTACGGCACCGTCGCATCCGCGTAGTTCATCACCGACGTGCCCTGGAAGTCGCCGACCTCGAGCACCTCCTCCTCGAAGTCGAGGGTGCGCCACGACAGGGCTCCCTCGGCGTAGTCGAAGTAGCGATCGACCGGACCGGTGTAGACGATCGGAAGCTGTCCGACCGTCGCCGCCTTGTTCAACGGCTGGGAGGGGTCGAAGAAGTCGGTGTCGAGCTTCACGTCGATGTTCGGATGGTCCGCCATGCGCTCCAGCCACGCGGTGTACCCGTCGGTGGGGAGCCCCTCCCACGTGTCGTTGAAGTAGCGGTTGTCGTAGGTGTACC
>NZTV01000052.1 GCA_002703245.1 Microbacterium sp.
GAATCCCTTGGGGTCAGCCACCTGTCACCTCCAGAATGCGGCTCCACACGATGTCGCCGTCGGGGTCCAGCCCCTCGTCGACGGCGTCCTGTCGGGTCTGCAGCACCGCGGCGTAGTCGCGCGGCAGAACCCGGACGAAGTGGGAGAGTTCGGTTTCGAAATCGTCGAGCATGGCTTGCGCGAGCGTGGAGCCGGTCTCGGCGACATGCTGTTCGAGCAGGTCGCGCAGGATCGCGGCGTCACCGGAGCCCAGTGCGCCGAGCTGCAACTCGCCGCCGGCCAGTGCCTCGCGGTTGACCTGCGCCTCATCCAGCCGGTACACGTAGGCCGTGCCGCCGGACATCCCGGCACCGAGATTGCGTCCTGTCTTGCCGAGGATCACCGCCAGACCACCGGTCATGTACTCCAGGGCGTGATCTCCGACACCTTCGACCACCGCTGAGGCACCCGAGTTGCGGACCAGGAACCGCTCCCCCACGACTCCGCTGAGGAAGAGCGAACCGCGCGTCGCGCCGTAGCCGATCACGTTTCCGGCGATCACGTTCTGCGACGCGTCGAAGGTCGCGGCACGCGGCGGGCGTACGACCACCTTGCCGCCGGAGAGGCCCTTGCCGACGTAGTCGTTCGAGTCGCCCTCCAGACGCAGCGTGATGCCGGCGGGCAGGAACGCCCCGAAGGACTGCCCCGCCGAACCGGTGAGGTTGACCTGGATGGAACCGTTCGTCAGACCGTTCTCGCCGTTTGCGACGGTCACGTGGTGCCCGAGCAGGGTGCCGACCGCCCGCGCGGTGTTGCGCACCGGCAGGTCGATCGTGATCTCGCCGCCACCGTCGATGACCTCACGGGCACGCTCGATGAGCTGCACGTCGAAGTGCTCGTCCAGCTCGTGGTCCTGGGCACGGATCTGACGTCGGGCGAGGTCGTCCGCGAACGCCGGACCTTGCAGGACGGGCGCGAGGTCCATGCCGCTGGCCTTCCAGTGCCGGATGGCGCCGTCCACGTCGAGGAGTTCGTTGCGGCCGATCGCCTCGTCGAGGGTGCGGAACCCGAGGGAGGCGAGGTACTCGCGCACCTCCTGAGCGATGAACTCCATGAAGTTCACGACGAACTCGGGCTTCCCGGTGAACCGGGAGCGCAGCACCGGGTTCTGCGTCGCCACGCCGACCGGACAGGTGTCGAGGTGGCACACACGCATCATGATGCAGCCGGAGACCACGAGCGGCGCCGTGGCGAAACCGAACTCCTCGGCGCCGAGCAGGGCACCGATGATGACGTCTCGACCAGTCTTGATCTGACCGTCCACCTGAACCACGACGCGATCGCGCATGTTGTTGAGCATGAGCGTCTGCTGGGTCTCGGCCAGGCCGAGTTCCCACGGTGTCCCGGCGTGCTTGAGCGAGTTCATCGGGCTCGCGCCGGTGCCCCCGTCGTGACCGGAGACGAGGATCACGTCGGCGAGGGCCTTCGCCGTCCCGGCCGCCACCGCGCCGATCCCGGACTGGCTGACCAGCTTGACGTGGATACGCGCCTTCGGATTGGCACGCTTCAGGTCGAAGATGAGCTGCTTGAGGTCCTCGATCGAGTAGATGTCGTGGTGCGGCGGAGGAGAGATCAGGCCGACACCGGCGGTGGCGTGACGGGTCCGCGCCACCCACGGGTACACCTTGGTCGGCGGCAGCTGGCCGCCCTCGCCGGGCTTGGCACCCTGGGCGAGCTTGATCTGGATGTCATCCGACTCGGTGAGGTACAGGCTCGTGACGCCGAAGCGTCCCGAGGCGACCTGCTTGATCGAACTGCGTCGGGCGGGATCCATGAGGCGGTCGACGTCTTCGCCGCCCTCGCCGGTATTCGACTTGCCGCCGATGCGGTTCATCGCGATGGCGAGCGTCTCGTGAGCTTCCTTCGAGATCGAGCCATAGCTCATCGCGCCGGTCTGGAACCGCTTGACGATCTCGGAGACAGGCTCGACCTCGTCGATCGGGATCGGCGTGCGCTTGTCGGTACGTAGCGTGAACATGCCGCGCAGCGTCTTCAACTCGGCCGCCTGGTCGTCCACGAGCTTGGTGTACTCGCGGAAGATGTCGTAGCGGCCGGTCCGCGTCGCGTGTTGCAGCCGGAAGACCGTATCGGGGTTGAACAGGTGTGGCGAACCGTCGCGGCGCCACTGGTACTCCCCGCCGGTCCACAGGCGCTCGTGTGCACGCACCGCGCCGTCCTCCGGATAGGCGTAGTGGTGCCGCGAGGCGTTCTCGGAAGCGATGACGTCCAGGCCGACACCGCCGAGCTTGGTCTCGGTGCCGGTGAAGTACTTGTCGATGAACTCCTGCGACAGCCCCACCGCCTCGAACACCTGCGCACCGGCGTAGGACGACACCGTCGAGATGCCCATCTTGGACATGATCTTCAGCACGCCCTTGCCGAGTGCCTTGATCAGGTTGGCGACGGCCTTGGCCGGGGTGATGCCGGTGATGTAACCGGCGCGCACGAGGTACTCGACCGTCTCCATCGCCAGATACGGGTTGACCGCGGAGGCGCCGTAGCCGATGAGGGTCGCGACATGGTGCACCTCCCGGACGTCGCCGGCTTCCACGACGAGCCCCACCTTCATGCGGGTCTCCTTGCGGATGAGGTGGTGGTGCACGGCGGCGAGCATGAGCAACGACGGGATCGGAGCGAGGTCCTTGTTCGAGTCCCGGTCACTGAGGACGATGTACTCCGCGCCGTCCTCGATCGCCCGGTCGGCCTCGGCGCACATCTGGTCGAGGCGCTTCTGCATCCCCTTCTCGCCCGCCTCGACACGGTAGAGCCCGCGGATGGTGACCGAGCTGCGCCCGGGCACCGCGGTGTCGATGTGCTGGATCTTCGCGAGCTCGTCGTTGTCGATGACCGGGAAATCCAGCGTGACGGTGTGGGTGTGGTCGGGGCCCCACGACAGCAGGTTCCGTGCGGGTCCCAACCCCAACGACAGCGAGGTGACGACCTCCTCGCGGATCGAGTCCAACGGGGGGTTGGTCACCTGGGCGAACTGCTGGGTGAAGTAGTCGAACAGCAACCGGGGCCGCTCGCTCAGCACGGCGACGGGGGTGTCCGAGCCCATCGCACCGAGCGGTTCCGCGCCGTTCTGACCCATCGGGGTCAACAGGATGCGGACTTCTTCCTCGGTGTATCCGAACGTGCGCTGACGTCGGGTGATCGAGGCGATCGGGTGCACGATGTGCTCGCGCTCGGGGAGCTCGGACAGGCGGACACGGCCGGCGTCGAGCCACTCCTGCCACGGGTGCAGCGAGGCGAGATCGGACTTGATCTCCTCGTCCTCGATGATGCGCCCCTGGGCGGTGTCGACCAGGAACATGTGCCCGGGCTGCAACCGCCCGCGGCGCTTGATGCGCTCGGGTTCGAAATCCAGCACACCGGTCTCGCTGCCGATCACGACGAGGCCGTCGGTGGTCTCGGTCCAGCGGCCGGGACGCAGCCCGTTGCGATCCAGGGTCGAGCCGACGAGGGTGCCGTCGGTGAAGATGAGCGCGGCCGGTCCGTCCCACGGCTCCATCTGGATGGAGTGGTAGTCGTAGAACGCGCGAAGCTTCGAGTCCATGTCGGACTGCTTCTCGTACGCCTCCGGGACCATCATCAAGATGGCGTGCGGGAGCGAGCGGCCCGTGAGGGTGAGCAACTCAAGGACCTCGTCGAACGAAGCCGAGTCGCTCGCGCCGTCGGTACAGATCGGAAGGAGGGGTCGGATGTCGCCGACCAGCTCGGACTCGAGCTGCGACTGCCGCGCGCGCATCCAGTTGCGGTTGCCGTTGACGGTGTTGATCTCGCCGTTGTGCGCCATCATGCGCAGCGGCTGCGCGAGCGGCCACGAGGGGAACGTGTTCGTCGAGTAGCGGGAATGGACCACCGCCAGCTCCGTGGCGAAGCGCTCGTCCTGCAAGTCGGGGTAGAACGGCTCGAGCTGCAAGGTCGTGACCATGCCCTTGTAGCCGATCGTGCGCGAGGACAGCGACACGAAGTACGCGCCCGCCTCACTGCGGGATCGCTTGCGCAGTCGATACGTGAGACGGTCCAGCGCGATGCCGGAGACCGGGCCGCCCTCGGCGGGGCGCGCGGCCACGAAGAGCTGTTCGAACACCGGACGGGCCTCGAACGCGAGACGTCCGAGGTTGTCGTCGGCGGTGGGGACCACGCGCCAGCCGAGGACGGTGAGCCCCTCCTCGCCCGCGATCCGTTCGATCGTGGCCTTCTGGGTGTTGCGCGCGTCGGCCTCCTGCGGGAGGAAGGCCAGACCCGCGGCGTACTCCCCCATCGGCGGGAGCGTGAACGGCACGACGTCGCGGAAGAACGCATCGGGCATCTGGGTGAGGATCCCCGCGCCGTCACCGGTTCCGGCGTCGGAGCCGATCGCCCCGCGGTGTTCCAGGTTGCGCAACGCGGTCAACGCCAGGTCGACGATGTCGTGACCGGGCTCACCACGCAGGGTCGCGACCATCGCGAGACCGCAGGCGTCCTTCTCGAACGCCGGGTTGAACATGCCCTGGCGCTCGGGGAAGCCCCCGGACAGGGTCGATGACACGCCAGCCGAAGCGGCGCTGTGACGGGGGCTCGATGCCATACCTACCGTCCTCACGTTGATACTCAAGGGTGGGACGACGTCGGCCCGTGGTGCACGCGTTGCGGGGTGCTCTATTTCGTGGGGAGTGCGCTTGTGGCGTCTTGGGTGTCGGCTCCGGCTGACGGGGGTGCGCTGGTGTCGACGAAGTCTTCGGCCGATTGTACAGCGCCTTCAGGGCTCCACTCGCGACCGGAGACGTAGGGCGAGGGCTCGAGCCCGGTGTGGCGGCGCTTCTGGACGAAGAAGATGACCAGACCGAGGACGACCCCGGCGATGGCGGCCCATACGTTCGTCCGCAGTCCGAGGTAGATCTCACTCGGATCGATGCGGATCGACTCCCACAGGATTCGTCCCGCGCTGTACCAGACCAGGTACAGAGCGAACAGGCGTCCCCACTGCAGGGTGAACCGGCGACCGACCCAGAGGAGGAACAACACGCCCAGGCCGTTCCAGAGCACCTCGTAGAGGAACGTGGGGTGGAACAGGGTGTCCGGGGCGAGACCGGCGGGGAACGCCGAGTTCGCGGGGTCGATCTCGAGCCCCCACGGCAGGTCGGTGGGCAGTCCGAACAGCTCCTGGTTGAACCAGTTCCCGAAGCGCCCGATCGCCTGCGCGAGCAGCAGTCCCGGCGCCAGGGCGTCGGCGAAGGACCAGAAACGGATGCCCGTCCAGCGGCAACCCAACCAGGCACCCACCGCACCTCCGATGAGCGCGCCGTAGATGGCGATGCCCCCCTCCCAGATGCGGAAGACGGCCCAGAAGTCGGCCCCTTCGCCGAAGTAGAATCCCGGGTGTGTCGCGACGTGGTAGATACGGGCCGCGATGATGGCCAGCGGGACCGCGAGCAGGGCGATGTCGATGACGACCCAGGGCTCGGCACCGCGCTTGGTCAGGCGGTGGTTGGTCAAGAGCACCGCGATGACGATCCCGGCGATGATGCACAGCGCGTAGAAGTGGATGCGCAGCGGTCCGAGATCGATGTAGCTGACGGTCGGGCTGGGGATGCTGGCGACCACGCTGAGGGCGGCGTTCATCATGTGGGCGGATCGTCCTTTTCGAGAGGGGGGGCGCCCTCGGAGGGCGCGAGCGGTCTGAGTCTAGTTCGCCGATGCGGACGTTCGGGCACCGGAGGCCAGGACCCGTGCCGTCTCCGCCAGGCCGTCGAGGCCGCCGTCTCGCAACGCCCGGACCAACGCGGTCCCCACGATGGCGCCGTCGGCGTAGTCGAGGACGCCTGCGACCTGGTCGGCCGTGGAGATGCCGATGCCCACGCACGCGTGTTCGGCGCCCTGGGCGCGCAGCCGCCCCACCAGGACACGTGCGGCGGCGTCGAGTTCCGCCCGCTCGCCGGTGATGCCCATGGTGGAGACCGTGTAGACGAAGCCGGTGGAGTTCTGCACGACCAGGCGCAGTCGCGCGTCCGAAGAGGTCGGTGCGGCGAGGAAGATGCGGTCCAGACCGGTGCGGCGACTCGCGGCGATCCACTCCTCCCCCGCCTCCGGGGTGATGTCCGGCGTGATCAGTCCCGCCCCGCCGGCAGCGAGGAGGTCCTCGGCGTAGCGGTCCACGCCGTACTGCACGACAGGGTTCCAGTACGTCATCACCAAGACGGGCACGTCGACGCGCCGCGTGATCTCCCGCACGGCGGTGAAGGTGTCGCGGAGACGGAACCCCGCGGCCAAGGCCGCCTGCGTGGCTTCCTGGATCACCGTGCCGTCCATCACCGGGTCGGAGTAGGGAGGGCCGAGTTCGAGGATGTCGGCACCGTTCTCGGCGAGGGTCACCGCCGCGTCGATGCTCGTCTGCAGGTCGGGGAACCCGAGCGGGAGGTACCCGACGAAGGCGCCACGCCCCTCTTGCTTGGCCGCGTCGATCGCGGCGGCGACACGCGATGTCACAGCTTCTCCCCCTCACCCTTCGCGCCGTCGACGGACGGTGCCGCCGCGGACGCCGCGGCGTCCACGGCCGCGTCGTAGAGTTCGAAGTACCGCGCGGCGGTGTCCATGTCCTTGTCACCGCGACCGGACAGGTTGACCGCGAGGATCGCGTCCGGCCCCAGCTCGCGGCCGATCCGCAGCGCACCGGCCAACGCGTGCGCGGACTCGATGGCCGGGATGATGCCCTCGGTCTGCGAGAGGAGGCGGAGGGCCTGCATGGCCTCGTCGTCGGTGGCGGGGATGTAGTCGGCGCGTCCCAGGTCGGCGAGCCACGCATGCTCGGGTCCGACGCCGGGATAGTCCAGTCCCGCGGAGATGGAGTGGGACTCGATCGTCTGGCCGTCCTCGTCCTGGAGGACGAACGTCTTCGCCCCGTGGAGTACACCGGGTCGTCCCCGGCCGATGGAGGCCGCATGGCGCGGAGTGTCGACACCGTCGCCGGCCGCCTCGACGCCGTAGAGGCGCACGTCCGTGTCGTCGAGGAACGCGTCGAACATGCCGATGGCGTTCGATCCTCCGCCCACGCACGCGAGGACGGCGTCGGGAAGGCGGCCGGTCTCCTCCAACAACTGGGCGCGCGCCTCTTCGCCGATGATCTTCTGGAAGTCGCGGACCATCGCCGGGAACGGGTGCGGGCCGGCCGCGGTGCCGAAGATGTAGTTGGTGGTCTCGACCGAGGCCACCCAGTCGCGGTAGGCGTCGTTGATGGCGTCCTTCAGCGTGCGGGAACCGGTGGTGACCGGGATCACCTCGGCTCCGAGCAGACGCATCCGCGCGACGTTCAGCGCCTGACGCTCGGTGTCGACCTCACCCATGTAGATGGTGCAGTCGAAGCCGAACAGGGCCGCCGCGGCCGCGGTGGCCACACCGTGCTGGCCCGCTCCCGTCTCGGCGATCACGCGGGTCTTCCCCAGACGCCGGGTCAGCAGAGCCTGGCCGAGGACGTTGTTGATCTTGTGGGAACCCGTGTGGTTGAGGTCCTCCCTCTTGAGGAACACCCGCGCTCCCCCGGCGTGCGCGGCGAAGCGGGGCACCTCGGTGAGGACCGAAGGACGGCCGGCGTAGGTGTGCAGGAGTCGGCGGAATTCGGCGAGGAAGGACTCGTCGGCCATCGCCGACTCGTATGCCTCGGTGAGTTCGTCGATCGCGGCGATGAGGGATTCGGGCATGTACCGGCCACCGAAGTCGCCGAAGAAGGGTCCGGGGGCGTCGCGCAGACTCATGCGCCGCTCCTTTCGGTGGGAGAGGAGACCGCCGCATCCGCTTTCAGGAACGCAGCGAGGGTGGCGACGGGGTCGCCCGTGACGAGTGCTTCCCCGACGAGCACCACATCGGCGCCGGCCTGGCGGTAGTGCGCCACGTCGGCCGGGGCGAGCACGGCGGACTCGGCGATCTTGATGGCGTCGGCGGGCAGGCGCGGCGCCAGGCGACCGAAGAGATCCTTGTCGAGCTCGAAGGTCGACAGGTTGCGGGCGTTGACCCCCACCAGCCGGGCACCGATGTCCGCGGCACGATCGACCTCTTCGGCACTGTGTGTCTCCACCAGCGGTGTCATGCCGAGCTGGACGGTGAGATCGTGCAGGCGGCGGAGCTCGTCCTGTTCCAGTGCGGCCACGATCAGCAAAACCAGGTCCGCACCGGCTGCGCGGGCCTCCAGCACTTGGTAGTCCGTCGCGATGAAGTCCTTGCGCAGCACCGGCACCGTGACTGTGTCACGCACGGCCTCCAGGTCGGCGAGGCTCCCCTTGAAGCGGCGTCCCTCGGTGAGCACGGAGATCGCCGATGCGCCGCCCTGCTCATACCAGGCCGCCTGGCGTGCGGGGTCGGGGATCTCGGCGAGATCACCTCGTGAGGGGCTGGCGCGTTTGACCTCGGCGATGATCTTGACGCGGTCGGCCGGAGCCAGCGCCGCGAGCGCGTCGCGCGCGGGTGGCTGTGCGAGGGCGACCTTCTCGACCGAGGCGAGCGGGCGCTCGCGTTCACGGGCTTCGGCGTCCGCCACCGCGCCGGCCGTCAGGTCGGCGAGCACGCTCAGTGCTCTTTCGCGGTGTACTTCGGACCGTTCACGCCATAGCCGGCCTTGGCCATGACCCAGCCGACGACGAGACCCACGACCACGAGCACGGCCGAAGCCCACACGAGCCACGGGATGTCCAGGAAGAAGGCCGTCGTGCCGATGGCGAAGCCGACGAGCATGATGACCACAGCGGTCCAAGCTGCGGGTGAGTGGCCGTGGCCGGGATCGCCGTTGGGGTTGCTCATGGATCTCCTCCGTTTGCGCGGGTCGTTCAAGTCTATCGGGTCAGGACGTCGGATCCTCGCCCCGTGAGAGGTCATCCCACGAGTCGATCGCGTCGCGCGGCCGCGACGGGTCGGCGCCGGGAGCGGCCGACTCCGTCGCGTCGTCGGCGCCCCCCTGACGGTAGCGACGCCCGCTACCGGTCCACCGGTGCGCGGTGACGAGGGTGAGAACGCCGGCGAGGACAATGATGACGGCCACCACCACGGTCAGCACGGGCCAGGGGGTGAGGGCGGTGGAGGTGACCAGATCGCGCACCGCCTGCGGCCCGGTGATCCCGGTCGCCTCCGTCACGGTGGACGCGTACGCCTCCACGGGGGTGTCGATCGCCACGCGTGCGGACGCGACGGCGACCACGGCGCCGAGCAGCCCGGTGAGCACCCCGAAGGCGTAGACGAGGACGCGGCCGACGATCGTCAGAGCAGCTCCGAGCGCCAACGCCGCGAGGCTGAGGGGCGCGAGCACCGGGACGGCGTCGGCGCCTGCGACGGGAAGCTGTTCGCCCTCGACCGACGCGAGGGTCACGACGAGCCAGGTCTGGGTGGAGGATATGACCCCGAGCGCTCCGGCGACGAGGATCATGAGCACCGCAAGGCTGCGCGGGCGTCGCGTCATCCCTCGACCACCGGGGACAGGTCGTCGGCGTCGAAACAGGTCCGGGTACCGGTGTGGCAGGCCGGCCCGTGCTGTTCGACGCTGACGAGGATCGCGTCGCCGTCGCAGTCCAGCCGCATGCCGCGGACCTCCTGGTAGTGGCCCGATGTGTCGCCCTTTCGCCAATACTCCTGACGGGACCGCGACCAGTACGTCGCCCGGCCCTGCGTCAGAGTTCGGCGGAGCGCTTCGGCGTCCATCCACCCGAGCATGAGCACTTCCCGCGTGTCCCACTGCTGCACGATCGCGGCGACGAGGCCGTCGGCGTTGAAGGCGACGCGGGCGATCCGGTCGTCCACGCTCTCGGTCATGCGTCCTCCCCCGTGGCCAGGCGACTGTCGCGCACGTCGATCCCGTCGGCGCGCATCGCACGCTTGACCTCTCCGACCGAGCACTGACCCGAGTGGAAGACGGAAGCGGCCAGAACCGCGTCCGCGCCGGCGCGCACGGCGGGTGCGAAGTGCTCGACGGCGCCGGCGCCCCCGGAGGCGATCACCGGCACGGAGGAGATCTCGCGCATGAGAGAGACCAGCTCGAGGTCGAAGCCCTCCTTGGTGCCGTCGGCGTCGATGGAGTTGACCAGGAGTTCGCCGGCGCCGCGTTCGATGGCCTCGCGCGCCCACGAGAGGGCGTCGCGGTCGGTCTCGGTGCGTCCGCCGTGCGTGGTGACCACGAAACCCGAGGGTGTCCTCGGCGACCGCTTGACGTCGAGGGAGAGCACCAGCACCTGTGCCCCGAAGCGGTCGGCGATCTCGTCGATGAGGGCCGGGCGCCGGATGGCGGCGGAGTTGACCCCGACCTTGTCGGCGCCGACACCCAGGAGGCGGGCGACATCCTCGTGCGTGCGCACGCCGCCACCGACGGTCAGGGGGATGAAAACCTGCTCCGCCGTGCGCTGGACCACGTCGTAGGTCGTGGAGCGCTCGTCGACGGTCGCGGTGACGTCCAGGAAGGTGAGCTCATCGGCGCCCTGCGCGAAGTACAACCGGGCGAGCTCCACGGGGTCGCCCATGTCTCGGAGGTTCTCGAAGTTGACCCCCTTCACCACGCGGCCGGCGGCGACGTCCAGGCACGGGATGACGCGGCACACGACCGACATCTCAGATCCTCGCGTTGTGGATGGCCGTCACGAGGATCGCCCGTGCACCGAGCTCGTACAGCTCGTCCATGACACGGTTGACGCTCGAGCGGGCCACCATCACCCGCACGGCGACCCACTCCGGGTCCCGCAGCGGCGAGATGGTCGGCGACTCGATCCCGCCGGCGATGTCGACGGCACGGTCGACCAGGGACGCGGGCAGGTCGTAGTCGACCATGACATAGCGGCGCGCCACCATGACCCCGCGCAGTCTGCGCAGCAGGGTCTCGGTGCCCGGTGCATCCTCCGGGCCGCTGATCAGGACCGCTTCGGACTGGAGCAGCGGGGGCCCGAAGACCTCGAGACCGGCCTGGCGCAGGGTCGTGCCGGTCTCGACGACATCGGCGACGGCATCGGCCACACCGAGACGAACGGCAGACTCTACCGCACCGTCGAGCGGCACCAGGTCCACGGCGACGCCGTGTGCATCGAGGAAGGCGTCGACCAGGCCCGGGTACGAGGTGGCGATGCGGCTTCCCTCGAGGTCGGTCAGCTCGACGAACGACCCGGGAGGGGCGGCGAAGCGGAACGTGGACCCGGCAAAGCCGAGCGCCTCGATCTCGCGGGCACCGGGCATGCGCGCGTCCTTCAGCAGGTCGCGACCGGTGATGCCGACATCGAGTGCACCCGAACCGACGTAGGTCGCGATGTCTTTCGGGCGCAGATAGAAGAACTCGACACCGTTGGCCGGGTCGGCTTTGTGCAGCTCCTTCGAGTCACGACGACCGGTGTACCCGGCCTCGGCGAGCATGGTCGCCGAGGTCTCGGCGAGCGAACCCTTGTTGGGCACGGCGATGCGAAGCATGGTGAGTGGACTTTCTTCTCCGGCGGCGGGTGGGGGGATGCGCTCAGAGATGTCGGTAGACATCCTGCAGGCTCAGCCCCTTGGCGAGCATGAGCACCTGCAGGTGGTAGAGGAGTTGTGAGATCTCCTCGGCGGCCGCGTCGTCGGACTCGTACTCCGCGGCCATCCAGACCTCAGCGGCCTCCTCGACGATCTTCTTGCCGATGGCGTGCACGCCGGCATCCAGCTGCGCCACCGTCCCCGACCCTTCGGGTCGTTCCGCGGCCTTGGCCGCAAGCTCGCCGAACAGGCCGTCGAAGGTCTTCACCTCTCCAGCGTACCGAACTCCCGCACCCCGACCGTCCGCCGGACTCCCGGATGCGGCCCACGGCGCGGGCACCGCCGGTTCAGTGGCGATGCGCGTGCCCGGCGCGTGAGCGCAGCGCGGCGATCGCCGCATCCGGTTCGTCTGCGCCGAACACGGCCGAACCGGCGACGAAGGTGTCGGCTCCGGACTCCGCCGCCTGCTCGATCGTCGATTCCCCGATCCCGCCGTCGACCTGCAGCCAGACGTGCGAACCGACCGACCGTGCGTGATCGGCGAGGGCTCGCAACTTGGGCATCGTCTCGGGGCGGAAGGACTGTCCGCCGAACCCGGGCTCGACGGTCATGACGAGGATCTGGTCGAATTCGTCGAGGACCTCGAACAGCCCCTCGACCGGTGTGTCCGGTTTGACCGCGACACCGGCGCGTGCGCCGATCTGTCGCAACCGTCGCGCCAGCGCCACCGGTTCGGTGGACGCCTCGAGGTGGAACGTCACCGACGCCGCGCCGATCTCCGCGTAGCCCGGCGCCCAGCGCTCGGGTTCGTCGATCATCAAGTGCACGTCCAGCGGGACCGGGCTGGTCGCCTGGATGCGTTCGACCATCTGCGGTCCGAACGTCAGATTGGGCACGAAGTGGTTGTCCATCACATCCACGTGCACGAAGTCCGCCGACGCGATTCGGGCGAGCTCGGCCTGCATGTTGACGAAGTCGGCCGCGAGGATGCTGGGATTGATGCGGATGTCGCTCACACCCCCATTATTCTTCCCCCGCCGCCTCACGCACGTCGACGAAGCAAAGTGATGGACATCGCATCGGTGTTGTGCCGGTGTGGCCAGAGTTGTGCGCGGCCGGATCCGTCCGTCTGCTCCGCGAGGTCGGGCTCTGAGACGGCGAGACGCCGCACGACATCACGTGCGTCGAGCTCCTCGATCGCGTCGCCGAACCGACGGCGAACCTCGGCGACGACGCCGGCGGTCTCGGCCAGATGGGGGGAACAGGTGACATAGGCGACGACCCCGCCGGGGGCGAGCGCCTCGATCGATCCCGTCAGCAACGCGCTCTGCAACGCGGTCAATTCGGGCACGTCACCCGGCGCCTTGCGCCACCGCGCCTCAGGCCGGCGTCGCAGTGCCCCCAGGCCCGTGCAGGGCGCATCCACCAAGATCCGGTCGTAGGCACCCGGGCGCTCCGCGGTGAGGTCGCGTCCGTCGCGCTCGGTCACCTCGACCTCCAGCGGGACCCCGGCGATGGATCGCCGCACGAGTCCGGCCCGCGCCGGCGACACCTCGTTCGCGTCCAGGCGCGCCCCTCCGGCCAGGGCCTCCGCGGCGAGGATCGCCGTCTTCCCGCCAGGTCCGGCGCACAGGTCGAGCCAACGCTCCCCATCCTGCACCGGACGTGCCCGCGTCAGGGCGAGAGCGGCCAGCTGCGAACCCTCGTCCTGGACCCGCACGCGTCCGCCCGAACCGGTGACGGCGGCCTCGGGCGCGCCGCCGGCGAGGCGGAAGCCCAGCGGCGAGAACGGCGTCCGTCTGGCCTCCGGGTCGGGTTCCGCGAGACCGGTGAGGGCAGCCATCGTCACCCGCGGGGCGACGTTGTCGGCGGTCAGCAACGCGTCCAGTTCGTCCGCGCGCCCCTCGGCGGCCAGCGCACGGCGGAACGCACGGATGACCCACACCGGATGGGAGGTGGCCAAGGCGATCGCTTCGTCGTCCGACCTGGCGGTGCGCACCACGCGGTCCGACCACTCGCCCGGCGTGTCGCGGGACACGCGCCGGAGGACGGCGTTGGCGAACCCCGCGGCGCCACGCCCGCCGGCGCGTCGGGCCAGGGTCACGGATTCGTTCACGGCGGCGTGCGAAGCGACCCGCGTGGCCAGCAGCTGATGGACACCGAGTCGGAGGGCGTCGAGGATCCCGGGATCGATGCTCGAAGGCGCCCGGTCGGCGGCGATGCCGATCACCGCGTCGTAGGTGCCCCGACGTCGCAGTGTCCCGTAGGTCAGTTCGGTCGCCAGCGCCGCGTCGGCCTCGGACAGGCCCGCCCGCTCGATCGCGGTCGGCAGCAGCAGGTTCGCATACGCGTCGGACTCGTGGACCGCACGGAGTGTCTCGTAGGCGACCTGCCGGGCGCCGGTCATGAGTCGATCCTGAGCTCGTCGCGGCGAAGACCGCGCCACCAGTCTGCGGCCGCCATGGCGCCCCGGCCGGCGGGCTGGACCTCGAGGAGGCCGATCGCGCCGTCGCGGGTGCCCACCAGCACACGCTTGTCCGCCCACACCACCTGTCCCGGCTCGAGGTGACCGACGTCGTGGACCGCCTCGGCACGGAGCACCTTCAGCCGCGCGCCGTCGACCGTGGTGTGCGCACCGGGCTCGGGAGTGGCGCCCCGGATCCGGTCGAGCACGCGCCCGGTGGGTTCTTTCCACCGGATGCGACCGTCGTCGATGGTCAGTTTGGGGGCCAGCGTGGGCTCACCGGTCTGCGGGTGCGCGAGGGCGGTCCCGGCGCCGATCTCGTCGACGACCTCCACCAGCAGCTCCGCACCGTGCTCCGCGAGACGGTGGAGCAGTTCTCCGGCGGTCTCCTCGGGGCGTACCGGTACCTCCCGTTGCGCGAAGACGTCGCCGGCATCGAGCGCGGCCACCAGGCGGAACACGGCCGCTCCGGTGACACGGTCGCCCGCGATGAGGGCGTGCTGCACCGGTGCCGCGCCCCGCCAGCGGGGCAGGAGGCTGAAGTGCAGGTTGATCCAGCCGTGTGTCGGCACGCTCAGCAGGGGCTCGCGCACGAGCCCGCCGTAGGCGACGATCACCCCCAGATCCGCGCCGACCTCCGAGATTCGGGCCGTGGCGTCCTTATCGAGGCGCGCGGTCTTGAGGGTGTCGATCCCGAGCTCCTGCGCCGCGGCGGCGACCGGTGACGGGGTCAGCACGCGCTTGCGGCCGCGCGGCGCATCGGGACGTGTGATCACCGTGGCGATCTCGTGGGAGCTGCGCGCGAGGGCGGACAGCGAGGGGACGGCCGGGTCGGGTGTGCCGGCGAAGACGAGACGCATGGACTCCTCACAGATCGAGATCGGGTACGTCGACCCGGACTCTGAGTGTATTGCCGGGGGTGCGGACACGCCCCTTGGCGGGCTTGCGGGAACGGAGGGCGGCCGCGACGAGGGAGGATCGCAGGCTCTGCGCCACGGCGGGACCGACGGCGTAGTCGAAGCGTACGAGCGCGCGCACTCCCCCGCCCTCGGCCTCGACCGGTCCGAGGATGCTCCCGTCGTCGAGCCGGTCGACATCGGAGCGGACAGTGGCCAGCGCCTCGGTCACGGCGCGCCGGTCTCCTTCGAGCGCCGCGACGCGGACGGTCGGGGGCATCCGCAACGGTGCCCGTTCGGCCAGTTCGGCGCGGGCGTAGGCGGGCTGGTTCCATGTCGCGAACGCCCGCGCGACGGGACCGGCGACACCCACCAGATGGACGGGGGCGCCGGGCGCGGCCAAGGCGGCGGCGTTGGACCACCACCGGAGACAGGACTCTCCGATGCGTAGGTCCTCCGCCAACAACATCCGCTCGGCGTCCAACAAGACGACGGCACGGTATCCGCCCTCGGCGATCGGCTCTGCGCCGCGCGTGGCCACCACCACCGCGGGCCGGCCGTCGACATGGGTGACCGGATGCTCGCCGTCGGCGACGACGATCCGCACGCCGGCGAACGCCCGTCCCAGTTCGTCCGCCGTGCGTTCACTGCCCGAAGACGCCATACGCAGGGTCGTCCCCGCGCATTCCGCACAGGTCCACGCGGGCGCCGAACGTCCACACCAGCCGCATGCCGGGACGGCCCCGTGGCGCGCCGCGCGGAGGGGTCCGGCGCAGTGCGCGCATCGTGCCGGATGACGGCAGGAGGCGCAGACCAGGACGGGTGCATAGCCGGGCCGCGCAACCTGCACGAGCACCGGGCCGTGCTGCAGCGCCTCGCGTGCTGCGGCGAACGCCGCGGAGGGGATGCGCTGACCGCGACCTTCGCCCTCCCGGGTGGCGCTGAGGAGGGTCTTGGGGATGACGCGGCGGGCCGGCGCGATCTCGTGCAGCCATCCCACCGACACCAGGCGTTCGACGTCGGTGGTCCGGGTCAGACCCGCAAGGACCAGTGCGCACCCCTCTGCCTCCTGCCGTACGAGGGCGGCGTCGCGGGCGTGGACCCCCGGGCTCAGTGGTTCGGCCAGCAGCGGATCCCCGTCATCCCAGATGATCACCGCGCCCAGCGCCGCCGCCGGGGCGTACACCGCAGACCGGTTGCCGACGACGACACATGGCGCGTCGGCGAGCACACGGAGGTAGGCCGCATACCGCGCCGGACCGCTCTGCCGGGCGTCCGATCGGACGACCGCCTCGTCGGGGAGCCGGGCACGCAGGACCTTCTCGACCTGATCCTGGTCCCGGTGATCGGGCACGACGATGATCGTGCTGCGGCCTCGTGACAGTCCCTCGACGGCCATCGCGGCGAGTATGTGGGCCCAGGAGCCCACATACGGGGTGTGCGCCGCGTCCCCTTCCGAGGTGACCGGCTCGACGCCCGGCGGCGCCGACATCGCTCCGCGCCCGCCCGTGCGGAGCAGGTCTTCGGTGCCGGGGAAGATCGACAGTCGCTCGCAGGCCCACGCTCGCGTGACGTCGTCGACGTGGGGCGTCGGGACCGTGCCGGCGGACAGGTATGCCTTCTCGGCACGCACCATGCGACGCGGAACGGCCACTTTCAGCACACCGCTGGCCGATCCTGCCGAGCGATCGGCGACCCGCCGTGCGAGCGCGTAGAGACGTTCGGGCAGCACCGGAACAGGTGAGACGACCTCATCCAAGTCGGACAGTGGCCGGTCGGAGGGCTCTTCGTCGACGATTTCGACGATCCATCCCTCCACGGTTCGGCCGGCCGTGCGCAGCGGCACCTTGACCCGGACGCCGGCGGACGCGCTGTCGACGAGCTCCCGCGGGACGGCGTAGTCGAAGAGCCGGTCCAGCTGGGGCAGCGGGGAATCGACCAGCACCCGCGCCACGCGGCGGGCCGACACCTCAGAGTCCGGCGGCGGCGCGAAGCTCGTCGACGCGGTCGGTGCGCTCCCACGTGAAGGTGGGCAGGTCCCGCCCGAAGTGCCCGTATGCCGCCGTCTCCGCGTAGATCGGACGTTGCAGGTCGAGCCGGTCGATGATCGCCTTCGGTCGCAGGTCGAACACGTCCCGGATGGCACGGGTGATGGTCTCGTCGGCGACGTGACCCGATCCGAAGGTCTCCACGTACAGACCGACCGGACTGGCCTTGCCGATCGCGTACGCGACCTGTACCTCGATGCGGTCCGCGAGTCCCGCCGCGACGGCGTTCTTGGCGACCCAGCGCATCGCGTACGCCGCCGGGCGGTCCACCTTCGACGGGTCCTTCCCGCTGAACGCGCCGCCGCCGTGGCGGGAGGCCCCGCCGTAGGTGTCGATGATGATCTTGCGTCCGGTGAGGCCGGCGTCGCCCTTGGGCCCGCCCACCACGAACGGTCCGGCGGGGTTGATGAAGTACTGCACGTCGGGCAGATCGAGCCCGGTGTCGGCCAGCACGGGGTCGATGACCTCCGCGCGCACCCGCTCGCGGAGGTCATCCTGCGAGATGTCGGGATGGTGCTGCGTGGACAACACGACCGACTCGACGGTTTTCGGCACACCGCCGTCGAACCCGAGGGTCACCTGCGTCTTGCCGTCGGGGCGCAGGAACGGCAACTGCCCGCCTCGACGCAGGTCGGCGAGCCGCTCGGCCATGCGATGGGCGGTCCATGCCGCGATGGGCATGAGCTGCGGCGTCTCGTCGGTGGCGTACCCGAACATGATGCCCTGGTCGCCGGCGCCCTGTTCGTCGGCCGGATCGACCGACCCGCGCTCACGCTGTTCGAACGCCTTGTTCACGCCCGCGGCGATATCCGAGGACTGTGCGCCGATCGAGACGCTCACCCCGCAGGAGTCGCCGTCGAAACCCGTCTCGCTGCTGGTGTAGCCGATGCGGTTGACGACATCGCGCACGATCGCGGGGATCTCCACGTAGGCGCGGGTGGAGACCTCGCCGGCCACGTGGACGAGCCCGGTGGTGACGAGGGTCTCGACCGCCACACGACCCTCCGGGTCTTCGGCGAGGATCGCATCGAGGATGCTGTCGGAGATCTGGTCGCAGATCTTGTCGGGATGCCCCTCGGTCACGGACTCGGAGGTGAACAGGCGCAGGTCGCTCATCGGGGCTCCAGGAAGACGGGGATCACGGTCGCGGGCAGTATGGCATCACCGGCCGACATGACGTGGTCATGCGGCCGGTGATGTCGGCGGGATCACTCGGCGGCGCGAAGGCGCAGCTTGTCCTCGTGGATCTCGTGCATGGCGATCGTGAGCGGCTTGTCCTCGACGGTCGAGTCGACCAGCGGCCCGACGTTGTCGAAGAGGTTGCCCTCGTGCAGATCGGAGTAGTAGTCGTTGATCTGACGCGCACGCTTGGATGCGTAGATCACGAGCTGGTACTTCGAATCGACCTTCTCGAGGAGAGCGTCGATGGGGGGCTCGATGATGCCCTGATTCGTTCCGGCCATGGGGAACCTCCTGGTTCGGACGGTGGCGGTGAGTCGACGGCGCGTCAGGCGCGCGACGAGTACCGCGCGGGCGCTTCGGACAATTCTACGACCTTGCGGGCGGCTTCGGCGACGGTGTCGTTGACGACACGATGGTCGAACTCGTTCTGCGCGGCCAGTTCGACCTTCGCCGTACGCAGTCTGCGGGCCCGTTCCTCGTCATCCTCCGTGCCCCGCCCGACCAGTCGCTCGACCAGTTCGTCCCAGCTGGGCGGGAGGAGGAACACCAGTGTCGCGGCCGGGTCCGCCGCCCGCACCTGGCGCGCACCCTGCAGGTCGATCTCCAGCAGCACGCTCCGCCCGTCGGCGAGGGCGGCCTCGATCGGACGTCGAGGGGTGCCGTACCGATGTCGGTTGTGCACTGTCGCGAATTCCAGCAGCTCGCCGTCGGCGATCATCCGGTCGAACTCGTCGTCGTCGACGAAGTAGTAGTGGGTGCCGTCCACCTCACCGGGCCGGGGAGGCCGTGTCGTCGCCGAGACCGACAGATGGATCTCCGGGTGATGGGCGGCGATGTGTGCGGCGACCGTCCCCTTCCCGACAGCGGTCGGCCCGGCGAGCACGACGAGACGGCTACGACCGGCGCGCGGCCGTACCGGCGGGAACCGGTCGTCGAGCCACGCCGCGAGGGCCGCGCGCTGGCGTGCACCCAGGCCGCCGAGGCGTTTGACCGGCGAGATGCCGAGCTCGCCGAGCACCCGGTCGCGCTTTCCGGCGCCGATCGCCGGCAACGCCGTCAGGAACTCCGTCACCCGCAGCGTCGCCGCCGGGGCATCCCCGGGATCCGCGCTGCGCTCGAGCACGTCCTGGGGCGCGACGACCCGCATCGCGATGTCCTTCTTCAGCGCCGCGCGGGCGCGGCGCGCTTGGACCGCCCGCCGCGAGGCGGCGATCCGGTCGACGTCAGGAGGTCGTGAGGTGACGGTCATCGCCTGCTCCCGTAGTGCTCAGAGCGGTCTCGGATGGCTCTGGCGAGGCCGTCCGGCCCCGCCGAGAGGATGCTGCGGCTCTCGCTCGCGATGACCGTCGGGGCGTCCGCCCCGAAGATCCCCACGAGGTCCTGCGCCCGGGCGCCCTGGAAGCCGAAGCCGGGCGCGAGGATGGGCGCGGGTGGCCCGGTCACGGCGAGGCCGGTCTCGTGCCAGGAGACCGTGGCGCCGATCACGACGCCGACGCTTCCCCACTCGCCCGGCGCGGTGCGGCGGCCGTTGAGAGCGCCGACCTCGTCGAGCACCGCACGCGCGACGGTCCGGCCGCCCTCGGCTCGGGAACGCTGGAGTGCCACCCCCTCGGGGTTGCTCGTCGCCACGAGGGCGAACAGCCCCTTTCCGTGCGCGTACGCCAGCTCGGCGGCCGAGGCGAGTGCGCCGACGCCGAGGTACGGGTTGACCGTCAGAGCGTCGGCCTCCAGCGGGGAACCCGGCGTCAGCCACGCCTCGGCGTACGCCTGCATGGTCGAGCCGATGTCGCCACGCTTTGCGTCGGCGATCGTGATCAGGCCGGCCTCCCGTCCTGCGCGCAGGACGTCTTCGAGGGCGGCGAATCCGGTCGACCCGTAGCGCTCGAAGAACGACACCTGCGGTTTGACGATCGCCACCTGCGCATCGGCCGCCGCGTCGATCACGCGGAGGCCGAACTCGCGGGCGCCGACCGCGCTGACGGGCAGGCCCCAGTCGGCGAGCAGCCCCGGGTGCGGGTCGATCCCCACGCAGAGCGGACCGCTCGTGGTGAGGACCGACCGCACTCGTTGCCCGAAGCCGGTCATGCGCGCAGGCCGCGGTCCGCGGCGTACTCCTGGAGGCTCCGCACCTCGAACCCCTCGCGCAGCGCCGGCAGGGCACTCACGGCGGCACCGAGGAGAGCGATCGTGGTGAACAGGGCCTTGTCTGCCGCCACCGCCGCCGCACGGATCTCATATCCGTCGGCGCGTGCCATGCCCCCCGAGGGCGTGTTCACGACCATGTCGATGCTGCCGGCGTTGATCAGGTCGACCACGTTCGAGCCGCCGGTCTCCTGCGTCTCGGAGTACTTCGCCACGACCTTCACCGCGATACCGTTGCGCGCCAGGATCTCCGCCGTCCCTTCGGTGGCCACGAGATCGAATCCGAGCTCCCGCAGCCGATGGGCCGGGAGGATGATCGCGCGCTTGTCGTCGTCGGCGACCGAGATGAACACGGTCCCGGAGGTCGGCATCCCCCCGTAGGCGGCCTGCTGGCTCTTGGCGAAAGCGGTCGGGAAGTCGCGGTCGATCCCCATGACCTCACCGGTCGAGCGCATCTCGGGGCCGAGGAGCGAATCGACCGTCTCGCCGTCCGCGGTGCGGAAGCGCTTGAACGGGAGCACCGCCTCCTTCACGGACACCGGGGCGTCCAGCGGCACGCGCGAGCCGTCGGCTGGAGGAAGGAGCCCTTCGTCGATCAGCCCGGCGATGCTCGATCCGGCCATCACGCGCGAAGCCGCCTTGGCCAGCGGGATGCCCAGCGCCTTGGACACGAACGGAACCGTGCGGCTGGCCCGCGGATTCGCCTCGATGACGTACAGGACACCGGCGCTGATCGCGAACTGCACGTTCAGCAGGCCCCGCACCCCGATGCCCTGCGCGATCGCGAGGGTCGCGGTACGGACACGGTCCACATCGGTGCGTCCCAGTGAGATCGGCGGGAGCGTGCAGCTCGAATCGCCGGAGTGGATGCCGGCTTCCTCGAGGTGCTCCATGACACCCCCGATGTAGAGCTGTTCGCCGTCGAAGAGGGCGTCGACGTCGATCTCGATCGCGTCGTCGAGGAACCGGTCCACGAGCAGGGGCAGGCCGGGACCGATGATGGCCTGATCTGCGATCCGGACGAAGTAGTCGCGCAGGCTCGCCGTGTCGTAGACGATCTCCATACCGCGACCACCGAGGACGAAACTCGGACGCACCAGGACCGGGTAGCCGATGTCCTCGGCCACGGCGACGGCCTCGTCGACATCGGTCGCCGTCCCGTGCCGGGGCGCGACCAGGCCCGCCGCGTCGAGGATGCCGCTGAACAGCGCACGCTCCTCGGCGAGGTCGATCGCGGCCGGGCTGGTTCCCAGGATCGTGTACCCGGCATCCTCGATGCCCTTCGCCAGCCCGAGGGGGGTCTGACCACCCAATTGGCAGACCACGCCGAGGATCTCCCCCGACCGCGATTCGGCGTGCAGCACCTCGAGGACGTCCTCGAGGGTCAACGGCTCGAAGTAGAGCCGGTCGGAGGTGTCGTAGTCGGTCGAGACCGTCTCCGGGTTGCAGTTGACCATGATCGTCTCGTAGCCGGCGTCGCTGAGCGCGAACGAGGCGTGGACGCAGGAGTAGTCGAACTCCACACCCTGGCCGATACGGTTCGGTCCCGAGCCGATGATGACCACCTTCGTGCGCTGCGACGGCGTGACCTCCGTCTCGGTGTCGTAGCTCGAGTAGTGGTAGGGCGTGAGGGCGGGGAACTCGCCCGCGCACGTGTCGACCGTCTTGTAGACGGGGCGGATGTCCAGGCCGTGGCGCACTCCACGCACCTCAGCTTCGTCCACGCCGCGCAACTGGGCGATCTGCGCGTCCGAGAAGCCGTGGTCCTTCGCCAGGCGCAGGACGGCGGAGTCCAGCTCGGCAGCGCCACGGATCTCCTCCGCGACCTCGTTGATGAGCGCCATCTGGTCCAGGAACCAGGGGTCGATGCTCGTCGCGTCGAAGGCCTGCGCGACCGTCGCGCCCTTGCGCATCGCCTGCTGCAGCACGACGATCCGCCCGTCCGTCGGGGTCTTGGCGATCTCCAGCAACTCCTCCACGGTGCGCTCCTCGTCGCCCCAGTGGAAGCTCGAACCGCGCTTCTCGAGAGATCGGAGGGCCTTCTGCAGCGCGGTGGTGTAGTTGCGTCCGATCGCCATCGCCTCACCGACCGACTTCATGGTCGTCGTGAGGGTGGTGTCGGCCTTCGGGAACTTCTCGAAATTGAAGCGGGGCACCTTCACCACGACGTAGTCAAGCGTCGGCTCGAAGCTCGCGGGAGTGACCTTCGTGATGTCGTTGGGGATCTCGTCCAACCGATAGCCGATGGCGAGCTTGGCTGCGATCTTCGCGATCGGGAAGCCCGTCGCCTTGGACGCAAGCGCGGACGAACGGGACACGCGGGGATTCATCTCGATGACGATGATGCGCCCGGTGGCCGGATCGACGGCGAACTGGATGTTGCACCCGCCGGTGTCCACCCCCACCGCGCGGATGATGTCGATGCCGATGTCGCGCAGCTTCTGGAACTCGCGGTCGGTGAGGGTCAGTGCCGGCGCCACCGTGATCGAGTCGCCGGTGTGCACGCCCACCGGGTCGACGTTCTCGATCGAGCAGACGACGACCGTGTTGTCGGCGCTGTCCCGCATCAGCTCGAGCTCGTACTCCTTCCAGCCGAGGATCGACTCCTCGAGCAGGACCTCGTGTGTGGGCGAGTCGCGCAAGCCCGCGCCGGCGATGCGGCGCAGGTCGGACTCGTCGAACGCGAAGCCGCTGCCCAGGCCCCCCATGGTGAACGAGGGACGCACCACCAGGGGGTAGCCGAGTTCCTCGGCCCCGAAGATGACCTCGTCCATGGTGTGGCAGATGCGGCTCTGCGCGACATCGGCACCGGATTCGATGACGAGCTCCTTGAAGACCTGGCGGTCCTCCCCCTTGCGGATCGCGTCGACGTTCGCTCCGATGAGTTCCACGTCGTACTTCTCGAGGATCCCGCGGTCGTGCAGGGCCATCGCGGCGTTCAGTGCCGTCTGACCGCCCAAGGTCGGCAGGATCGCGTCGGGCTTCTCCTTCGCGAGGATCGTCTCGATGACCTCGGGCGAGATCGGTTCGATGTAGGTCGCGTCGGCGAAGTCGGGGTCGGTCATGATCGTCGCGGGGTTGGAGTTCACGAGGATCACCCGCACCCCCTCCTCGCGTAGGACGCGGCACGCCTGGGTGCCGGAGTAGTCGAACTCGCATGCCTGACCGATCACGATCGGGCCGGAACCGATCACGAGGACGGACTGGATGTCATCGCGCTTGGGCATCAGAGGCCACCCTCCTGGGCGTCGTTGTGTCGGGCGGACAGGGTGTCGGTCACCATGTCGCGGAAGCGGTCGAACAGGTAGTTCGCATCGTGCGGGCCTGCTGCCGCCTCGGGGTGGTACTGAACGCTGAAGGCCGGGATGTCCAGGGCGCGGATCCCCTCCACGACCTGGTCGTTCAGCCCGATGTGGCTGACCTCCACACGGCCGTAGCCGTGGGGGCTGTCGACGGTACCTTCCAGCGGGGCGTCGACGGCGAACCCGTGGTTCTGCGACGTGATCTCCACGCGGCCTGTCGCCTTGTCCAGCACGGGCTGGTTGATGCCGCGGTGCCCGAAGGGGAGCTTGTAGGTGCCGAAGCCGAGTGCGCGGCCGAGGAGCTGGTTGCCGAAGCAGATGCCGAAGAACGGCAGCTTGGCATCCAGGATGCCGCGCAGCAGCTGCACGTGGGCGTCGCTGGCGGCCGGGTCGCCGGGCCCGTTCGAGTAGAACGCGGCGACCGGGTCGATCGCGAGGATGTCCTCGACGGTCGCGCTCTGCGGGAAGACGTGCACGTCGAAACCGCGCGCGGCGAGATTGACGATGGTGGCCTGCTTGACGCCGAGGTCGAGCACCGCGAGGTTTCCGATGCGCTCGCCCTGAGCCGGGGTGACCTCCACCGCGGCCACGGAGACCTCTGCGGACAGGTTGCGCCCCGTCATCTCGGGCGCTTCGCGCACGATGCGCAGCTGCTCCTCCGCGCCCAGGGCGGCCGCGTCACCGGAGAACACTCCGCCGCGCATACTGCCGACCGACCGGATCCGGCGGGTGACCGCGCGCGTGTCGACGCCGCTGATCCCCACGATCCCATCGGCCGCGAGCGAGTCGTCGAGCGACTCCTCGGAGCGCCAGTTGGACACGATGCGGGAGGGGTCGCGCACGATGTAGCCGGCGACCCAGATGCGTCGCGACTCACGGTCCTCGGCGTTCATGCCGGTGTTGCCGATGTGCGGCGCCGTCTGCAGCACGATCTGACCGGCGTACGACGGATCGGTGAGGGTCTCCTGGTAGCCGGTCATGCCGGTGGCGAAGACGACCTCGCCGAGGGTCGTCCCGCGCGCGCCGTAGGCGCGCCCCGGGTGTCGGGAACCGTCTTCCAGGACGAGGACCGCGGGGTCTGTGGTCAGCAGCGAAGTCATGCGTCTGCTCCTGTCGGGGTGAGGGATGCGCCGAGGGCGTCGGCGAGAGCGCGGGCCGAGGAGTCCTGCGGCCGGAGGTAGGTGTCGACGACCGTGTCGTCGGTGATCCGCCATGACAGGCGGACGAGGCCGTCACGTTCGACCACCCGGTCGATCGCGACGGTGGACTGGCCGACGTCCCGCAGACGGGTGCGCGCCAGGAAGAGCGGACGCTCCCCCGCGAGTCGGAGGGCGACCCCCCGGTCGGTGATGACGACCTCCGCCGCCGCGCGGAAACCCATCCCGCGGATGGCCAGCCGCTCCAGCGGCTCGTCCGCGCGGGTGGTGGCCACATAGAGGGCGCGGAACCGATCGCGCTCGGTGGCCCCGGCGGGGATCTCCCCGATCGGCGGTACGAAGGCGCGATCGCGCCGGGACCGGCGCCACCAGCCGAAGGCGGCGAGCACCAGAAGCGCCACCGCGACGGCCATCACCACAAGCAGTGCGGCCTCCCGGCTCACGTGAGACCCTCCAGGTCGACCAGCTCGCCGTCGGCGACCGTGATCCGCCCGTGTGTGACGGTCCACCGCACCTCGCCGGGCAGTTCCCGGCCGAGATAGGGCGAGTTCACGCTTCGTCCGCGCAGGTCTGCGACCGTGAACGGACGGGCCGGACGCGGGTCGTAGAGGGTGAACGAGGCCGGTGCGCCCGCCTCGATCGCCGTACCGTACCCGGCGAGTCGACCGATTCGCGCGGGGGCCGCAGACATGACGCGGGCGACATCGCCCCACCCGAGCATCCCGGTGTCGACCATGCTCTGCTGGACCACGCGCACGGCGCTCTCGAGTCCGACCATGCCGTGCGCGGCCGCCCCCCACTCGCACGATTTCGCCTCGACCGGATGCGGCGCATGATCGGTGGCGACGATGTCGATCGTGCCGTCGGCCAGTCCTTCCCGCACGGCCCGCACGTCTTCGTCGCGTCGAAGCGGGGGGTTCACCTTGTAGCGGGGGTCGTATCCGCGCACGAGTTCCTCGGTGAGAAGCAGATGGTGGGGGGTCACCTCGGCGGTGACGTCCACGCCTCGGGCCTTGGCCCAGCGGATGATCTCCACCGAACCCGCCGTCGAGAGGTGGCACACATGCAACCGCGAGCCCACGTGCTCGGCGAGCAGCACGTCCCGCGCGATGATCGACTCCTCGGCGACGGCGGGCCACCCGGCCAGGCCCAGTTCGGCCGACACGGTGCCCTCGTTCATCTGGGCGCCTTCGGTCAACCGCGGGTCTTGCGCGTGCTGCGCCACCACGCCGTCGAAGGACTTGACGTATTCGAGCGCTCTGCGCATGATCAGCGGATCCCACACGCAGGACCCGTCGTCGCTGAACACGCGGACCCGGGCACGCGACGAGGCCATCGCCCCGAGTTCGGCGAGCCGCTCGCCGCGCTGGCCGACGGTGACCGCCCCGATGGGCTGGACATGCACGTATCCGGCCGACTCCCCGAGCGCGAGTTCCTGCTCCACGACGCCGGCGGTGTCGGCCACGGGCGACGTGTTCGGCATCGCGAAGACGGCGCTGTATCCGCCCGCCGCGGCCGCGCGCGACCCGGTGAGGATCGTCTCGGAGGCCTCGAACCCGGGTTCGCGCAGATGCACGTGAAGATCGACCAGGCCGGGCAACGCGATGAGCCCGTCGGCGTCGACGCTCTTGGCCCCTGCGGGCGCATCCCCGTCGAGGGAGGTGATGAGGCCGCCCTCGACCACCAGGTCGCGAGGATCGTCCCCGTTGATCCGCACACCGCGGTAGAGGACGGGGGCGCCTCCCGCGGCACCGTCGTGAAGGGTGCTCATCGGCCTTCCTCCTTCTCGTTCGCGCTGGACTGGTCGCCCGCCAGCAGGAGGTAGAGCACGGCCATGCGCACGGACACGCCGTTCGCGACCTGCTCCAGCACAGTTGCTCGGGGGGAATCGGCGGCGGCCGCCGAGATCTCCAGGCCGCGGTTCATCGGACCCGGATGCAGGACCATGCTACCTGTCGGCAGGGCCTCCAGACGCAGCGGGTCCAGTCCCCACCGGCGGGAATACTCCCGCTCAGTGGGGAAATACGCCGCGTTCATCCGCTCCGCCTGGATACGCAGCATCATGAGGGCGTCGGGGGCGTGCGCGATCGCCTCGTCGAGGTCGTAGCGCACGGTGACCGGCCAGGCCGAGACGTCCTGCGGCACAAGCGTGGGCGGAGCCACGAGCGTGACCCGTGCGCCCAGGGTGGTCAACAGCCAGACGTTCGATCGGGCGACCCGCGAGTGCAGGATGTCGCCGACGATCGCCACGTGAAGACCGTCCAGGTCGCGACCCCGACTCGCCGCGCCGTGCGTGCGCTTGCGGATGGTGAACGCGTCCAGGAGCGCCTGCGTCGGGTGCTCGTGGGTCCCGTCGCCCGCATTGACCACGCCGGCGCTGATCCACCCACTCGTGGCGAGTGTCTGGGGCGCACCCGACGCACCGTGACGGATCACCACCGCGTCGGCGCCCATCGCCTGCAGGGTCTGGGCAGTGTCCTGGAGGGATTCCCCTTTGGACACGCTCGAGCCCTTGGCGGAGAAGTTGATGACGTCGGCGGAGAGCCGCTTGGCGGCCGCCTCGAAGGAGATGCGGGTGCGGGTGGAGTCCTCGAAGAAGAGGTTGACGACGGTCTTCCCGCGCAGGGTCGGGAGTTTCTTGACCTCGCGCAGCTGGGTTTCGGCCATGTCCTCGGCGACGTCGAGGATGCCCACCGCCTCCGCGCGGCGAAGTGACCGGGTATCGAGCAGGTGCCTCATGATCCGATCGCCACCTCGTCGACCCCGTCGACCTCCAGGACCCGCACGTTCACACGCTCGTCGCGTGCGCTGGGCAGGTTCTTGCCGACGAAGTCCGGGCGGATCGGGAGCTCGCGGTGCCCGCGGTCGACGAGGATCGCCAGACGCACCGCCGCGGGGCGCCCGATGTCCTGGAGGGCGTCCAGCGCCGCGCGGATGCTTCGGCCGGAGAAGAGGACGTCGTCGACGAGGACGACGGTCCTGCCGTCGATGCCGCCCGCGGGGATCTCCGTGGGGCGCGGGGAACGTGTGGGGTTGCGGTGGAGGTCGTCGCGGTACATGGTCACATCCAGCGACCCGGCGGGGACCTCGGCGCCGCCGAAGCGGGAGACCAGGTCGGCGATGCGCCGCGCGAGGGTGACACCGCGGGTGGGGATCCCGAGGATGACCAGGGAGTCCGGCCCCTTGTTCGACTCGAGGATCTCGTGGGCGATCCGGGTCAGCGCCCGACTCATGTCAGCGTCGTGCAGCACGGTGCGCGTGCTCATCGTCGCTCCCTTCTCCGTCTCACGGGACGGCGTTAAAGGTTGCATTCGGGTCACACCTTAGCCCACCGAGCCCCCGCACGGCCGACACCCCGCCCCTGCCGAGCCCCGACTGTTAGGCTGTTCGGCGCCCGCTATGACCCCTGAGATCGACGCGAGCGCCCTCCGCGGGGACGCTCCCACCCAGCCCCGCGCGTCCCGCTCCTCCGACGCTCTCCTCGGAGACCCTCCGGTTCGAACCGGGCGAGGCCGTGCCACCGGCAAAGTGATCCTCCTCGGCGAGCACTCCGTGGTGTACGGTCACCCGGCGATCGCCTTGCCGATCACCTCGATCAGCGCCCGCGCCGAGGCGACGACCACGGCGCAGGCCTCACGCATCGACAGCGCCCTCTTCCACGGCCTTCTCTCCTCCGCACCCGACCGGCTCCGTCCCACCGTGACCGCCGTCCGTGCGGCCCTCGGCGCGGATGATCCGGCCCTCGGCGGCGTCCATGTGCGCATCGACAGCGACATCCCCTCCGAGCGCGGGGTGGGCTCCAGTGCCGCCGTGGCCGCGGCCGTCGTCAGCGCCGTTTCGCAAGCGCGCGGCCGCACCCTCACTCCGGACGAACGATTCGACCTCGTCCAGGACGCCGAGCGCGCCGCGCACGGCTCTCCCAGCGGACTGGACGCACGCGCCGTGTGCGCTTCCGGCCCGATCTGGTTCCGTCGCGGCACCGTCGAGCACATCTCCGTGGGCGCACCGCTGCATCTGGTGGTCGCCGATTCGGGGGTGCGCGGACGCACCCGCGAGGCGGTCGAGTCCGTCCGGGCGCTCAAGCAGTCCTCCCCCGCGGAGTTCGACCACGCGATCTCGGCGTTGTCGGCGTTGACCACCCGCGCACGCGTCCAGATCTCGGACGGCGACGTCGAAGGACTGGGCACGACCATGGACGACGCCCACCGACACCTGGGCGTTCTCGGCGTGGGCGACCGCGCTCTGGACCACCTCGCCACAGCGGCCCGCGCGGCCGGTGCGCCCGGCGCCAAGCTGACCGGCGGCGGTCGGGGCGGATGCATCCTGGCTCTCGCACACGACCCCGACCACGCCGCCGAGCTCGTCGCGCGTCTGCGCACCGCCGGGGCGCCCGCGGCCTGGACCACCCACATGGAGATCGCATGACCGTCGCCACCGCGCAGGCCCACCCCAACATCGCGCTGGTGAAGTACTGGGGCAAGGCCGACACCGCCGCGAACCTCCCCGCGACGGGGAGCCTGTCGATGACCCTGGACATCTTCCCGACGACCACGACGGTGCGCACCACCGACGATCACGCCGACCGTGTGGTGCTCAACGGCGTCGAACGCGACGGGACGGTGCGCGAGCGGGTCGTGCGCTTCCTCGACCACGTGCGCGGTCTCGCGGGGCGCGACGACCGCGCGGAGGTGGTGAGCTGGAACACGGTTCCCTCGGCCGCCGGCCTCGCCTCATCCGCTTCGGGGTTCGCGGCGCTCGCCCAGGCCGCGTCCGAGGCGTACGGACTCCACCTGGACACTCGTGCGCTGAGCCGACTGGCCCGGAGGGGCTCCGGATCCGCGGCCCGCTCCATCATCCCCCGATTCGCCGTGTGGCACGCGGGCGACGACGAGCGGTCGTTCGCGGAACCGGTCGAGGCCCCCGCGATCGAGATGGTGATCGCGACCGTCGATGCCGGAGAGAAGGCCGTCTCCAGCCGCGAAGCGATGAAGCGCACCGCGCTGACCTCCCCGTTCTACCCCGCGTGGATCACCTCCACCGCCCAGACCCTGGAGTCCGCGCTCGAGGCCTGCCGGGCGGGTGATCTCGACCGGCTCGGCCGGATCACCGAGACCAACGCGTTGCGCATGCACGCGGTCATCCAAGGCAGCGACCCCTCCATCCGGTACCTCACCCCGGTGAGCTGGTCGATCTTCGACGCCGTCGCGCGGCTGCGCGCGGAGGGCCTCCGGGCGTGGGCCACCGCCGATGCGGGGCCGAATGTCTGCGTGATCTGCCCGCCGGAGGACACCGCGGTCGTCGCGGAGCGCATCGGCGCACTCGCGGAGGTCGTCGTGGCGCGCCCCGGGCCGGGATCGGCCTCCCGGGAGCCCGCCGCGTGACCGGGACCGCACGCGATCGACTCGTCGTCCACGTTCCCGGCAAGCTGTTCATCGCCGGCGAGTACGCGGTGGTGAACCCGGGAGAGCCCGCGATCCTGGCGGCGGTGGACCTCGGCATCTCGGTGACGCTCGATCCGACGTCGGCCACGCGCGAGGTGCACTCCCCCGGATACCCCTCCCTCCGTTGGATGCCCGGCCCGACCGGCATCGAGGTCGCTCCGCCGCACCACGGCTCGGACTACGTCGTCGCCGCCCTCACGGTGGTCGATGCGTTGCGGCGTTCCCGGGGGGTCCCGGTGAGCGCGTTCGACATCGACATCGACAGCGGTCTCGATCACGGCTCCGGCCGCAAGTACGGCCTCGGATCGTCGGCGGCGGTGACCGTCGGTGTCATCCGCGCGGTGGGGCGTCACCTCGGGCTGGGCCTGTCCCCCCTCGAGGAGTACCGTCTGGCCATGCTGGCCACCGTCTCGGTCGCGCCCACCGCGAGCGGCGGGGACGTGGCCGCCAGCGCGTTCGGAGGATGGATCCTCTACCGCTCCCCCGATCGGGACGCCCTCGCCGCCGCGGCGGCCTCGGGACGCGCCATCGATGAGCTCCTCACCGCGCCGGCCTGGAACCGTGGGGGGATACTTCACCTCACACCGCCGGCGGGGATGGGACTCGTCGTCGGCTGGACGGGGGCACCTGCCTCCACGACGTCCCTGGTAGCCGCCGTCCGGACCGCCATCGCCGAGGGCGAAATCGACCATGACCGGTTCCTCTCCGACTCGCGGGATGCCGTCCTCGCGCTCCGCGACGCCTTCGACGCCGGGGATCTCGAGGCGGCGCAACACGCGCTGCGCGACGCGCGGGGTGCCCTCCGCCGATTGGGCGATCAGAGCGCTGTCGCGATAGAAACCGCCGCCCTGGGTCGGATGTGCGACATCATCGAAGAGAGGGGCGCGGCGGCCAAGCCCTCCGGGGCCGGCGGCGGCGATTGCGGAATCGCCCTGGTCGGACCTGACTTCGACCGCGCAGCCCTCGAGGCCGACTGGCGCGCGAACGGGATCCACCCCCTGCCGCTCGCGGTGGCGGAACGGGAAGGAGGTCGCCGTGTCGGGTGATCGGAAAGACGACCACGTACGGCTCGCGGCCTCGCAGCAGGCCGCTGGTCCGCGGGTCAACGGATTCGACGACGTCACGTTCGTGCACCACGCGCTCGACGGGATCGACGCGGATCGTGTCTCGCTGCACACAGAACTCGCCGGCACCCGGTTGCCACTGCCGTTCTACATCAACGCCATGACCGGCGGCAGCGAGATGACCGGCGCCGTCAACCGCGATCTGGCCATCGCGGCGCGCGAGACGGGCGTGGCCATCGCATCCGGATCGGTGAGCATCGCCCTGGGCGACCCCGACGTCGCCCCCACGTTCCGGGTGCTGCGCGACGAGAACCCGGACGGCTTCGTGATGGCCAACCTCGGTGTCGAGCGCAGCGCCGACGACGCGTTGCGCGCCGTCGAGCTGCTCGACGCCGACGCGCTCCAGGTCCACGTGAACGCCGTCCAGGAGACCGTGATGCCCGAGGGGAGCCGGTCCTTCTCGAAGTGGCCGGCGTCACTGGAGCGGATCGTCGCCGCGGTGGACGTGCCGGTCATCGTCAAAGAGGTCGGCTTCGGACTGAGCGCGCGCACCCTGCAGCTCCTCGCCGACATCGGAGTGGCCTACGCTGACGTGTCCGGAAACGGTGGCACCGACTTCGTCCGGGTGGAGAACGAGCGTCGTCCGCGACGCGACTACACCTACCTCGAGGGATGGGGGCAGTCCGCCGTCGCCTGCCTTCTCGACGCCCCGGCCGGTGCGCCGGAGCTGCTGGCCTCGGGCGGCGTACGCTCCCCACTCGATGTCGCGCGGGCGCTCGCGTTGGGCGCCCGCGGGGTCGGCGTCTCCGGATCCTTCCTGTCAGTCGTCCTCGACGGCGGCGCCGAGGCGCTCCGCGAGCGGATCTCGGACTGGGCGATGCATCTGACCTCGCTCCTGGCACTGCTCGGAGCCGAAGACCTGGCGGCACTGCGCTCCACCGACGTCGTCGTCGGAGGAGCCACCGCGGAGTTCTGCGCCGCACGCGGCGTCGACCTGTCGGCGCTCGCACAGCGCACCCTCGGAAGGAGCAGCAATGTCCGATGACCTCGTCACGCCGATACCGACCCGATGGGTCGGTCCGCTGAAGCTCTCGGGAGACGTCGAGGGCGAGCAGAGCGTGCCCCTGGCCACCTACGAGTCACCGCTGTGGCCGTCGGTCGGACGCGGCGCGCGGATCTCGCGCCTGGTCGACGACGGCATCCGCATCTCCGTCGTGGACGAGCGGATGACGCGTTCCAGCCTGTTCGTCGCGCCGTCCGCGGCAGCGGCGGTCGCGGCCTCGCGGGCCCTGTCGGACCGTTTCGACGACCTCGCCGCGGTCGTGGCCGCGCAGAGCCGTCACGCGAAGCTCATCGACCTCGACACGGAGATCGTCGGTCACCTCCTGTTCGTGCGCTTCGCGCTGACCACCGGCGACGCGTCGGGCCACAACATGGTCACCCTCGCGGCACAGTCGCTCATGGAGACGATTCTGACGTGGCGCCCGGAGCTCGAGTACGGTTCGATCTCCGGCAACTACTGCTCGGACAAGAAGGCCACCGCCGTCAACGGAATCCTCGGGCGCGGTCGCAGCGTGGTAGCGGAGATGCTCATCCCGAGTGATCTCGTCGACGCGCAGCTGCGCACGAGCGCGACGCGGATGGTGGAGTTGAACGTGCGCAAGAACCTCGTCGGCTCCACCGTCGCCGGCGCTCTGCGCTCGGCCAACGCCCACTACGCCAACATGTTGCTGGCGTTCTATCTCGCCACCGGTCAGGACGCCGCCAACATCGTCGAGGGGTCACAGGGCATCACCTACGCCGAGCAGCGGGGCGAGGGCGACCTGCTGTTCTCGTGCACTCTGCCCAACCTCATCGTCGGCACCGTGGGCAACGGCAAGGACCTCCCCGGTGTGGATCAGGCGATCGAGCGTCTCGGGTGCCGCGACCTCGAAGAGTCCGGCGCAGGCGCACGGCGGCTGGCCGGTCTCATCGCCGCGACCGTGCTGTGCGGGGAGATGTCCCTGCTGGCAGCACAGACCAATCCCGGAGAATTGATGCAATCGCATGTGCTGATGGAGCGCCGCGCAGGAGGCAGAGCATGAACACCGCACCCGTCATCGGAATCCACGATCTCGCCGTCGCCACCGGCTCCCGCGTGCTCGATCTCGCCGATCTCGCGTACGCCACCGGTGTCGAGCCGGCGAAGTTCCACAAGGGGCTGGGCCAGGACCAGATGAGCGTCCCCGCCCCCGACGAAGACATCGTCACCATGGGGGCCGCGGCCGCCACACCCATCCTGGAGCGGCACGGCACCGCGGGCATCCGCACCGTGCTGTTCGCCACCGAGACCGGGGTCGATCAGTCCAAGGCGGCCGGCGTGTTCGTGCACCGGCTGCTGGGCCTGCCGTCGTCGTGCCGCGTCGTGGAGCTGAAGCAGGCGTGCTACGGCGGGACCGCCGCGCTGCAGATGGCGATGGGGATCGTGGCGCGCGACCCGCGCGAACGTGTGCTCATCATCACCAGCGATGTCGCACGCTACGGTATCGACACCGCGGCCGAGCCCACGCAGGGCGCCGGCGCGGTCGCCATGCTCGTCGCAGCGGACCCCGATCTGTTGGAGATCCCCGGGCCGACGGGGGTCTGGACCGCGGACATCGATGATTTCTGGCGTCCCAACGACAGTGACGTCGCGATGGTGGAAGGCAAACTCTCCATCGACGCGTATCTGGACGCCTTCACCGGCGCGTGGGACGACTATCGCGCGCAAGGCGGCGTCGACGTCGGGGAAATCGATCGCTTCTGCCACCACCAGCCCTTCACCCGCATGGCGGAGAAGGCACACCGTCGCCTGGCCGAACACACCGGGGTCGATCTCCCGCTGGAGTCGTTCCTGCCCTCGACGCGGTACAACCGTCGCATCGGCAACAGCTACACGGCGTCACTCTTCTTCGCGCTGGCCGCCGTGCTCGATGCCGACGACGACCTCGCAGGTGCCCGTGTCGGGCTCTTCAGTTACGGCTCCGGTGCGGTGGGCGAGTTCTTCACCGCGATCGTCCGGCCCGGCTACCGGGAGGTCATGCGACGTGAGCGTACCGAGCAGATGCTCGATGCGCGCGTGCCGGTGTCCGTGGCGGACTACCGGGCGTTGCACCGCGGTGTGCCTCGTGACACGACGAACGACATCACCGTCGACGCGGTCTCGGCCGGCCCGTTCCACTTCGCGGGTATCGTCGGTCGCGCCCGCCGGTACACGCGCGACTGAACCGCCGCCGACCGGAGACGCCGCCCCCCTACGCCGCGGGGGCGTCGGCGTCTTCGGTGGCCTCGCGGGAGCGGATCGGATGCCCCTGTGTGGTCAGGCATCGCCCGCTGGCCAGATCCCACTTCCAGTCGTGGAGCGAGCAGGTCAGCACGCCGTCCTCGATCTTGCCCGTCTTGGTCAGGTCCGCGCGCAGGTGCGGGCAACGGCGCTGGACGACCCAATCGCCGAGGTGGACGTCTTCGGTCTGGTCGGACTGCTCCGCGTACCAGTTCTCGACGTACTCGATCCGGTCGCGGGACAGGCACTTCAAGAACGTCGTGAGGAACTCGTTGAACTTTCCGCTGCGGCCGACCTCGAACTGCATCGACAGGAAGATCGAGTTCGACCAGTCGATCTCCCGGTCCCGGATGTTGGTCGAGACCAGGTCGGCGGGGATCGTGTACCAGTACACGCACTCTTCACCGGCGTACTCGCGCACCTTGGCCTTGGGGAAATCGACCACCACGTCCAGGTCTCCGATGCGGAATCGCACGTTCCCCCCGACCCCGTTGCGGATCGTGCGCGCGCGGCGAAGGAGTGGCTCCCACCACTGCTTGATGGCGGACAGCATCTCCGCCGGGGGAAGCACCTCCGCGCGCGATGCGACCTCGGCGCGCACCTCGTCTTGGCGGGAATCGCGCTGCTCGGCCAGGTACGCCCACTTGTCGTCGAAGATGCGGTCGATCTCGGCGTCCGTGTACAGCGACTGCGTGACGGTCAGCTCGCCGTGCACGAGCTCGACGACCGTTCCCGGCACGAACTCGTAGCCCTTCTGGTCGGGGCGTTGCTGACGCATGTGCGCCAGGAACTGGCGTTGATCGGTGAAGATCGAGTCGTTCTCGAGGCCCACGCCGTTGTAGCGGAACAGCTCTTCGCGCAGGAACATCGGCGGACCGGCCATCGGGAAGACGTGCGGTGCATCCACCTTCTCGATGTAGTACATCGCGCGCTTGTTCTGGGCGTCCCGCTTGAGTTTCGCGAAGTTCTGTTTGGCATCCTGCGGCAGGTCGTACACCATGGGCCACCAAATGGCGCCGGAGACCTGCGTGAAGTACGCCTCGGGCTTGGAGAAGGTCAGGAGGCGCTCCAGGTCGAGGGGGTGCGAGTCGTTCTGGTTGAGGATGCTCGCCGTCCCGTCGTCGACGGAGAGTGACGAATCACCGATCGGCCCGTCGGAGGGGGCCCGTAGCGGCGTGACCATCAGCTTCAGGTCACCGTAGACCAGCGTCTCCCCCGCGCGGGTGTAGACGATGTTCTCGTATCCGAGGCGGCGGATATCCGTCTCCAGGTCGTCCGTGGGGTACTCCGGGAGAAGCACCCGGATCTGCTTCGGGACGTACTTCTGCAACAGCGCCGGATCGAAGTGATCGCGGTGGCGGTGGGAGATGTACAGGAAATCGGCCTTTCCGAACCGCTCCCAGTCCAGCGCTCGGTTGTCGGGGAACGGGAACCACGA
>NZTV01000053.1 GCA_002703245.1 Microbacterium sp.
CTGGATCCACAGACGACGGAAGTCGCCCTTGCGCTTGCGACGGTCGCGGTACGCGTAGACGAGCGAGTGGGTGACCTGCTCCTTCGCCTTGCGGTACAGGCGCGAACGCTGACCCCGGTAACCGGAGGCACGCTCGAGGATGACGCGACGCTTCTTGTGGGCGTTGACGGCCCGCTTGACTCTTGCCATTGTGTTTCGTTCCTATTCGTGCGCGGGCCGCGTCAGCGGCCGAGAAGCTTCTTGGCGCCCTTGGTGTCGGCCTTGGAGAGCACCTGGTCCTGGTTCAGGCGGCGGGTGCGACGGCTCGACTTGCCTTCGAGGTTGTGGCGCATACCGGCCTGCTGCTTCTTGAGCTTGCCGCTGCCGGTGATCTTGAAGCGCTTCTTGGCACCCGAGTGGGTCTTCTGCTTCGGCATGTTTCTTCCTTCGGTGTCATTTCCCGCTCGGGCGGGAACGGGGTCCCGCCGCGGCGGGAGTCTGTGGGGGCGTTACTTCGCCGGTGCGGCGTCGCCGTCGCCCGCGGCGCGCGACGCGCGAGAGGCTTCCTTGTTCGCCGCACGCTGGGCGTTCTGCTCGGCCTTGGCCTCCGACTTGTTCTTGTGCGGGGCGATCACCATGGTCATGTTCCGGCCGTCCTGGGTCGGGTTGACCTCGACGGTGCCGAACTCGGCCACGTCCTCCGCGAACTTGCGGAGCAGACGTACACCCTGCTCGGGGCGCGACTGCTCACGGCCACGGAACAGGATCATCGCCTTGACCTTGTCGCCGGCCTGCAGGAAGCCCTCGGCGCGCTTGAGCTTGGTGATGTAGTCGTGCGCTTCGATCTTCAGACGGAAGCGGACCTCTTTGAGGACCGTGTTCGCCTGATTGCGACGCGCTTCCTTGGCCTTCTGAGCAGCCTCGTACTTGAACTTGCCGTAGTCCATGATCTTGACCACGGGAGGCTTGGAGTTGGGCGCGACCTCGACCAGGTCGAGATCCGCCTCTTGAGCCAGACGCTGAGCAACCTCGATGCGGACGACGCCGACCTGCTCGCCGTTGGGTCCGACGAGACGAACCTCAGGCACGCGGATGCGGTCGTTGGTGCGGGGATCGCTGATGCGGAACTCCTCTTCGTGCGGGTGATGGCCACCGCGACACGGTGTGTCGCGGGCGGAAGAGTCCCCATTCCACCCGACGCGGCGTCCCTGCGCCGAAATCGTGCACCCACCCGCGGCGGACGGACGTCTCGCCGGGTTCTCTTCCGTCGGCGACCCGACGGGAGGGAGTGCGTGGACCCGGTAGCCTGGAGCGGCAAGCGCGGGTGGGATGTGATCCTCTTTCGTTTCAGAGCACGCGGCTCTGAAGCCCGCTGAAGTCTACCAGAAAGCACCACGTGTCCACGATTCCCCCCGACCACGGCCACGCCGACGACGAACGTCACGCCCGATGGGACACCCAAGAGGCCGCCGCCGAGTCGGCCACACGCGACATCGCGGACGTCCCCGCGGTGGAGATCATCACCACCGCGGCGGTGCACCTGATGAGTGCGGCCGCGGTGAAGGTCGGCCTCGCGGACGACCCCGACACGCAGAGAGACCTCGATGAGGCGCGGAAGCTCATCAACGCCCTCGCCGGACTCATCACCGCCGGGGCACCCGAGATCAGCGACATGCACGCCCGCTCGTTGCGCGACGGGCTCCGCTCTGTCCAACTCGCCTTCCGCGAGGCATCGACGATTCCGGACCCCATCGGCCAGGGGCCGGGCGAGAAGTGGACCGGCCCGGTCAGCTGAGCGGCTCGGAACGTACGAGCTTGACCGCCAGCGAATCCACCAGGACGGCCACACGGTCATCGGATGCCCACCGCTTCGACAGGCGCGCGAGCACCGCGTCGAGCTGGGTCTGATCGAGTCCCGCCGCGAGATGCAACCGGACGATCAGTTCGGGCCCGCGACCGCGGGCGAGCGGATCGCCCGGCTCGAGGGTCACGTCGATGACGGCGAGTTCTCCGCCGATGCTCTCGTGGAGACCGGCCGCGACCTCCGGCGAACGGTGACTGGGTTCCCAGGCCTGCTGCTGCGCGATCGCCCACACGGCGGGGCGACGGATGACGAACTCCGTCTCCGATCCGGGGTCGACGACGATGAGATCGGTGTCGTCCGCGGATGCCGCGAGCGCGGTCCGCACCCCGTCGGCGGGGACCGGTCGCGCCTGCGCATCCCACGTCCGCATGGTTTCGACCGAGGTGAACACGGGCAGGACGTGGCGGCCGTCCGGGGCCGCCACGGTGACGATGGACAGTTCCTGCGTCTTGTCGACGGGCAGGCCGTGCGCACCGACGTTCTCGTCGTCGCCCTCGCCCTTCTGGGCGATCAGCGGGATCAGTAGGCGGGCGTCGCGGTACGCGTCAACGACGACCACCTCGTCGCCGTCACCCGATCGGAAGGCGCGCAGTGCGCGCTCCAGCACAGGATCGGCGCGTCCGTCGTCGGCGGTGTGGGGGTTGCTCGAGAAGCTGCGTCCTTCCCAGGGGACACCGGCCGAATCGGCGGCGCCTGCGGGACCCGACCGGTCAGCGTCCGGCGACATCCAGTGCCTCGGCGAGGGTGAAGTTCCCCGCGTAGAGCGCCTTTCCGACGATGGCACCCTCGACACCGAGCGGGACGAGCTCGCGTAGTGCCGCGATGTCGTCCAGGCTGGAGATCCCCCCGGAGGCGACCACCGGCTTCGGGGTGCGGGTGACCATTTCGCGCAGGAGGTCGGTGTTCGGGCCCTGGAGCGTGCCGTCCTTGGTGACGTCGGTGACGACGTACCTGCTGCAGCCGGCGGCCTCGAGCCGATCGAGCACCGTCCACAGGTCCCCGCCGTCCCGTGTCCAGCCGCGTGCGGCCAGGGTCGTCCCGCGCACGTCGAGACCGACGGCGATCAGGTCGCCGTAGCGGCCGATGACATCCGCCGCCCATTCGGGGTTCTCCAGCGCAGCCGTACCGAGATTGACGCGCGAGGCCCCGCTTTCGAGGGCGGCTTCGAGGGATGCGTCGTCACGGATGCCGCCGGAGAGCTCGACCTGCACGCCGCGCACCGACTTGATCACCTTGCGCATCACACCCGCGTTGCTGCCGCGCCCGAAGGCCGCGTCGAGGTCGACGAGGTGGATCCACTGCGCACCTTGGCCCGCCCAGTCGGTGGCGGCGTCGACCGGATCACCGTAGCTGGTCTCCGATCCGGCCTCGCCCTGCGTCAGGCGAACGGCCTTCCCGCCGGCGACGTCGACCGCGGGAAGCAGGACCAGCTGGGGGGTTGATGCGAAATCGTTCATAGCTCCTCGCGCGTCTCGGCCCCGGATCGGGGCGTCCGGGCGCAGGCACGGATTCAGAGGTTAGTCTTCGGAAGCCCGTCGATCCAATTGGCGAGCAGACGGATGCCCGCCTCCCCCGACTTCTCCGGGTGGAACTGCGTCGCCGACAGCGGCCCGTTCTCCACCGCGGCGAGGAACGGCACGCCGTGCTCGCTCCATGTGAGGACCGGTTCGGCGAAGGGGCGCTGGGTCTGCATGGTCCAGTGCTGGGCCGCATAGGAGTGCACGAAGTAGAAGCGCTCGTCCTCCAGTCCGCGGAAGAGAGTGCTCCCCTCCCCCGCCCGCACGGTGTTCCAGCCCATGTGCGGGAGCACGGGTGCATTCAGCTCGGTCACCGATCCGGGCCATTCCCCCAGACCGGGTGTGCCGGCTCCCCGCTCGACGCCGCGCTCGAAGAGCACCTGCATCCCCACGCAGATCCCGAGCACCGGCCGCCCGCCGGCCAGGCGCCGTCCGATGAGCTCGTCGCCGCGTTGCGCGCGGAGCGCGGTCACCACCGCTTCGAACGCGCCGACGCCGGGGACCACGAGTCCGTCGGCGTCCTGCACCAGTGCGCGATCGGAGGTCAGTCGCGCGTCGGCGCCCGCGGCGACCAGCGCCTTGACCGCGGAGTGGACGTTTCCCGATCCGTAGTCGAGGACCGCGACGACGGGCCGATCGGTCACAGAGCACCCTTGGTGCTCGGCACGCCCTCCACGAGCGGATCGAGCGACTTCGCCTGGCGGAACGCGCGCGCGAACGCCTTGTACTCCGCCTCGGCGATGTGGTGCGGGTCACGTCCGCCGAGCACACGGACGTGCACCGTCAAGCCGGCCTGGAAGCTCAGCGCCTCGAAGGTGTGGCGTACGAGTGATCCGGTGAAGTGACCGCCGATCAGGTGGTGCTCGAACCCGGCCGGTTCCCCGCTGTGCACGAGGTAGGGACGACCGCTGATGTCGACCACGGCCTGCGCGAGCGCCTCATCGAGTGGGACGAGCGCGTCCCCGTAGCGACTGATCCCGGCCTTGTCACCCAGGGCCTGCCGGATCGCCTGCCCGAGGACGATCGCGACGTCCTCGACCGTGTGGTGGGCATCGATGTCGGTGTCACCCGACGCGCGCACCGTGAGGTCGGTGAGTGAGTGCTTCGCGAACGCCGTCAGCATGTGATCGTAGAACGGCACGGACGTGTCGATGCTGCTGCGGCCGGTGCCGTCGAGGTCGAGCTGCAGCTCGACCGTCGACTCGCTGGTCGAACGCGAGAGCGAAGCGGTTCGGGTCATGACTTCGATCCTAACGAGGCCAACGCATCGAGGAACGCCGTCGTCTCGGCCGCGGTCCCCGCCGTGACGCGGAGGTGGTGGGCGATCCCGACGTCGCGGATGAGGATGCCGCGGTCGAAGAGCGCCCGGAAGGTCGCCGCGGGGTCGTCCACACCACCGAAGAGCACGAAGTTCGTCCACGACGGGTGCGGCTGGTAGCCCAGAGCCTCCAGCGTCGCGGAGATGCGGTCGCGTTGCGCGACGATCTCATCGACCATACCCAGCATGACCGGTGCGTGCCGCAGCGCCGCCGTGGCGGCCGCCTGGGTGAGTGCACTGAGGTGGTACGGCAGACGGACGAGCCGCAGCGCGTCCACGACGGCGGGATCGGCGGCCAGATAGCCGACGCGCGCACCGGCGAAGGCGAAGGCCTTCGACATCGTCCGGGAGACGATGAGGCGTTCGCGGCCCCCCAGGAGGGTGACGGCGGACGGCTCGTCATGGGGTGCGAACTCCTCGTAGGCCTCGTCGACCACGACCATCCCCCGACTGGCGTCGTAGACCGCGGTGATGACCTCGAGGGGCATCGGGGTTCCGGTGGGGTTGTTCGGCGCGCACAAGAAGATGACGTCGGGGTCGATCTCAGCCACCTGCGCCGCGGCGGACTCCGGGGTGAGCGTGAAGTCGTCGTCGCGCGTGCCGGCGACCCAGGTCGCCCCCGTCGCGCGGGTCAGCAGGGGGTACATCGAGTAGGTCGGGCCGAAGCCGAACGCGGTGCGTCCGGGACCGCCGAAAGCCTGCAGCACGTGCTGCAGCACCTCGTTGGAGCCGTTGGCGGCCCAGACCTGGTCGGCGGTGATGCCCTCCCCCAGATACTCGGCGAAGGCCTCCCGTAGCGCGAGGAACTCACGATCGGGGTAGCGGTTGACATCCCGCAGGGCCAGCGCGATCGAATCGAGGATGTCCCCGGCGACCTCGTCGGGCACAGGATGGGTGTTCTCGTTGACGTTCAGCGCCACCGGCAGAGGGGCCTGCGGGGCACCGTAGGGCGTCATTCCGCGAAGATCGTCGCGGAGGGGAAGGTCGTCGAGGCGAGCGGTCACCTCTCCCATGGTACGTGCGGTCGGGCGAGCGGGATCACTGCCCGTCGGCGGTGTACTGCGTGGGGATCGCCAGCTCCTGCCCCGCGGAGACGGCCACACCGTCGAGGGCGTTCAGTCGTGCGATGTCGTCGATCACGTCGCGCGGATCGCTCGACGGGGCGACACGCTCGGCGATCGACCACAGCGAGTCCCCCGCGCCCACGACGACCGTCGAGAAAGACGCGGGATCGGCGCCGGCGTCACGAGAAGCCAGCGCTCCGCCACCGCTGATGACCGCGACGGCCACGCACGCGGCGACCGGGAAGGCGGCGAGTGCGGCGAGCACGCGGCGACCGCGCGCGGTCATGCGCAGGCGGGTGCGGGGCTGCGGCGTGATGGTGATCGCGGTCATCTCTCCTCCTTCTTCGGGGAGAGGTTCGCACCGATGGACTCGGCCGGGAGCACCCGGTGCGAACCTCTCTTCCGAAGCTATCTTCGAGTTTCTATACTGTCAAGGGACCGGAACGGTGGATCTTCGTCGAACACGACACGCGGACTGCTTGCGGGCCGTGCCCGAAACGGGCGGATACCGTTTCGATGAGGACACCCCACCACCGACCTCCGACATTCGAAGGGCAGTGCCCCTCACGGCGGGAGACCGCGGCGGGGACGACGAGACAGGAGCACGAGATGACCGAGCCGACGAGCCGCGCCCGACCCCAGACCCGGCGGCGGCGCAGCCTCAGCGACAAGCAGCTCGCGATCCTCGAAGTGATCCAGCGTTCGATCGCACGCCACGGATACCCGCCGAGCATGCGGGAGATCGGCGACGCGGTGGGCCTGAAGTCGCTGTCCAGCGTCACCCACCAGCTCAACCAGTTGGAACTGAGCGGCTACCTCCGCCGTGACGCGGGCAAGACCCGCGCGATGGAGGTGCTCATCGATCTGCCCGGTGCGAGCACCGAAAGTCCGGCGGACACCACGCCACCGGTCGGCGACGCCGCGATGGTGCCGCTCGTGGGGCGGATCGCCGCGGGCGTGCCCATCACCGCCGACCAGCAGATCGACGAGGTGTTCCCCCTCCCCCGACAGCTGGTGGGCAAGGGCGATCTGTTCATGCTGAAGGTGTCCGGCGAGTCGATGATCGACGCCGCGATCTGTGACGGTGACTGGGTCGTCGTCCGCTCACAGCCCACCGCGGAGAACGGCGACATCGTGGCGGCGATGCTGGACGGTGAGGCGACCGTGAAGACATTCCGGCAACGGGACGGACACGTGTGGCTGTTGCCCCGCAACTCGGCGTTCGAGCCGATCCTCGGCGACGAGGCCGTCGTGTTGGGCAAGGTCGTCGCGGTGATGCGCGCGGTCTGATCGGCGCCGCAGGTGCGAAGCGGGGCGTCTTCCCGACAGAATGGGGCTCACCGAACCTAGGGAGCCTCGCCATGCCCACGACAGACATCGACGATCTCCGCGCGGAGATCGAACGCCTCCGGGCCGAGAACGCCGATCTGCGGTCGCAATCCGTCGACCCTCCGGACGCGGAGGTCGTCCCCTCGGATCGTGTCGCCCGCACCGGGTGGTGGCGGGCGCTCATCTCCGCGGTGTGCATCGTCCTGGCCGGGATCCTCGTGCCGGTGTCGGTGGTGGGCACGTGGGCGCGCGCCGAACTGGTGAGCGAGGACGCGTTCGTGCAGACCTTCGGGCCCCTCGCGGACGATCCCGACGTCCAGCAGCTGGTCATCGACCAGGCATCCGCGGCGGTGAACGAGGCCGTCGACGTCGCCGGGATCACCAACGACGTCATCGACGGGGTGCAGAGCCTCGATCTTCCGCCGACGGCCTCGTCGGCGCTGGACCTGCTGCGCCAGCCCGCCGTCCAGGGTGTGCAGGGCCTCATCGACTCCGCGATCACCGGTGTCGTGCAGTCCGATGCGTTCCCCCAGGTGTGGCGCACCGCGCTGGTCGCCAGCCACCGCGCGCTCGTCGCGGCGGCGACCGGTGACGATACGACGGCGATCGCGATCGATGACACCGGCGCGCTCGGCATCCAGCTCGGACCGATCATCGACGAGCTGAAGACGCAGTTGAGCGATCAGGGATTCGGATTGGCCTCATCGATCCCGACGATCGACCAGACCATCGTGATCGTCCAGGCCGACGGCCTGCTTCTGGTCGGCACGATCTACAACATCGCCGTCGCCGCCGGCTACTGGATCCCGTTCATCGCGCTGGGCCTGGCCGCCGTCGGCGTCCTGGTCGCACGACGCCGCTCGACCGCCCTGCTGGGGGTGGGCGTGGCGATCACGATCGGTGCGGGACTTCTGGCCGTCGCCCTCACCAGCGCAGCGGCCGTCCTCAGCCTGAACGCGCCGTCCCTGGGGATCCCCGCACGCACACTCGAGGCGATCTACTACACCGTGGTCGGCGCGATGCGCGACACCGCGACAGTGCTGACCTTCCTCGGTGTCGTGGTGGCGGTCGCGGCATGGCTGAGCGGCCGGTGGGCCCCGGCCCGTCGTGTCCGCGCGCTGTCGGGATCGCTCACGACCTCCGCGCGTGTGGGCCTGCGCCGTCGCGGGCTGGACACCGGCGGATTCGGGGAGTGGATGCACCGTCAGCGTGTGCTCGTGCGCATGGTGATCCTCGTCCTCGCCGTGATCCTCCTGTTCGCGCTACGCCCGCTGACCTTCGGCGACATCGTGCTGGTCGTCGTACTCGCCCTGGTCGTGTGGCTGATCGCATCCCTGCTCGAGAGGGATCCCGCCGAGGCCCCGGTCCTCGAGCAGGTCGAGGTCGTCGACGAGGTCGTCGTCGGTGACGAGCCTGCCGACTCCGACGTCGACACCCTCGTGATCGAGGACGGTCCGGTCCCCGCCGAGAAGTAAGGATCGAGGTCACCTCCCCACCCGTCGTACGGTGGGGAGGTGACCTCCGCACTCCCCTACGGTTCCTGGCCCTCTCCGATCACCGCCGCCGCAGCGTCGGCCGCCTCGTCGCGCATCGACGGCGCACGGTTCGTCGGCGAAGACGTGTGGTGGGGCGAGCCGGTTCCGGAGCAAGCCGGCCGTGTCGCGGTCCGAAGGCGCCGCGCCGACGGCACCGTGCGGGATGTCCTGCCCGAGCCCTGGAACGCCCGGAGCGGCGTCCACGAGTACGGCGGCGGCGCCTGGGCGGCGGCCGACGACGGAACGCTGTACTTCGTCGAGAAGAGCGATCAGCGGATCTACGCCGTCGTCGACGGCGACGTACGCCCGCTGACGCCGGCGACCGGCGACGTCCGCCACGGCGGTCTGGTGTGGCGCGACGGCGCCCTGCTCGCCGTGCGCGAGGCACACCGACCCGGCCTCCGTGTGCCGGATCGAGCGATCGTGCGTGTTCCCGTCGACGGCTCGGCCGCCTCCGACGCCGACCTCGTGGTCCCCCTCGTCGGCGGAAGCGACTTCCTCGCCCAGCCCGCGCTGTCGCCGGATGGCACCCACCTCGCGTGGGTGGCCTGGGACCACCCGAACATGCCGTGGGAGCGTGCGGAAGTGCGCGTGGGACGCCTCGACGACGGGGCGGTCCGCACGTGGACCGCCCCCGCGACCGGCGACCGATCCGCCTTGCAACCCCGCTGGCTCGACGACGAGACCCTGCTGTACGTCGACGACGCCTCGGGGCGCTGGAACCTCATGCGGTGGCACGTGGGGGACCCTGCCCCCACCGCGTCGTTCTCCCCCGCCGACGCCGACACCGGCGGCGGGTTGTGGGTGCTCGGTCTGTCCTGGTACGCCGTGGCGGGGGATCGTATCGTCGCGGTGCGCACGGACGGCGCAGACCAGGTCGTCGCGATCGATCCGCTCTCGGGTCTCGCCGAGGCGTTGCCGGTGCCCGCGGTGTCGGGCGTCGTCGTCGAAGACGCCCGCGGCCCGAAGGCGCTCGTTTCGGGCGCCGCCCCCACGGGCGGTTCGGGGCTCTGGGTGGTCGACACCACCGGCGGCACCGTCTCCCCGCTCCGCGAGGCCTCCCTGCCCTGGCCCGACGCCTGGACGCCCCGAGCCACACCCGTCGCGGTGGACGGCCCCTCGGGCCCGGTGTACGCGTTCGCCTACCCGCCGACGAACCCCGATGTGGTCGCGGTCGACGGCGAGCGCCCACCGTACGTCGTGCTCGTGCACGGCGGGCCGACCGCACACGTCGGGCCGGTCGCCTCGGCACGCACCGCCTACCTCACCAGCCGGGGCATCGGCGTGCTCGATGTGAACTACGGCGGTTCGACCGGATACGGCCGCGCGTACCGCGAGCGGCTGCGTGGCCAATGGGGCGTCGTCGACGTCCAGGACGTCATCGCCGCGGCGCAGGGGCTGATCGAAGGCGGGCTGGCCGACCCCGCGCGCATCGCGATCGCCGGCGGGTCCGCAGGCGGCTGGACCGTGCTGGGCGCGATGGTCGCCGGCGACGTCTTCGGCGCCGGGATCTCACGGTACGGGGTCGGGGACGCCCGCGCGCTGGCGGAGGACACCCACGACTTCGAAGCCCGCTACCTCGACGGGCTCATCGGTCCGCTGCCCCAGGCGGAGCACCTCTACCTCGACAGATCACCCCTGACGCACGCCGAACACTTCTCGGCGCCGTTGCTGCTGTTGCAGGGTTCCGAGGACGCGGTGGTCCCCCCGGCGCAGTCCGAGGCGATCCGAGACGCCCTCGCCGCGCGCGGGATTCCCCACGCGTATGTGCTCTACGAAGGCGAGGGCCACGGCTTCCGGCGGGCGGAGACGATCGTGCACGCGATCGAATCCGAGTACGCCTTCCTCGGCGCCGTCTTCGGCTTCGACACACCCGGTGTCCACGCCGTGCCGCTGCGGCGCTGAGGATGCTCCGCGCCGCCACGGGCTCTGCCGGGCCGGTCAGCCTCGGAGGAACGGCGCGAGGCGTGCGCCGAGGATCGCCGGGACGTGCGCGTGGATGGCGGTGCCGTCTTCGACGTGCTCCTGCGACAGGATGATGCCGGTCTCGTGGACGGCCGAGATGAGATCGCCGCGATCGTACGGCACCAGCACCCGTACCTCGACGGGCGGCAGCGGGAGCATCCGCTCGATCGCCGCCCGGATCTCTTCGATGCCCTCCCCCGTGCGGGAGGAGGCGAAGATCGCCTGGGGCTCGAGCCCCCGGAGCACCAACCGGGTGTCGTCGTCGATGAGGTCCGACTTGTTGAACACGACGAGCTCGGGCAACTCACGTGCACCGACGTCGCCGATCACGTCGCGCACCGTCGCGAGCTGTGCCGCCGGATCGGGGTGCGCCCCGTCGACGACATGCAGCACGACATCCGCCTCTCCGACCTCTTCGAGCGTCGAGCGGAACGCCTCCACCAATTGGTGCGGGAGGTTCCGGACGAACCCGACCGTGTCGGTGAAGGTGTACACGCGCCCGTCGGAGGTCTGCGTCCGCCGTACGGTCGCATCGAGCGTCGCGAACAGGGCGTTCTCGACCAGCACTCCCGCACTGGTCAGGCGGTTGAGCAGACTGGATTTCCCGGCGTTGGTGTATCCGGCGATCGCGACGGAGGGGACCGTGTTCCGGTCGCGCTCGGCGCGTTTGGCGGCGCGGGCGGGGGCGAACGAGGCGATCTGGCGACGCAACTGGGCCATGCGGGTGCGGATCCGACGACGGTCCAGCTCGATCTTGGTCTCGCCGGGACCGCGCGACCCCATTCCGGCACCGGCGGCACCGACCTGACCACCGGCCTGGCGGCTCATCGAGTCACCCCAGCCACGCAACCGGGGAAGGAGATACTCGAGCTGGGCGAGTTCGACCTGCGCCTTGCCTTCGCGACTCTTCGCGTGCTGACTGAAGATGTCGAGGATCACCGTGGTGCGATCGATCACCTTGACCTTGACGACGTCCTCCAACGCACGCCGCTGGCTGGGGGCGAGCTCGGTGTCGGCGATGACCGTATCGGCGCCGAGCGCGGCCACCAGATCCCGCAGCTCCTCTGCCTTGCCCCTGCCGAGATAGGTCGCCGGGTCGGGGTGGGGGCGCCGTTGGAGCACCCCGTCGAGCACGACCGCACCCGCCGTCTCGGCGAGCGCCGCGAGCTCGCGCAACGAGTTGTCGGCGTCCTCCTGTTCGCCCTGGGGGTGGACGCCGGCGAGCACCACGTTCTCCAGGCGCAGCTGGCGATACTCGACCTCGGTGACGTCCTCGAGCTCGGTGGACAGCCCGGGCACGCGCCGGAGGGCCGCGCGATCCTCGCGGTCCCATTGCTCCCCGTCGTCGTCGGTGCGGCCGGCGGTGCGCACATCCTGCAGCGCCTGCGCGCCGGAGAAGACCGTGATCCCCGACCGTCCGCCTGCGCGCGAGAGCACGCGATCGACGGGGTCCACCGGCATGTCGTCGGACCCCTGCGGAGTGGTGGTGTCGATCATCCTCGCCTTTCGTCATCGTGTGCGGTCGCATCCCTCGCGGCCGTGGGGGCGACCCTGGGAGCGGTTTCCCGCTCCGACCGGGCATCCGTGAATTCTAGCTCCCCGTGATCGTCTGCGCTCCGCTACGCTCATCCCTCATGGGGAGCGACCACTACTTCACGGCGACCCCCGCCAGTCCCGAGAATCTCCGCATGATCCGCGTGACCCTGTCCGGCCGCGACGTGGAGGTCGTGACCGCCGGCGGGGTGTTCAGCCCGGACCACGTCGACACCGGCACCTCGGTGCTGCTGTCGAACACCCCCCTGCCTCCGCAGGGGGGGAATCTGCTGGACATCGGGTGCGGGTGGGGGCCCATCGCGCTGAGCATGGCGCTGGAGTCCCCGCACACGACGGTATGGGCCGTCGACGTGAACGAACGGGCGCTCGATCTCACCCGCCGCAACGCCGACGCCTTGGGACTGACCAACCTCAACGCCGTGACCCCGGAGGACGTCCCCGACGACATCGCGTTCCGCGCGATCCGGTCCAACCCGCCGATCCGGGTCGGCAAGGATCAGCTCCACGGACTCCTGGAGACGTGGATCCCGCGTCTGGACGAGCGGTCGGACGCCCACCTGGTCGTCTCGCGCAACCTGGGCTCGGACTCGCTGCAGCGCTGGCTCGCATCGACGTTCGATCGGGGCTTCAGCGTGCACCGTGTGGCGACCGGACGGGGTTTCCGCGTGATCAAGGTCCGTCGTCTCGGGCCACCAGCCTGAGCGACGCGCGCGGATCAGGCGAGGGTGATCTCGCCGGTGTACACCAGTGTCGCCGGCCCCGACAGGAGCACGTGGGAGCCGTCTGCGTGCGGCACCAGCCGCACACCGAGCCGGCCTCCGGGCACCTCCACGCTCCAGTGCTCGGGCGCCGCGGGGCCGGCCCAATGGCGCACCGCCAACGCGGCAGCCGCGACGCCCGTGCCACAGCTGAGGGTCTCCCCGACCCCGCGTTCGAACACCCGCATGCGGATTCGTCCGACGCCTTCGTGCACCAGGGGGTCTTCCGGCACGACGAACTCGACGTTCGCGCCGGCGGGCGGGGCCGGATCGAGGACGGGGGGCACCGTGAGATCGAGCCCGTCGAGCTCCTCGGCGGAGGACAGCGCGACCACCACGTGGGGATTTCCGAGGTCGGCGTGCTGACCGGGCCGCGGCACATCGAGGCCGCGCGCGCGCACCAGGACATCCTCGTCGTCGACCCGCCACCGACCGAGGTCGACCTCGAAGCCGAGGGGGCTCCGCGTCAGGGTCTTGATACCGGCGCGGGTGCCGATCCGCAGGGGCTCGTCCATCGGGGCCAGCCCGGCGTCGGCGAGGTACTTCGCGAACACGCGCGTTCCGTTGCCGCACATCTCGGCGATGGACCCGTCGGCGTTGCGATAGTCCATGAACCACTCGACGCCGGAAGCCGCGGCATCCGCACCCTCGGTGATCGCCGCGCAACGGACCACACGGAGGAGACCGTCACCACCGATCCCGAAGCGCCTGTCGCACAGGATGGCGACATGGTCCTCGGTCACGTCCAAGGCGCCGTCCGGGTCGGCGATCACGACGAAGTCGTTCCCGGTTCCGTGGCCTTTGGTGAACGCGACGGTCTGGGACATGCATGTCAGTCTACGGGCGTGCCCGAACTCATCCGACGAACCTCCCCGCGCGCGACGCCCGGTGCCGGGTCGAGCCAGCGGATGCCGTCGTAGCGGCGGAACCAGGAGACCTGCCGGCGCGCATACCGCCGCGTGAGAGCTTGGCTCTGCGCGATCGCCTCGGCCTCGTCGACCCGGCCGTCGAGCTGGGCGAGGGCCTGCGCGTACCCGATCGCACGCCGTGCGGTCACGCCGTCTTCGAGTCCTCGCGTGCGGAGCCTGGCGGCCTCCTCCACGAGACCCGCCTCCCACATCGCCTCCACGCGTCGATCGAGCCGATCGACCAACTCGGCGCGCTCCACGTGGACGCCGAGAAGCGTGGTGTCCGGGTGCCACGACGTCGGCGCCTCGGGGAGGGCTGCGCCGTGGGTACTCTCCCCCTGCAACACGATCTCGAGCGCACGCACGACGCGACGCCCGTTGCGCGCGTCGATACGGTCCGCGGTGGCCGGATCAAGCTCGCGCAACCGTTGGAACAACGCGCCGGCACCATGTCGGGACAGCTCTGCTTCCAGGTGCGCACGCAATTCCTGGTCGTGCGGCGGGAAGCGGAAGTCGAACACGACGCTGGAGACGTACAGCCCTGATCCGCCGACGAGGATCGCATCCGCTCCTCTCGCGAAGATCGCCTGGATCGTGCCACGAGCGGTCGGCTGGTACCACGCGACCGCGGCCTCCTGTGTGACATCCAGGACGTCGAAGAGATGGTGCGGTATCCCCCGCCGCTCCGCGACGGGCAACTTCGCCGTGCCGATGTCCATACCGCGGTACAGCTGCATCGCATCGGCGTTGACGATCTCGGCGGGTCGCCCGTCCTCGATGAGGGCTTCGGCGAGATCCAGCGAGAACGCCGTCTTGCCGGTGCCGGTCGCACCGGCGACCACCCACAGTCGCGGAGAGTTCACCTGCCGGTGCGCAGGATCGGTAGGCCCAGCGAGACGGCACGAGGCCCGCCGTTCGACGAGTCCGAGCTCACGCCGCAGGACTCCGCCTGCGAACGATCCCACGCGTCGCCGGACCGCGTGCGGCGGATACGCAGGGGTGCCCCGTCCGGCGCGTCGGCGATCAGATGGAAGGGTGCGGCGTGCGTGACGGCCACCGAGACCACGTCGCCGGGGCGCGGGAGGTCGGAGCCTGCGGGGACCTCGAAGTGGACGAGACGGTTGTCTTCGGCTCGGCCGGTGAGTCGGTGCGTCTCCGCGTCCTTCTTGCCTTCGCCCGTGGAGACGAGCACCTGCAGGTCGCGTCCGAGCTGCTTCTGGTTCTCCTCCAGGCTGATCCGCTCCTGGAGGGCGACCAGGCGTTCGTACCGCTCCTGCACGACGGCCTTGGGGACCTGGTCGGGCATCGTCGCGGCCGGGGTGCCCTCGCGGATCGAGTACTGGAAGGTGAAGGCGGAGGCGAATCGCGAGGCCTCCACGACCCGCAGCGTCTCCTCGAAATCTTCATCGGTCTCGCCGGGGAAGCCGACGATGATGTCGGTGGAGATCGCCGCGTGCGGAATGCTTTCGCGCACCCGATCGAGGATGCCGAGGAACTTCGCACTGCGGTACGAGCGGCGCATCGCCTTGAGGACACGGTCGCTACCGGACTGCAAGGGCATGTGCAGCTGCGGCATCACGTTCGGCGTCTCGGCCATCGCGTCGATGACGTCGTCGGTGAACGCGGCCGGGTGGGGGCTGGTGAAGCGGATGCGTTCCAGGCCCGGGATCTCTCCGGCGGCGCGGAGGAGCTTGCCGAAGGCGTGGCGATCTCCGAACTCCACACCGTAGGAGTTCACGTTCTGCCCGAGGAGGGTGACCTCGATCGCCCCGTCCTCGACGAGCATCCGGATCTCGTTGAGGACGTCTCCCGGACGGCGGTCCTTCTCCTTGCCGCGCAGGCTCGGCACGATGCAGAAGGTGCATGTGTTGTTGCAGCCGACCGAGATCGACACCCAACCACTGGAGACCGAGTCGCGTTTGGTGGGCAGGGTCGAGGGGAAGACATCGAGGGATTCGAGGATCTCGAGCTCGGCTTCACCGTTGTGGCGGGCGCGTTCGAGCAGGTTCGGGAGAGACCCCATGTTGTGGGTGCCGAACACGACGTCGACCCAGGGCGCCTTGTCGAGGACGGCCTGCTTGTCCATCTGAGCCATGCACCCGCCGACGGCGATCTGCATGCCCTCGTGGCGGTCCTTGCGCGACTTCAGGTGCCCGAGGGTCCCGTACAGCTTGCCCGCGGCGTTGTCGCGCACCGCGCACGTGTTGATGACGACCACGTCGGGTTCGTCGCCACTGTCCGCCTTGACGTAGCCCGCGCTCTCGAGCGATCCGGACAGTCGCTCGGAGTCGTGCACGTTCATCTGACAGCCGAAGGTGCGCACCTCATAGGTGCGGGCACGGCCGTCGGCGGTGACGGCGGCCGGAGACGGTTCGATCAGGGTCGGCGCGGAGGAGGGCAGGGACATGATGACTTCATTCTACGAGCGCACCCCGCGACGAGCGTGCGCGCCACCCGCGTCCGGCACCCTCAGGAGAACCGGACGCCACCCGAACGATGTTCGTCGAGTGCACGCCGCGCGGCGTCCATCGCGATCGATCCGTTGTACCCGCGCCGGGACAGCTGACCCACCAGCCGACGGAGGGCCACGTCGGCTTCGACGCGGTCGAGCTGGCGCACCTTGGTCCGCGCGAACTCCATGGCCCGTTCGGCATCGTCGTCGGGCAACTCCTGCAACGCCGCGTCGATCACGTCCCGCGGGATACGTCGCTTCTGCAACGCGAGCGCGATGGCGGTCCTCCCCTGCCCTTTCCGGTCCACCGCGAGATGGATCAGATGCTCGGCGAGGGCGGCGTCGTCGAGATACCCCCGGCGGCAGGCCTCGTCGATGATCGCCGCGGCAGCGTCCTCATCCAGGTCGTGTGCGCCGAGCACCGTACGCGCCTCGGAGATCGACAGCGGCTTGCCACGTAGCTTCCGCAACAGTTCTTTCTCGGCCGCGGCGCGAGCCTGGTCGGCGCTCGCGGGGGATCCCGCTGGCGCCGCGCGCTCCGGCGACAGCCCCGACTTCTTCCGCGCGCCGCCGCCGTCGTCAGCCGGGTCGGATGTCCACGTGCGATCCCACCCCGCGGCCACGTCCCGGGTCGAACGATCCGCACCGCCGCCATCGCGCACCGGTGCCGGGGGGACGGCGTCGGATGCGCGGCCGAACAGCGGGGTGACGGGGGCGAGACGCTCGTCGGCATCCGCGCCCCCGTCGTCGATGAACCGGACCATCAGGCCGGGCGGCGGGCTGCCAGCTCGTCGGCTGCACCGTCGGCGCGGACCTGACCGATACCGAGCTTCTCCTTGATCTTCGTTTCGATGTCGGCGGCGACATCGGCGTTCTTGATCAGGAAGTTGCGGGCGTTCTCCTTGCCCTGCCCCAACTGCTCGCCGTCGTAGGTGTACCACGCACCCGATTTCTTCACGATGCCGTGCTCCACCCCGAAGTCGATCAAACTGCCCTCGCGGGAGATGCCGACGCCGTAAAGGATGTCGAACTCGGCCTGCTTGAACGGCGGGGCCATCTTGTTCTTGACGATCTTCACGCGGGTACGGTTTCCGACCGCCTCCGAACCGTCTTTGAGTGTCTCGATACGGCGGATGTCCAGACGCACCGACGCGTAGAACTTCAGCGCCTTTCCGCCGGCGGTGGTCTCGGGGGATCCGAAGAAGACGCCGATCTTCTCGCGCAACTGGTTGATGAAGATCGCCGTGGTCTTGGTCGAGTTGAGCCCACCCGTGAGCTTTCGCAAGGCCTGTGACATCAAGCGCGCCTGGAGACCCACGTGCGAGTCGCCCATCTCACCCTCGATCTCGGCTTTCGGGACCAGCGCGGCGACCGAGTCGATCACGACGAGGTCGACCGCGCCGGAACGGATCAGCATGTCGGAGATCTCGAGTGCCTGCTCACCAGTGTCGGGCTGCGACACCAGAAGCGCATCGATGTCGACGCCCAGCTTCTGGGCGTAGTCGGGGTCGAGAGCATGCTCGGCGTCGATGAACGCGGCGATGCCGCCGGCTCGCTGCACATTCGCGATGGCGTGCAACGTCAGCGTCGTCTTACCCGACGACTCCGGACCATAGATCTCGATGATGCGACCACGCGGCAGTCCGCCGACGCCGAGGGCGACGTCGAGGGCGATGGAGCCGGTCGGGATGATCTCGACGGGAGCGCGCTCGTCGCTTCCCAGGCGCATGACCGACCCCTTGCCGAACTGGCGGTCGATCTGTGCGAGGGCCGATTCAAGGGCCTTCTCGCGGTCGGCGGGTGATGGCATGGCGTGCTCCTTCTGCTCGCGGTCCGTCGCCTATAGGCTGTCGCGCTCTTCTCCGGCGGATCGGATGCTGCGACAAGGCGTGGGGCGGTCTCGATGACGTCTTCCACGGTAGGGAGGGCCTCCGACATCAGCCGGGGAGCACCCCGTATCGGGGAACACGCGGATCGCAACGACCCGTGTGCAGAACACTACGGCACGATTCGAACGGATCTTCGAGGCGCGCGGCGTGTCGTGTCTAGCGTCGCGGCTCGAGCCTGCCGACGCCGTGGCGGCGCGCATCGGGCACGTCCATCTCGACACACAGCGCGATCCAGACCTCGCGAGGCGGCACGCCCGCGTCGAGCGCGTCGGTCGCGGTGCGGTCGCCGATGCCGGGGATCACGAGATCGTCCAACAGCGCACCTCCGCGCACACCGAACTCGTCGTCGACCGCCCGGCGGAATTCACTTCGTCGCACGACGACCTCCGTAGCGGAGGGGTGTCACCGAAGGGTCAACTCGGCGTCGACCGACGCGACGAGGTCGTCGGGGACCACATCGGGGAAGGTCTGCAGTCCCTCGAGGACCGAGAGGCGGTCACCCACCTCGCGCATGATGGTCGAAATCGGGATGTCGAGCGCCTCGGCCAGCGACGCGAGGATCTCGCTCGACGCTTCCTTCTGGCCGCGCTCCACCTCGCTGAGGTAGCCCAGCGCGACGCTGGCGCGACTGGCGACCTGTCGGAGGGTCTGCCCCTTCTGTTGACGGAAGTCCCGCAGGACTTCCCCGATCTCCTGACGTACAAGGATCATGTCGGGCCCCTCCTCACTCCTGATTCCGCTTCACCGGGTGCACCACAGTACAACACCGTGGTCATCAACTTAGTCCGGGCAACTTTGCATTGGGTGGGAATCACCGAATGTAACCCAAGGGAAACACCAGACATTCCCGAAGGTGTCGAACACGTCGCGCGAGATCCCGACCCCGGTCACAGCACCGACGCGGCCAGGTCGATCGCCCGCCGCACACTCTCGGCCCGGATCGCGGCGCGATCGCCCGGGAGTGTCAGCTCTTCGACGTGCCGCACGTGCGGCGTCGACACGGCGATGTAGACGCGACCGACGGGAGCCCCGCCCTGAGGCGTCGGGCCGGCCACGCCGGTGGTCGCGATGCCCACGTCCGCATCCAGCCGGTACCGCACACCGTCCGCCATCGCCGACGCGACCGCCGGATGCACCGGTCCCCCCTCCGCGAGCAGTCCCGCATCGACGCCGAGTAGCCCCGACTTGAGGTCCGTCGCGTACGCCACCACGCCGCCACGGAAGACCTCCGACGCACCGGGTACGGCGGTCAGCTCGGCGCACAGGAGTCCTCCGGTGAGCGACTCCGCACCGGCGACGCTCAGTCCACCGCGCCGAAGGGCGTCGATCAGCGCCGCGGCCGCGCTCATCGCCGGGCGCGGCGCGAGGCGCGGACCTCGGAGACGATGTAGTCGATTCCGCTGGCCACGGTGAGGATCAACGCGATCGCCATGGTCACGCCGTTCACCCAGAAGACCCCGTCACCGACCACCGTCCACAGCGGGAGCAGGGCGAGGGAGAGCGCGACCCCTTGGGCGACGGTCTTGAGCTTTCCCATCCACGCCGCCGCCAGCACGTGATCGCTCACCACGACGAACCGGTAGACGGTGATGCCGATCTCCCGCACGAGGATGACGATGGTGACCCACCACGGCAGCTCGCCGAGGATCGACAGCCCCACGAAGGCGAACCCGGTCAGGACCTTGTCGGCGATGGGATCGAGGAGCTTGCCGAGGTCGGTGACGATGTCGTGCTTTCGTGCGATGTGCCCGTCCAGGCCGTCGGTGGCGATGGCGACGACGAAGAGCACCGCCGCCGCCCACCGCAACGCTCCATCGGCGCCGGCGTCGGCCAGCAACATCCACAGGAAGACGGGTGCGCACAGGATGCGCACGATCGTGATGGCGTTGGGAAGCTGGCGCGGAACGGTCATGGTCCTCATTCTCGCCCGGTCAGGCCCCAGGCGTCCTCATCCTCGTCCACGTGGACGACGGGTTTGCCCTCGTATTGAGCCTCGAGCGGATCGGCGCCGTACGGATCAGCCGGCTCGGCGGACGGCTGAGGCGCCGGCTCCGGGGCGTCCTCCCCGCGCAGCCGCGCGAGGACGCCCGGCAGCTGCTCGTTCGTCACCAGCACGTCGCGGGCCTTGGAACCTTCCGAGGGGCCGACGATCTCCCGCGACTCCAGCAGGTCCATCAGCCGACCCGCCTTCGCGAAACCGACGCGCAGTTTGCGCTGCAACATCGACGTCGACCCGAACTGTGTCGAGACGACCAGTTCGGCCGCCGCCAGCAGGAGCTCGAGGTCGTCTCCGATGTCGGCGTCGACCTCCTTCTTCTCGACGGCCGCTTCGACATCGGCGCGGTACTCGGGCCGCGCCTGGTTCGTCACGTGCGAGACGACCTTCTCGATCTCGCTCTCGCTGACCCATGCCCCCTGTACGCGGAGCGACTTCGACGCGCCCATGGGCAGGAAGAGCCCGTCGCCCTGGCCGATCAGACGGTCGGCCCCGGGCTGATCGAGGATCACGCGCGAGTCGGTCACGCTCGTGACGGCGAAGGCGAGCCGCGAGGGCACGTTCGCCTTGATGAGGCCGGTCACGACGTCGACGCTCGGCCGCTGGGTGGCGAGCACCAGATGGATGCCGCTCGCGCGGGCCAGCTGGGTGATGCGGACGATGGAGTCCTCGACGTCGCGGGGCGCGACCATCATGAGGTCGGCGAGCTCGTCGACGACGACGAGGAGGTACGGGTAGGGCTTGAGCACCCGCTCGCTGCCCTCGGGGAGGGTGATCTCGCCGGCGACGACGGCCTTGTTGAAGTCGTCGATGTGCCGGAATCCGAAGGACGCGAGGTCGTCGTACCTCATGTCCATCTCTTTCACGACCCATTGCAGGGCCTCGGCGGCCTTCTTGGGGTTGGTGATGATCGGCGTGATCAGGTGCGGCACGCCCGCGTACGAGGTCAGCTCGACACGCTTGGGGTCGATGAGCACCATCCGCACGTCCGAGGGCTTCGCGCGCATGAGCAGGCTCGTGATCATCGAGTTCACGAAGCTCGACTTGCCCGAGCCGGTCGAGCCGGCCACCAGCAGGTGAGGCATCTTCGCGAGGTTCGCCACGACGAACCCGCCACCGACGTCCTTGCCGACACCGATCGTCATCGGGTGCGTGGACTGCACGGCCGTCTGCGAACGGAGGACGTCGCCGAGGGTGACGATCTCGCGATCGGTGTTCGGGATCTCGACGCCGATCGCGCTCTTGCCCGGGATGGGGGCGAGGATGCGCACCTCGTTCGAGGCGACCGCGTAGGCGATGTTGTTGGTCAGGGCCGTGATGCGCTCGACCTTCACACCCGGGCCGAGTGCGATCTCGTACTGGGTGACCGTGGGGCCCCGAGAGAAGCCGGTGACGGTGGCGTCGACCTTGAACTGTTCGAACACGCCGGTGATGGCGGCGACCATCGCGTCGTTCGCCTCCGAGCGGGACTTGTGCGGGGTGCCCTGCGCGAGCGAGCTGACCGAGGGCAGACGGTACGGCGCGCTGGGCTGATCACGGGGCGCGTCTCCCCCGAGGCCGGACAATCCCGGGAGCTCATCGTCGGACTCACTGTCGGAGTCATCGCGCAAGGAGGTCTGCGAGCCCACGCCCGACAGGCCGGCCAGCCCGGCCGGATCGATGACCTCCGTCACCGCGTCGTCCGCGGGCAAGGGCATCGTCGTGGGTTCGGGTGCGGGCGGCTGCAACGCCTTCTCGAACCCGCCCTCGGGTTCGCCGGGCGCGAGGAGCTCGGTGAGGTCCTGGGACCCCCGCCCGTCGTCCACGTCCTTCTCGCGACCGCTCTTGTTGCGGCGCCACCACGGCACACCCCCGTCGTCGGCGTCGATCTCGTCCGGGTCCTCATCGAAACGCGGTGTGTCCTTCTCGGCCCGCTCGGCACCGAACATCCAGGCATACAGGTCGCCGAGCCGGCGGCCGATGCGGTTGGGCGGGGTCTTGGTGAGGATCAGCACGCTGAGCAGGGTCAGCGCTCCCAGCACGATGCATCCCCCGACGTCGGTCAGCAGCAGGGCGAGCGGTTCACCGATCATCCAGCCGAAGACGCCACCGGCCTCGCTCAGCGCGGGCAGCCCCTCCCGCGGCTGCGGTCGCCCGCCGACGATGTGGCAGAACCCCGCGATGGTGACGACGAACAGCGCGAACCCGATCCCGATCCGACCGTTGTCGTGCACAGAGGCCGGATGACGAAACAGCCACCCCGCCAAGAACACGAGGAGCACCGGCATCACGAAGGCGACGCGGCCGACCAATCCGCCGACGGAGTATGCGCTGACGGCCGCGCCGACGTCGGTGCCGATGAAGAACCACTCCACGACGGCGCCGATGACGGCCAGCAGGACCAGGAGGAACGGCAGACCGTCGCGGCGCTGATCCTTCTCGAGCGTTTCCGGGCCGAACGCACGGAACAGCCCGCCGACGCCGTGGGCCAGACCCATCCAGGCGCGCACGAGGACGCCGGGTCTGTCGTCCTCCCCCACGTAGCGCTTGGGCGTCGGGTCGGGTTTGCGGGCGCGCGAGGCGGACCCCTTCCCGGGCGCCCGCCCGCGCGAGGTGGAGGTGGAGCTCTTGGCCATGGGTTCCACGGTAGGCGAGGCCGCGGACGTTCCCCGGGAGCGACTCGGCGGTGCACAGGCACCGTGCGGCGCAGGCGATTAGGCTCTGCGGGGAGAGTTTCCCGCCCGCCTCATCGAGAGAGAACGAATGGCATCGCGCAGTCTCGGCCTCCGGTCGCATGTGAACTACCTCGTCTACCGTGTCCGCAACCTGAACGCCGCGTCGGTCCTCGAGCGGGCGCGCGAGGTCTCGAAGCAGTTCGGCAAGCCCGTCCCCCTCGTGGTGATCGACATGTATTGGCAGGCGGCCTTCCACAAGGTCGGTTTCCAGGACTACGTCGACTACGACTTCGCCATGCTCACGCGTGCCGAACGCAAGACGTTCATGACGCATCCGATCTCCAACGCGATCTCGCAGAAGTACGACCACCCCGACTACCGGCACCTGTTCCACGACAAGTTCGAATTCGTCCGGGAGTTCTCCGACCTGCTGGGGCGGGACTGGATGATGCTGGACGCCGACAACGCCGACGGCCTCGCCGCCTTCATGACCGAGCACCCGACGATCATCACCAAACGCCAGAGCGGCCAGGCGGGATCGGCGATCACGCGGTACACGATCGACGACGTCGACGACCCGGTGCTCTTCCACCGCGGCCTGGTCGAGCGCGGCGAACTGCTGGTCGAGGAGAACATCGTCCAGCACCCCGACCTCGCCGCGGTGTGCCCGGGAACGGTCAACTCCACCCGCATCGCGGCCTTCTTCGACGGCGAGAAGACCCACATCCTCGCGATGGCGCAGAAGTTCGGGCGCGGACAGGCCGCGGACCAGATGGACTTCGGCGGCTTCTACACGATGTTGGACGAGCACGGCAAGGCGATGGGCGACGGATACGACTCGCACGGCCACGTCTGGCAGACGCATCCCGACACCGGCTTCCCCATCGCCGATTTCCGTCTCCCTATGCTCGAGGAGGCGCTCGAGCTCATCGACCGCGCCGCGCGCGTGGTGCCGCAGGTGCAGTACGTCGGCTGGGATGTCGCGATCACCGAGAAGGGCCCGGTGCTCATCGAAGGCAACTGGGGTACGGGCGTCTACGAGATCAAGCCGTCGGTGCTCGGACGCCGGACCGGACACCGGCCGCGCTACCGCGAAGTGATCGGCTTTTGACCACGGCCGGGCTCTCGGTCGAGGTCTCCCACGGGGCCCTCGTCGCGGGCGCCCGGGCCCTCGTCGCCGACGACGGCGTCCCCGACCTGCGACGCGACGCGTGGGGGCACGGACTCGACGTGGCGATGGCGGCGTTGGGCGATGCCGGGATCGCCCGTGCGTGCGTCGACCCCGCCGACGCGGCCCGCGCCGCGTCCTTCGGTCTCGAACCACGGACCGCGCCGGAGGGCGATTCACGCCGGTTCTACGGACTGCGTGGACGATCGACGCCCGCGATGCGCGCGGTCTCGGTCGTGGTGTCCACCAAGCCGCTTCGGGCCGGTGAAGGTGTGTCGTACGGGTACACCCACCGCGCTGCGGCAGACACCTGGATCGGGCTGGTCGCAGGGGGGTACGGCCAGGGCGTCGCGCGAGCCCTCGGCAATCGCGCCTCGATCGCCGTCGAGGGCATGATGCGACCGGTGGTGGGGCGCATCGCGATGGACGTGTGCGTCGTCGATCTGGGACCCGAGGGCGAGCACCTCTCCCCCGGCGCGGAGGCCTGCCTCTTCGGCGGAGACGGCCCCGCGCGTCACAACCTCCACGCCTGGGCGGAAGCGACCGGGTGGAGCCCGGTCGAGCTCGCCGGGATCATCGGTGCCTCGGTGCCGCGCAGGAGGGTCGCCTGATGCCCGCACGCTTGGAGATCGATCTGGATCGGCTCCGCGCGAACCTCGACACGGTCCGCCGCACGGTCGCCCCCGCCGACACGCTCTTCGTCGTCAAGAACAACGCGTACGGACACGGCCTCGAGGTCGTCGCGGAGACCGCCGCCGCGGCCGGTCTCACCTGGTTCGGCTCGTTCGACATCGACAGTGGCATCCGCGTCCGGCGGGCCGTGGGTCCGCAGGGACGCGTCTTCGCGTGGACCACGGCCCTCGACGACGAGTCGGTCGTGCGTGCCGCCGACGCCGACCTCGACCTGGGTGTCGGTGACCGGCAATACCTGGAACGCGTGATCGGCGTCGACCGTGCGCTTCGGGTCCACTTGAAGGTCGACACCGGGCTGCGACGCAACGGGGTGCGTCCCGAGCACTGGCGCGCTTTCGTCGAGCGCGCCGCCCAGGCCGAAGCGTCCGGACATATCCGCGTGGTCGGCCTGTGGACGCACATCGCCGAGACGAGCGATGCCGACGACGACGACGCCCGCGCACTGTTCGTCGCCGCGGTGGAGACCGCCCGCGCCGCGGGCCTCGCACCTCGCGTGCGGCACCTCGCGGCCAGCGCGGCGGCGTTCGCGCGTCCCGAGTTCCGCGACGATCTCGTGCGGGTGGGTGCGTTCGGATACGGCATCCGCTCGACAGGTGGTCCGGACCTGCCCGGTATCGGCCCGGCCGCGACCCTGACCGCGCAGGTCGTCGACGTGACGGGCGGGATGGCCACCGTCGATGTGGGATCGCTCGACGGCCTGCCCTCGGCATTGGGCGGGCGTGTGGTCGTCGGCACCGACGCCGGTCCGCGAAAGCTCGTCTCGGTCGGGGTCGCGACCTCGCTGATCGCGACCTACCCCGACGCGAGAGTCGGTGACCGGGTGCGGGTGTTCGGACCGGGCACGCACGGCGAGCACAGTGCGACGACCCTCGCCGAGACGATCGACACCGTCGGTGAGGAACTCCTCGTGCGTCTGCGCCCCGGGCTCCCGCGGATCTACCGCGGTCCGGTCACGCCTCGATGACCAACGGGACGATCATCGGCCGCCGTCGCAGTCGCTGATTGACCCACCGCCCGATCGTGCGGCGCACGATCTGCGACAGTGCGTGCTGGTCGCGCACCCCCTGCTGTGCGGCCTCCGACAGAGCCGCCGCGATCTTCGGCTTGACGTCCTCGAAGACCTTGTCATGCTCCGCGAACCCGCGGGCGTGGATCTCCGGCCCGCTGATGATCTTCCCCGTCGCGGCATCGACCACGACGATGACCGAGATGAAGCCCTCCTCGCCGAGGATCCGACGGTCCTTGAGGTCGGCGTCGGTGATCTCCCCCACCGACGAACCGTCGACGTACACGAAGCCCAGATCCAGCTGACCGACCATCCGTGCGTCACCGTCGCGTAGATCGATGACCGTGCCGTTCTCGGCCAGCAGGGTCCGCTCCGGCGGGACCCCCGTGTCCTGCGCCAGCTTGGCGTTGGCCATCAGGTGGCGGTATTCGCCGTGGATGGGGAGCACATTCCGGGGACGGAGGATGTTGTAGCAGTAGAGCAGTTCTCCCGCGGCGGCGTGGCCGGAGACGTGCACCTTCGCGTTGCCCTTGTGCACCACGTTCGTCCCGAGCTTGGTCAGCCCGTCGATCACGCGGTAGACGGCGTTCTCGTTGCCGGGGATCAGGCTCGAAGCGAGGATCACGGTGTCGCCCGGGCCGGGTTCGATCTCGTGGTCGAGGTTCGCCATGCGGCTGAGCACCGCCATCGGCTCGCCCTGCGAACCGGTCGACATGTAGACGATCTGGTCCTCGGGCAGGTCGCGTGCCTTCTTGTAGTCGATCAGCACGCCCTCGGGCACGGTGAGGTAACCGAGCTTCTCGGCGATGGTCATGTTGCGCACCATGCTGCGACCGAGCAACGCCACGCGTCGACCGTGGGCGTGTGCGGCGTCCAGGACCTGCTGCACGCGATGGACGTGGCTGGAGAAGCTCGCGACGATCACCCGTCGCGGCGCCTTGCCGATGACCTGGTCGAGGACCGGGCCGATCTCGCGCTCGAGCGGCGTGAACCCGGGCACGTCGGCATTGGTCGAGTCGACCATGAACAAGTCGATGCCCTCTTCGCCGACGCGGGCGAACGCGCGCAGGTCGGTGAGGCGACCGTCCAGCGGCAACTGGTCCATTTTGAAGTCCCCGGTGGCCAGGACCGTGCCGGCGACCGTGCGGATGGCGACGGCCAAGGCGTCCGGGATCGAGTGGTTCACGGCGATGAACTCGAGGTCGAACGCGCCGACCTGTTCCCGCTGCCCCTCGGTGACCGTCAGGGTGAACGGCTTGATGCGGTGCTCCTTGAGCTTCGCCTCGATCAAGGCCAACGTCAGCCCCGACCCGATGATCGGAATGTCGCCTTTGAGCTTGAGGAGGTAGGGCACCGCGCCGATGTGGTCTTCGTGACCGTGCGTGAGCACGACCCCGACGATGTCGTCCAGGCGCGACTTGATCGGCTCGAAATCGGGCAGGATCAGGTCGACGCCGGGCTGGTGCTCCTCGGGGAACAAGACGCCGCAGTCGACGATCAGAAGCTTGCCGTCGAGCTCGAACACGGTCATGTTGCGGCCGACCTCACCGAGACCGCCGAGCGGGATGATGCGCAGCGTGCCCGGCTCGAGCGCGGGAGGTGCCGCGACGGTGATCGGCGGGGTCATCGGGTCGTCCCCGAGACCTTGGGCAGAGCGCCGCCCGCGGCGGCGTTGCGGTCGGGTCGGAAGTTCCGGAAGTCGGCCCCCTCGACATCGGTCACGAGGGCGAGTTCGTCTTCGATCATCGCCGCCTCCCATTCCTCCGGCCCCACCAGGGGCAGTCTCACGCGCGGGCTGGAGATGCGGCCCAGCCCATGCAGGATGTACTTCGCCGCGACGGTCCCGGGGACGTGGGTCATCACGGCACGCACGAGCGGTTCGAGTGTCTTGTGTTGCGCGGTGGCCGTGGCCAGGTCGCCACGGTTCACCGCGTCGACGATCGCACGGTACGGTGCGGACGCGATGTTCGCGGTGACGCCGATGAGGCCACGCGCCCCGATCGACAGGTGCGGCAGGACGTTCGCGTCGTCGCCGGAAAAGTACATCAGGTCGGTCTGGTTGAGCACACGACTGACCTCACTGAAGTCACCCTTGGCGTCCTTGATCGCGAGGATGTTGGGGTGCTTGGCCAGGCGCAGGATCGTCTCGTACGCGATCGGCACGCCGGTGCGACCCGGGATGTCGTAGAGGATGACCGGCAGGTCCGTGGCGTCCGCGACGAGCCGGAAGTGGGTCAGGATCCCCGCCTGCGTGGGCTTGTTGTAGTACGGGGTCACGATCATGATCCCGTCGGCGCCGGCCTTCTCACTGGCCTTGTACAACTCGATGGCGTGCGCGGTCTCGTTCGATCCGCCGCCGGTGATGATCTTCGCGCGCCCGCCCGCGACATCCTTGCCGACCTCGACGAGACGGAGCTTCTCGGCGTCGGTGAGGGTGGAGGTCTCCCCCGTGGTCCCGGTGACGACGACGCCGTCGGCGCCGGCCGACACGACATCGTCGATGTGCTTCTCGGTCGCGGGCCAGTCGACCTCTCCGTCGGCCGTCATCGGGGTGATGAGGGCGACGAGCACCTGGCCGAAGGGATTGGCGTCGAGCGTCATGCCTCCAGGCTATCTCCTCGCGGGGGGCGCTCAGCGCCCGCGCGTACCGACGCCCGCGGCCACCGAGGCCGGGAGGAGGGCGGCGATCCGGGTGAGCGCTTTGTACCGCAGCGACGGTATCGACACCCCTCGACCGCGGGCGGCGTCGCGCAGCGACTCGGCGACCACGTCCCGCGCGTCGAGCCACAGCGGCCCCGGGACGCCCTCTTGACCCGGCGGCAACCCCATCCGCTCATGGAAGTCGGTGTGGGTGAATCCGGGGCACACGGCCGTCACCGTCACCCCGCGCGGCGCGTAGACGGCGTTGGCCCACCGGCTGAACTCCACCACCCACCGTTTGCAGGCCCCGTAGGTCGAACGCGGCAGGTAGGCGGCCACGGAGGCGACGTTCAGGATGCGCCCGTGGCCGCGCGCCAACATCCCCTCCAGCGCGGCGTGCGTCAGACGCATCGGCGCCTCGACGTGCACACGCAGGTGGTCGACCTCTCGCGCGATGTCGTTGGTCTCGAAATCCAACGACAGCCCGAATCCGGCGTTGTTCACGAGCAGCTCGACAGGTGCCTCCGGGTCGGCGAGCCGCGCCGCGACCCGCTCGAGGTCGCGTGGGACGGTGAGGTCGGCACCGATCACCTCCACGCGCACACGGTGACACACCCGAATCGCCTCGGCCACCGCGTCGAGCGCCTCCATCGACCGCGCCACGAGCACCAGATCCGCTCCGCGGGCGGCCAGCTGCCGCGCGTACTCCGCGCCGAGGCCGGAGCTCGCGCCGGTGACGAGCGCCGTGACCATGGCTACGGCGCCACCCGGCCGTTGGCGTTGAAAGCCGCGTGGGTCAGTGGCATGAGCTCCCGCCAGTGGGACTCCATCTGCTCGGCGCACATCTCGATCTCGCGTTGCGGGAACGACGGGAAGTGGGTGCCCTCGACCTTCGTGCGCAGGGAGAGGAAGTTCATCAGTGCGCGGGAGTTCATCGTCACGTACATCGACGAGTAGATGTTCAACGGCAACACGATGCGGGCGACCTCCCGCGCGACTCCGGCCTCGAGCATCCGCTGGTACGCCTCGAAAGCCTGGATGCTGGACGCACGCGTCGCCTCATCGACCAGATCGAATTGCGCGTCGTCGCCGGGGAGGAACTCGTAGGCCCCCGGCTTGCCGATCTGTACGAGGTTGCGCTCACGCGAGGGCACATAGAACACGGGACGCAACTCGCGGTAGCGACCCGATTCCTCGTTGTACGAGGCGATGCGATGCCGCATGAACTCACGGAAGACGAAGATCGGCGCCTGCACGTAGAAGGTCATGGAGTTGTGCTCGAACGGCGAGCCGTGGCGGTCCCGCATCAGGTAGTTGATCAGGCCCCGGTCCCGCCCGGAGGCCTCGACGCCGGTCTGGGCCGACTCGAGGGTCTGCTCCCCCTGCGTCGACACCCGCGCCGCGAACAGCACATCGGAGTCGGAAGCGCTCGAACGGACGAGTTCGACGGTCATCTCGCTGCGGAACTGGATGTCGGCATCGCTCACGATGCCCACCCTACCCGCGCGCCGCGCGGGCTCCGGCGCGTCCAGCCGACGCGGCAGGTGCGGGGGACGCGACCCGAACGCCGCGACGACCGTCTAGCCTTGACCGTTGTGGATATCCTGCCCGCCCTGCTCGGCACCCTCGCGTTGCTCGCCCTCACCCTCGGCGCCGGCATGCTCGTGCGCGCCCGGCACGGCCGCATCCGCCGGGGGATCCCGCACGAGGTGATCCAGCCGCGGCGCTTGGGCGCCGACGCACTCGGCGAGCGCGCGACGCTGTTGCAGTTCAGCACGGAGATGTGCGCCAAGTGCCCGGGCGTGCACCGGACCCTGTCCCAGATCGCCGACGGGCACGCCGGTGTGCGCCATCTCGACGTCGATCTGACCCACCGCCCCGACATCGCCAAGCATTTCCACGTGCTGCAGACCCCGACGACCCTCATCCTCGACGCCGACGGCGCCGTCCAGTCCCGGGTCGGCGGGGTGCCCGGCCGCCACATGCTGGAACTCGAGCTGTCGCGCCTGACCGGAGACCCGGTCCGTGTCTGAACCGCCGCGTGGCATCGACCCCCGGGGGCCGCGCTTCGCGGCATCCATCACCTCCTTCCTCCTCCTGATCGATGTCTTCCTGGGTCTTTCAGGACTGTCGACAGAGCGCGGCCCGGGCACGGCGGTGGAGACCGCGACCGTCACGCAGCGCGCACTGGACCCCGCGTTCCTGCTGCTACTCGCGCTGGCGCTGTTGTTCTCGTGGGGTGTGATCTCTCCCCGCACCGCGCCGTGGGCCGTACTCTTCCGACGCCTCGTCGCGCCGCGGCTGGCGCCTCCCACGGAGCTCGAGGATCCGCGGCCGCCCCGCTTCGCGCAGGGTGTGGGGCTCGCGGTCTCGGCCATCGGCTTGGGCCTGCACCTGGTCGGAGCGCCATGGGCCCTGCCGATCGCGGCGTCGCTGGCATTCGTGGCCGCGTTCCTCAACGCGGCATTCGGTGTGTGCCTCGGGTGCGGGCTGTACCTCCTGCTGCAGCGTGCGGGCCTGTTCGGCCGGGAAGGTTCCGCCCGGTGAGCGAACCGGGGTGTCAAGCCGTCGCGGCACTCTCCCCTCGCCGTTAGGCTGGCGGCGTCCGCCACCGCCGCGGGCGATCCGTCACCGCCACGAGGAACGAGGGCATCATGACTGTCACGAGCGAAGCATCCACCGCCTGGAAGGGCTCCCTCACCGACGGCGAAGGCACCGTCTCCCTGGTGTCTTCGGGGGCCGCGACCCTTCCCGTCGATTGGAAGGCGCGCAGCGAGGGTTCCACTTCCACCACGACGCCGGAGGAGCTCGTCGCCGCCGCGCACGCGTCCTGCTTCAGCATGGCGCTCTCCCACGCGCTGACCGGGAACGGCACTCCGCCGGAGTCGGTCGACACCACCGCATCGGTCACCTTCCAGCCCGGAACCGGGATCACCGGTAGCCACCTCAACGTCAACGCGGTCGTCCCCGGCATCGCCGCGGACGACTTCGCGCGGATCGCCGACGAGGCCAAGACCGGCTGCCCCGTCTCCCAGGCCCTCGCCGGAGTCGACATCACGCTTGAGGCGACGCTTGGCTGACTCCGCCTCTCCCGGGCGCGTCGTCGTCGGCGGCGCGGGCGGCCTGATCGGCCGGGCGCTCATCGAAAGCCTCCGTGCCGACGGGCACGACGTCGTGCGGCTCGTCCGGCGTCCCGCCGCCGCGCCCGACGAGGTGGAGTGGCTGACCGACACCCGCCCGCTCGATCCGGATGTGCTCGCGGGCGCGTCCGCGGTGGTCGGTCTGAACGGCGCGAGCATCGGACGCTTCCCGTGGTCCTCGTCGTATCGCAGCACGTTGCTGTGGTCCCGCATCACGCCCACGCGGGCGATCGCACGCGCGGTGCGCGAGCTGGGCGATGACGCCCCGTCGTTCGCGTCCGCGTCCGCGGTGGGGTACTACGGACCCTTCCCCTCCGGACGCGTCGACGAATCGGCCCCTCGCGGCGAGGCGTTCCTGGCCGACGTCTGCGGCGAATGGGAGAACGCCGCGCTGGCCGCCGGCGACCGGGCGCGGGTCTGCCTCCTGCGCACCGCACCCGTCGTCCACCCCGACGGCGTTCTGAAGCCGCTGATGCTCCTGACCCGGCTGGGACTGTCCGGACCGATCGGGCGCGGCACGCAGGTGTGGCCGTGGATCTCCCTCGACGACGAGGTTCGGGCCATCCGCCACGTCATCGATGCGGGCCTGGCCGGTCCGGTGAACGTGACCGGTCCCACCCGTGCGACCGCGAACGATCTCGGCTTCGCCCTGGCCGTGCGGATGAACCGCCCCTATCTACTGCGCGCCCCCGCGTGGGCACTGCGGACGGTCCTCGGCCGCGACGCGGTCGAGTCGCTACTGACCACCGACGCACACGTCGTGCCGGCGGCGCTGGAGGCGTCCGGGTTCACCTTCCGCCACCGCACGGTCGAGGACGCGGTCGAGACCGCGGTGGCCGAAGCCTGATCAGGTTCGCGACCCCGCCTCCAGACGGATCGCCGTGCGCACCGCCTCGCGCGCGCGGCGCCGGTCCCCGGACGCGTCATAGGCCAGTCCGAGCCGGTACCACGCGCGCCAGTCCTCCGGCGCAGCCTCCACCTCGGCACGGAAACGCGGGAAGAGCGCATCGGCGTCCTCTCGCAGGACGCGACCGCTCGGCCGCACACCGACCGCCTCCGACGGGAGGTCCTCGTCGGCCTCCAGTCGACGGCCGAGCTGCTCGGCACGCCACCCGAACCACAACTCTCGACCCAACCCCCATACGGCGATCGCGGGCAACACGATGAGGGCGACACCCATCGTGACACCGACGGGGTCGCCCGTGCCCAGCAGCAGCACGGCACGCCACCCGACCAGCGCGATGTAGAGCACCAGGAGCGCCGCCATCACGGCGACGCCGACCTTGGCCTTCATACGCCGGTCGTGCGCGCCACCTGGCCGGGCACCCCACCCTCGTCGACCGGACCGTTCCCGCCGGGGTGCGGCGTGCGGATACCGATGTCGATGAAGCTGTCGAGTCCGACCACGACACCCCGCGCGTTCAGCGCGCTCTCCAAGGCGAGGCGGATGCCGGGGGCGTAGGCCCTCGCGGGGTCGACGGTGTCGTGGGTGATCGTGAGCGACTCCCCCGGGCCGGAGAGCACGACGTCCTGTTTGGCGATCACACCGGGGCGACGCAACGAGTGGATGGGCACGCTCGCGACACGCTGACCGCGCGCACGCTGATCGACGTGCGGTGACTCGACCGGTCCGACGGACGCTCGCGCAGCGGCCACGAGCTCTGCCGTGCGCACCGCGGTGCCGCTGGGCGAGTCGATCTTCGACTCGCGGTGCGCCTCGACGATCTCGATGGAGGGGAAGAAGGGCGCGGCCGCACCGGCCAGCGCCGATCCGATGACCGAGCCGAGGGAGAAGTTCGGGATGAAGACGGCGCCCGTCCCCGCCGCCTCCACCAGCGGACGCACCAGCGCGATGCGCTCCGCCGACCATCCGGAGGTACCGACGAGGACGTTGACGCCCCGCTCGACCGCCGCGCGCACCACATCGATCGACACCGCGGGCGTCGATGCATCGACCACCAGGTCGGCGCCGTCGATGTCGCCGATGTCGGAGCGGGAGGTCAGCACGGCGTGTTCGGTGTACGCGTCGTCGGCGTTCACGATGTCGCGGATGATGCCGCCCAGTTTGCCCGTTCCACCCACGATGGCCACACGCGTCGTCATACCTCCACCGTAGCCCGCCCGCGGCGCGCCGGAGCGCACCGGGATACGCTCGGTGGATGCTGCGGATCAGCCCCGAGCCCGTCGACTCCGAAGTCTCACGCATGCTCCTGGCCGAGTACTTCGACGCACGGGCGGCCTCGTTCCCCGGACAGACCTACACCCGCACCGTCCCCGCGCCGGAGGCGTTCACCGAGCCGACCGGCGTTTTCGTCGTCGCCCGAGAGGACGACCACGCCATCGGATGCGGAGGGATCCGCCGACTCGCGGGCGACTCCGACCGGACCCGCTTCGAGGTCAAGCACGTCTACATCCGGCCGCAGGGACGCGGCCGGGGATGGGGGCGCGTGCTGATGGGTGATCTCCAGGAGCGCGCACGATCGTTCGGCGCCGACGAGCTCGTCCTCGACACCCACCACACCCTGGAAGCCGCCGCGGCCCTGTACGCGGCCACCGGCTTCCAACCGATCCCGGCATACAACGACAACCCCAACGCGACGCGTTGGTTCGGTAAGCCCCTCACGTGAGCGCGAACCCACCTGTTCGCCTCGGACCCACCCTTCTGCCGCGCGGGAAACGGGTGGAGTCGGCGGGGACGGATGGTTTCGGCGGCGCGACGCGCCACGATGCTCAGACGGGGTGGGACTCCGGCAGTCCCGTGCGCAGTTCCACCGGCAGATGAGCGAGGTCGTTGTGGGTCAGGAGCATCCACGGCCGCCCCTGACGCTGTGCGATGACCGTCAGACCGCAATGGGCCTGGTTCAAGGTCATCCACTTCCAGTCCGGGGCCTGGAGGATCTCGCGCACGAACCACGCGATCACGGCGTTGTGCGTGATGATCAGCTCGTGCACGTCGCCACTTTTGCGGCGCAGGAATTCGCTCACCGCGTCGGCCATCTGCGCGCGACCGGCGTCGATTTCGGCGTCGGTCACGGCGCCGAAGAACGGCTCGAAGACCGTCGGGGTGTCCTCGGTCATCCCGGTCGGTACGCAATCGAACAGCAACGCCGATGGCTGCGGCGACAAGGACGGCATCCGTTCGGCGAACGCCCGCGCGGTCTCGCTGGCGCGTTCCAGCGGCGAGTGCCACACGCTGTCGAACGGCACTCCCGACAGCCGGTCGGCCAACGCCGCCGCCTGCCGACGTCCACGCGGAGACAGCGGGCCGTCGATGAGGCCGTGCTCGGCATCCTGGTGCTCGCCATGCCGCACGAGATAGATGTAGTGCGTCACTTCACTCGCTCCATCGGGAAGAATTCCGCGCCGCGTCGGGCGCCCTTCCACCCTATGTCACCCCTCCCGCACCGCAGGCGGGCAGACGGCGCGTCGGTCAGTCCGCGGCGCGGGCGATCTCGGCCAGCTGTGCGCGGCTGAGGCGCACACCGACACCCTGCACCAACTCCTCGACATGCTGCGGCGCGTATGCGTTGACGATCGGGGCACTCACGAGCTTCTGCGCGAGCAGCCAGGCGACGGCGACCGCGGCGTCGGGCACTCCCAACTCAGCACCGACGGCGTCGAGCGCGCGGAGCGTGCGCGTCCCCCGCCGGTTCAGGCTCGCGGCGAGTTGCGCGCCGCGCACCGACAGCGCGCCCTTGGACCGCGTGCGGTGGCGTCCGGCGAGGAAACCGTGCTCGAGGGCGTGGGAGGGCGTGACCGCCAGCTGCTGGGCGCCCGCGATCAGCCGAAGGTCCTCGTCGAACTCGTGCCGGCGGAGGATGTTGAACGGGACATCCAGCACGGTCAGGCGCGGAAAGCCGGCGGAGGCGAGGATGCGTGCTTCGATGAGCTGGGTCGCGGTGTATCCGATCGCCCCGAGTGCGCGCGCCTTGCCCGTCTCCACGAGCCACTCGGCGGTGGCGAGGGTGTCCTCCAGCGCGGTCGCCGAGTCCGCCGTCGCGTCGAGGTAGATGAGGTCGACGCGGTCGGTACGCAGGCGTCCCAATGACGACTCCACGGCACGCACGAGATCGACCGGCCCGAGTCCCGGGTTGTCGGGATGCCCGCCGATGCGCACCGCGAGGACCATGTCCTCGCGCATGCCGCGCGAGTGCAGCCACTGACCGATGATGTGCTCGCTGCGGCCGCCGGAGAAACTGTCCGCGGTGTGGACCACGTTTCCGCCCAACTCGGCGTACGCGTCGAGGATGCCGTGGCTCGACTCCAGATCGACGTTCCAGCCGAACTCCGAACCGCCGAGGATCAGGGGGAAGATCTCCAACCCCGACTCGCCGAGGCGATGCCGCACCCCCGCACCCACACCCGGCCCCTGAACGGGAATCGGTGCCGACGGGTGGTGTCCGCGAGGTGCGACGGCGTCGATGCGCGTCGCGGCACCGGCTCCTGTTCCGAAGACCGGCATCTCACACCCCCTCGCGATCCGACGAGGCGGGCTTCCCGCCCCTCGCGCCCCCCAGCGCGTGCTTCGAGGGTACGGCAGGCGCACGCCCGAACGGCGCTCCCCGGCGACGTGGCGGTGAACTATGCATAACGCTTTCATCACGGTCGACGGCGAATGCCCGCCCCCGGAAGAGGGGACGGGCATTCGCGGCGTGACGAAAGCGGATCAGCCTTCGGCGGGAGCCTCCGGGCCGGGGTTGGCCGCAGCGCGGCCTTCCTGGTCGGCGTCCTCGAGCACGGGCTCGAGCGACAGCTTGCCGCGGTCGTCGACCTTCGTGATGCGCACCAGGAGCTTCTGACCGACCGAGAGTACATCCTCGACGTTCTCGACCCGCTTGCCGCCGGCGAGCTTGCGGACCTCGCTGATGTGCAGCAGTCCGTCCTTGCCGGGCAGGAGCGAGATGAACGCACCGAAGGTCGCGATCTTCACGACCGTGCCGAGGAACTGGTCACCGACCTCGGGGTTGGTCGGGTTGGCGATCGCGTTGACCTGGGCACGCGCGGCCTCGGCGGACGGTCCGTCGGTCGCACCGATGTAGACGGTGCCGTCCTCCTCGATGGAGATGTCGGCGCCGGTCTCGTCCTGGATGCCGTTGATCGTCTTGCCCTTGGGGCCGATCAGCTCGCCGATTTTGTCGACCGGGATCTGCACGCTGATGACGCGAGGCGCCGTCGGCGCCATCTCATCCGGCGTATCGATCGCACTGTTGAGCACGTTGAGGATCGTCAGGCGCGCGTCCTTGGCCTGGGTCAGGGCGGCCGACAACACCGACGACGGGATGCCGTCGAGCTTGGTGTCGAGCTGGATCGCCGTGACGAACTCGCTCGTCCCGGCCACCTTGAAGTCCATGTCACCGAGGGCGTCCTCGGCACCGAGGATGTCGGTCAGCGCGGCGTAGCGCGTCTGCCCGTCGACCTCGTCCGAGACCAGACCCATGGCGATACCGGCGACCGGGGCGCGCAGCGGCACACCGGCGTTCAGCAGCGACAGCGTCGAGGCGCACACCGAGCCCATCGAGGTCGAGCCGTTGGACCCGAGTGCCTCGGAGACCTGGCGGATCGCGTAAGGGAACTCCTCGCGGCTGGGCAGCACCGGCACGAGGGCGCGCTCGGCGAGGAAGCCGTGCCCGATCTCGCGACGCTTCGGGCTTCCCACCCGGCCGGTTTCACCGGTCGAGTACGGCGGGAAATTGTAGTGGTGCATGTAGCGCTTGCTGGTCGTGGGCGACAGCGAGTCGATCTGCTGCTCCATCTTGAGCATGTTCAGCGTGGTGACACCCATGATCTGGGTCTCGCCGCGCTGGAAGATCGCCGAACCGTGGACGCGCGGGATGACCTGCACCTCGGCGTCGAGCGGACGGATGTCGGCCAGGCCACGACCGTCGATGCGCACGCCTTCGGTGAGGATGCGGCTACGCACGATGAGCTTCGTGACCGACTTGTACGCCGCGGAGAATTCCAGCGGCGCCGCGGCGGGCAGTTCGCCCGCCTCGGTGGCGGCGATGACCTCGGCCTTGACACGCTCCTTGATGGCGTCGTCGGCGTTCTGGCGCTCCTGCTTGTCGGCGATCTGGTAGACGCCCACGAGCTCCTCGTAGGCGCGACCGGCGACGAAGTCGTAGACCTCGGAGGTGTACGGCGGGAAGACCGGGTAGTCCTGGATCTCCTTCGCCGCGGTGCTCGCGACCTTGTTCTGCGCCTCGACCAGCTGGGTGATGAACGGCTTGGCCGCCTCGAGGCCCTCCGCGACGACCTCTTCGCTGGGCTTGACGGCGCCGCCCTTGATGAGGTTCCAGCTCTTCTCGGTGGCTTCGGCTTCGACCATCATGATCGCGACCTCGCCGTCGGGCAGCACCCGGCCGGCGACGATCAGGTCGAACACGGCGTCCTCGAGCTGCTCGGCCTTGGGGAACGCGACCCACTGGTCGGCGTTGCCCCCCTGACCGGGGATGAGCGCCAGACGCACACCGGCGATGGGGCCCGAGAACGGCAGACCCGAGATCTGGGTCGACAGCGACGCGGCGTTGATGGCCAGGGCGTCGTAGAACTCGCCCGGCGCGATCGAGAGCACGGTCACGACGATCTGGACCTCGTTGCGCAGCCCCGCCACGAACGAGGGGCGCAGCGGACGGTCGATCAGACGGCAGACGAGGATCGCCTCGGTCGAGGGGCGGCCTTCACGACGGAAGAACGACCCGGGGATCTTTCCGGCGGCGTAGGAGCGCTCCTCGACGTCGACGGTCAGCGGGAAGAAGTCGAAGCCTTCGCGCGGGTGCTTGCCCGCGCTGGTGGCCGACAGCAGCATGGTCTCGTCGTCCAGGTAGGCGGCGACCGAACCCTGCGCCTGCTGGGCGAGGCGGCCGGTCTCGAACCGGACGGTGCGGGTGCCGAAGCGGCCGTTGTCGAGGACGGCTTCGGCTGCGGTGATTTCAGGACCTTCCAAGAGGTCTCTCCTTCTTTGTTTAGACTCGCGGGCGCGTTTCGCCGGCGAGATCGTGCGAAGGAGCAGGA
>NZTV01000054.1 GCA_002703245.1 Microbacterium sp.
CGTGCGTCCGAGACCGGGGCGCACGCGCGCGGGTCTCGGACGCGCGCCCGGGTTTCGCAGGCACCGGGCAGGAGTGCGCGGATGCGGGGGGCGCCATCAGCGGTGGGTGAAGTGCGGCGGGCGCTTCTCGCGGAAGGCGGCCATGCCCTCCTTCTGATCTTCGGTGTCGAACAGCGCCGCGAAGGCCTGCTTCTCGTACCGCAGCCCCTCTGCCAACGACGACTCCTGGGCGGCGGCGAGGGCGGCTTTGGCCGCGTACAGCGACGGCAGCGACTTCCCGGCGATCGTGGACGCCGTCTTGTCCGCCTCGTCGAGCAGGTCCGCGGCGGGGACCACGCGCGAGACCAGACCGGCGCGTTCGGCCTCCGCGGCGTCCATCATGCGTCCGGTCAGGATCAGCTCGGCGGCCTTGTACGGTCCGACGGCCCGCAACAACCGCTGCGTTCCCCCCATCCCCGGGATCACCCCGAGGTTGATCTCGGGCTGTCCGAACCTCGCCGTGTCGGCGGCGAGGATGACATCGCACATCATCGCGAGCTCGCATCCGCCACCGAGGGCGTAGCCCGACACGGCCGCGACGACCGGCGTGCGCACCGCCGCGAACCGGGCCCACGCACCGAAGTGGTCATCCATCGTCATCTCGAGGCCGGACTTGTCGGCCATCTCCTTGATGTCCGCGCCGGCGGCGAACGCCTTCTCCGACCCGGTCAGCACGATCGCACCGATGCGCTCGTCGGCGTCGAACCGCGTGGCCGCATCGACGACCTCGCGCATCACGGTGGTGTTCAGCGCGTTGAGTGCGTCGGGCCGGTGAAGGGTGATCCAGCCGACGCGGCCCCGGGTCTCGGAACGGATGGTCTCGTAGTCGATCATGCGGGGCGGCTCCTGACGTCGTCGGACTGGGCACGGATGCTATCGATGATGCCGGAGAAGTCCCGCCCGGCCCCACCCCCTTCGACGAACTCGCGGTACACCGCACGCGCGAGCATCCCCATCCGCGCATCCACCCCGGTCAACGCGACGGCCTTCTCGGCCAACCCCAGGTCCTTGTCCATGAGGGCGCCGGCGAATCCCGGCGTGAAGTCCCGATTAGCGGGGCTGGTGGGCACCGGGCCGGGCACGGGACAGTTGGTCGTCAGCGCCCAACACTGGCCCGACGCATGCGAGGCCACATCGAACAGGGCCTGATGGGACAGCCCCAGCCGCTCTCCCAGCACGAACGCCTCCGCGACGACGATCTGCGACGCGGCGAGGATCATGTTGTTGCACACCTTCGCGGCCTGTCCGAGACCGGCACCGCCGCAGTGGACCACCCGAGCGCCCATCACCTCCAACAGGGGCCGAGCCGCCTCGACGTCGCCGTCCGCCCCGCCGACCATGAACGCCAGCGAGGCGTTCTCAGCCCCGACCACTCCTCCCGAGACGGGCGCGTCCACACTGCGATACCCCGCCGCCTCGGCGAGCGCATGCGCCGCGCGGGCCTCGTCGACGGCGATGGTCGAGCTGTCGATGAACAGGGCGCCCTCCGGTGCGGCGGCCAGAAGACCGGGGCGGTCGGATGTGCCGCGGTAGGCGTCGATGACCTGGTGGCCCGCGGCGAACATCGTGATGACGGCCTCGACGTCGGCGACCGCGGCCGTCGCCGAGTCGGCGATCGTGAGTCCCGCCGCGCGGGCGCTCTCCCGCGCGGCATCGAACACGTCGAAGCCGACCACATCGTGCCCGGCTACGGCGAGGTTGCGGGCCATGGGCAGCCCCATATGGCCGAGGCCGAGGACCGCGACCTTCATCGCGCCGTCCCCAACAGCTCGCGTCCGATGATGACCCGCATGATCTCGTTCGTCCCCTCGAGGATCTGATGCACCCTGAGATCGCGCACGATCTTCTCGATGCCGTAGTCGTGCAGATATCCGTAGCCCCCGTGCAACTGCAACGCGTCGTTGGCGACGCGGAAGCCCGCGTCGGTGGCGAAACGTTTGGCCATCGCGCACTGCATCGCCGCATCATCGGATCCCTCGTCGAGGGCCGCCGCGGCGTCACGCACCATCGCACGCGCGGCACGCAGATCGGTGGCCATGTCGGCGAGCGCGAACACCACCGCCTGCTTCTCGGCGAGCGGCTCCCCGAACGTGAATCGCTCGTGGACGTAGCGGGTCGCCCGCTCCAGCGCAGAGCGGGCCCCGCCCAGGGAACACGCGGCGATGTTGATGCGGCCGCCGTTGAGCGCCGACATGGCGATCCGGAATCCGTTCCCCTCGCCGCCGAGCACGGCCGAGGCGGGCACGCGCACTTCGTCGAGGATGACCTGGGCGGTCGGCTGAGCGTTCCACCCCATCTTCTTCTCGGGGCTGCCGTACGACATCCCGGCCGCGTCTGCGGGAACCAGGAAGGCGGTGATCCCCCGGGCGCCCGGTTCGCCCGTGCGCGCCATCACGACGTAGACGGATGCGACCCCGCCGCCGGAGATGAACTGCTTCACACCGGTGAGCACATACCCGTCGTCCGTGCGGATCGCGCTGGTGGTGATCGCGGCGGCATCCGACCCGGCGCCGGGTTCGGTGAGGCAGTATCCGCCGAGCTGCGCCATGGTCGTCAGGCCCGGGAGCCACTGCGCACGCTGCGGCGCCGAACCGTACGCGTCGATCATCCACGCGACCATGTTGTGGATCGTGATGTACGCCGCCACGGCCGGATCGGCCGCCGCGAGCTCCTCGAAGATCAGCACGGCGTCCGAGCGCGACAGCGCGGAGCCGCCGACGTCCTCGTGCACGTACACACCACCGAGCCCGAGGTCACCGGCACGACGCAGCACATCACGCGGGAAGCGCCCCGCCGCATCCCACTCGAGGGCGCGGGGTGCCATCTCCGCGGTGGCGAAGTCCCGGACCGCGTCGACGATGGCCGCGCGTTCCTCGACAGTGCTCATCGACATGGGATCTCCTTCGATCGCCTCAGATTCGATCATGCGCACGGTGGCACGCATGGCATCCTGATTATTTTAGATGGACGTCCACGCAATATCCAGGTCTTCCGATATCCGGGCCGTACCCCCACCGCCCCGTGCGGGGTGTTCGCCTGCCGTTCACGCTGCGGCAACCCCGCCCCAATAGACCGGACGGGTATCCCGCCACACCACCGACACCCGTCAGGACGGTCATGCCTTCAGCCACGTTCAAACGCGCGGTCGCGGTCGCCACCACGGCAGCTGCGACTTGTGCGCTCGCCTTCGTTCCGATCACGGCGGCAAGCGCCGCCGTGGTCTCTTCTCCCGTCACCTACTCCGCCGAGGACGCCTCACTGGAGCTCACGCCGCTCGGTAGCTTCGAGACCGGCGTCTTCGACGAGTCCGCCGCGGAGATCGTCGCCACCCACGGTGACCGCCTGTTCGTCGTCAACGCGCAGGCCGGCAGCGTCAGCGTGCTCGACTGGTCGGACCCGACCGCGATGACCGAGCTGTTCGCGATCGCCTCGACCGGCACGGCAAACTCCGTCGCGGTGCGCGAGGACGGCCTGGGCGTCATCGCCTTCGAAGCCGAAGACAAGACCGCGCCCGGTTCGCTCGTCTTCTTCGACGCCGAGGCCGACTCCCCGACGATCCTCGGTTCGGTCACGGTCGGGGCCCTCCCCGACATGGTCACCGTCTCGGCAGACGGCATGTACGCCGTCGTCGCCAACGAGGGCGAGCCGGCCGACGACTACACGAGCGACCCCGAAGGGTCGATCGGCGTCGTGACCCTCCCGTCGACCAAGACCGCGCCCGCACAGGGCGACGTGCGCCTCGCCGACTTCCACGCCTACGAGTCCGACGGCGGCAAGACCCTCCCCGCCGACGTGCGTGTGTTCGGCCCCACCCCGGAGACCGACTTCCCCGTCTCCCGCAATCTCGAGCCGGAGTACATCGCCATCGACGGCGACGTCGCGTACGCGGCGCTCCAGGAGAACAACGCCATCGCGGTGGTCGACCTGACCACCGCGACCGTCCAGGACATCTGGGCCCTCGGCTTCAAGGACCACGCGGCCGAGGGCAACGGCCTCGACGCGAGCGACCGCGACCCCGAGGGCGCCTCGACGATCAACATCGACACCTACCCCTACCCCGGCCTGTTCGGCATGTACCAGCCCGACGGCATGGACAGCTACGCCGCCGACGGCCACACCTTCCTGGTCACCGCGAACGAGGGCGACGCCCGCGAGTGGGGCGACTACGTCGAGCCGGAGCGCGTGAAGGACCTCGACGTGTGCGAGGACTCGCCCGTGGCCGGCCTCACCGGCGACGAGGACCTCGGTCGCCTTGAAGTGACCACCGAGCTCGGGTTCGACGAGACGGAAGACTGCTACAGCTCGCTGTACGCGCACGGCGCCCGCTCGTTCTCGATCTGGACGACCTCCGGCACCCTGGTGTTCGACTCGGGCGACGACTTCGAGCAGATCACCGCACTCGCCGCGCCGGGCTCGTTCAACTTCAGCAACGACGACAACGACGCCGACGACTTCGACAGCCGCAGCGACGCGAAGGGCCCCGAGCCCGAGGGCGTCGTGATCGGTGAGGTCGGCGAGCGCACCTACGCCTTCATCGGCCTCGAGCGGGTCGGTGGTGTGATGGTCTACGACATCACCACCCCGCTCGCCACGAAGTTCGTGACCTACATCAACAACCGCGACGTCTCCGTCGACGCCGAGTCGGCCGCCGCGGGAGACCTCGGACCTGAGGGCCTCGCCTTCGTCGCCGCCGAGGACTCGCCCACGGGCGAGCCCGCCCTCATCGTCGGCAACGAGGTCTCCGGCACCACCACGGTGTTCGGGATCACCGACCTCCTCGCCCCCGAGACCACCGAGATCCAGGTCCTCACGATCAACGACTTCCACGGTCGACTCGAGGGCGACTCCTACGGCGTCGCCGGCGCCGCGGTGATCGGCGGCGCGGTCGCCGACTTCGAGGCGGCGAACCCGAACACGCTGTTCGTCTCGGCCGGTGACAACATCGGCGGGTCCACCTTCACGTCCGCCTCGCAGGACGACCTGCCCTCCATCGACGCACTGGTCGCAGCGGGCCTGGACCTGGGTTCGGTGGGCAACCACGAGTTCGACAAGGGCTTCGACTTCCTGCTCGACACGGCGACCCCGCGCTTCGGCGAGGGCGACGCGGCCGTGGGCGCGAAGTACAGCCTGGGCGCGAACGTGTACGAGAAGGGCACCGAGAATCCGGTGCTCGAGGAGTACTCCATCGAGGAGGTCGACGGCGTACGTGTCGCCTTCATCGGCACGGTCACCCCGGACACCGCGGTGATGGTCTCTCCCGACGGGATCGCCGACATCGAGTTCGGTGACCAGCTGGTCGCGGCCAACCGGGTCGCGGCGGAGCTCACCGCCGGTGACCTCGCGGATGTCATCATCCTTCTCACCCACGACGGTGCGGCCACCGACTCGTGCGAGTCGCTCATCTCCGACGACACCGACTACTCGAAACTCGTCGCGGGAGCCTCGGACGACATCGACGCGATCGCGTCGGGTCACACCCACCAGGAGTACGCGTGCATGCTCCCCACCCCCGGTGGCGGGGAGCGTCCGGTCATCCAGGCGCTGGAGTACGGCAAGGCGCTGGGTCTGCTGGAGATCTCCGTGAACGCCGAGACGCAGGAGCTGGTCTCGATCGAGGGTTCGGTGGTTCCGCTGACCGACGGTGGCACGCCGCTCTACCCGGCCGACCCGACCGTCGCGGCGATCGTCGCGGACGCCGTCGAGCAGGCGGAGATCGAAGGGTCGGTGGAGATCGGATCGATCACCGCCGACATCCTCCGCGGCGGCACCCCGCCCGGAGACGACCGTGGCGTCGAGTCGAGCATGGGGAACACCCTCGCCGACATGTACCTGTGGGCCGCCTCCAACGACGACTACACCGGTACCCCGGCGCAGATCGGCATGATCAACCCGGGAGGCCTGCGCGCCGACCTGCTCTACGGCACCGACGGCACCGTCACCTACCGTGACATCGCCAACGTGCAACCCTTCGCCAACACCATCGTGACCATCGAGGTCACCGGTGCGCAGCTGAAGGCGATCCTCGAAGAGCAGTGGCAGCCCGAGGGCTCCTCGCGTCCGAAGCTCCACATGGGTATCTCGGAGGGCTTCACCTACGAGTACGACCCGGACGCTGCGGACGGCTCGCACATCGTGTCGATGACCCTCGAGGGCAGTGCCGTCGAAGACACCGACACCGTCGTGGTCGCCACCAACTCGTTCCTCGCCGCCGGTGGTGACAACTTCACCACCTTCACCGAGGGCGCCGACCGCACCGACACCGGCTGGGTCGACCTCGCCGCCTCCGTGGCGTACTTCGAAGAGGCCAGCCCGATCGACCCCGCGCCCCTGGGTCGCGCGGTCATCGCCGACGACACCGTCGAGCCGACTCCGACGCCCACCCCGACCGACGGTGCGGACGAGGGCACCGACTGGGTCGAGTGGAATGTCGGATCGGGCACGGTCGAGCAGGGCGGCACCCTCACGGTGGAGCTGACCGGGCTGACCGCCGGCCAGATGGTCGACGCGACGCTCTACAGCGATCCGATCGTGATCGAGGGCATCCCCGCGGCGAACACCGCCGGGGAGATCACCTTCACCGTCGCCATCCGCGCCGACCTCGAGACCGGGGCCCACACCCTGGTCCTCGCCTCCGACGGGTACGACGACGTGGAGATCCCCGTCACCGTGGTCGCCGAGGGCTCCCTCGCGGCAACCGGCGCCGAGACCCCGTGGGGTCTGGCTTTGGCCGCGGCGTTCCTCATCGTGATCGGCGGCACGCTCGCCATCACGCGCCGCCGCACCACCACCGCATAACCGACCGACGCGTCCGCGTCACGGCCCCCGGCCCCCCTGTGGGGACCGGGGGCCGTCCCCGTCCCCGTCCCCGTCCAAGCGCTCCCCCTCCACCTCTCCCCCGCGAGCCACCTCAACCCGGTCCCCGGTTCATCATGTCCCACAAAGTGTCGGCAAGGGCCTCTGCCGCCGCAGAAATGGGGACACGCCTCCGCGTTGCCCGCGCCCATGTCCCACAAAATGTCGGCAAGGGCCTCTGCCGCCGCAGAAATGGGGACATGGCACCGGTGCGGGACACGCGCCTGGCGGGGCGGGGAGGCGCCCTGTGGAGCGGGATGGGTCAGAGGCGTTCGAGGATCGTGGCGTTGGCCAATCCGCCGCCTTCGCACATGGTCTGAAGTCCGTACCGGCCGCCACGTTGCTCGAGCGCGTCGACGAGGGTCGCCATCAGGCGGGTTCCCGATGCCCCGACCGCGTGCCCGAGGGCGATGGCCCCTCCCCACGGGTTGAGGGCCTCCGGGTCGACATCGAACTCCCGCTGCCACGCCAACGGCACCGAGGCGAACGCCTCGTTCACCTCGAACACGTCGATGTCGCTGATCGAGAGTCCACTGCGGTCGAGGATGCGCCGTGTCGCCGGTATGGGACCGGTCAGCATGAGCAGGGGGTCGTCGCCGACGACGGCGAAGGAGTGGAAGCGCGCCCGCGGCGTGAGTCCCCGTGCGGACGCGGTCTCCTCGGCCATGATGAGCGTCGCCGAGGCCGCATCCGTCAGCGGTGAGGAGGACCCGGCGGTGATGCGCCACTCCAGCTGCGGGAAGCGCGCCGCGAGCGCATCGGTGCGGAACACCGGCGACAGTCCCGCGAGCGCGTCCACCGTGGTGCCTTCACGCACGGTCTCGTCGAACGCGACCGCGTCCGAACCACCCGCGTAGACCGGCGTCACCTGCCGGTCGAACCAGCCCCGCTGCCACGCCGCGGATGCCCGACGGTGCGATTGCGCGGCGTACGCGTCGAGCTCGCCGCGTGCGAGGCCCCACCGGTCGGCGATCAGCTCGGCCGAGACCCCCTGGTTGACCAGGCCGTCCGGGTAGCGGTGCCGGATCCCCTCCGGCACGCTCCCGCCCGCGCCGCTCGACCCGAGCGGCACACGACTCATCGACTCGACGCCGCCGGCGATCACGATGTCGTAGGCCCCCGCGATCACGCCCTGCGCGGCGAAGTGCGCGGCCTGCTGGCTCGACCCGCACTGCCGGTCGACCGTCGTGGCCGGGACCTTCTCGTCGAAACCGGCCGCCAGGACGGCATGGCGCGCGATGTTCATCGCCTGGTCGCCGACCTGGCTGACACATCCGAGGATGACGTCGTCGACCTGGGCGGAGTCCAGCCCGTTGCGTTCGAGCAACGTGGTGAGCACGGCGGCGGCGAGGTCGGCGGGATGGAGTCCGCTCAGCGCCCCACCGGGCTTGCCCCGGCCCGAGGGGGTGCGGACGGCGTCGACGATGACGGCGGATCGCATGCCGCGATCCTCTCACGCACCGACGCCTTCCGACAGCTGACCTTCACCAGCGACCGCGGGATGCGGCGGCACCGGCGGCAGCCGGCCGGTCAGCCCGCCGCTTCCTCCGGTCGTTCCGACACATCGATCGCCGCGGTGTCGGGGACGTACCCCTCGACGTGCCGCTCGTCGGGCCCGCTGTAGGCGGACAGCGGACGGATGAGGGCGTTGGCGGCCTGCTGCTCCATGATGTGCGCGGTCCACCCGGTCACGCGCGAGGCGACGAACAGCGGCGTGAAGGTGACGGTGTCGAATCCCAGCAGGTCGTATGCCGGACCCGACGGGTAGTCGAGATTCGGGTAGATGCCCTTCCGGCTGACGAATTCGGCCTCGAGCGCATCGTAGAGCGCCGCCACATCCGGGCGGTCGTAGTGCGCGACGAGGGTGTCGAGGGCGGCCTTCATCGTCGGCACACGCGAGTCGCCGCGCTTGTAGACCCGGTGGCCGAAGCCCATGATCTTGCGCTTGCGGGCCAAGGCGTCGTCAAGCCACGACGAGACGTTCTCGGCGTCGCCGATCTCGTGGAACACGTGCAGCACGGCCTCGTTGGCGCCGCCGTGCAGCGGCCCCTTCAGCGCACCGATCGCGCCGGTGACCGCGGAGTACAGGTCGCTCAGGGTCGACGCGATCACGCGGGAGGTGAAGGTGGATGCGTTGAACGAGTGCTCGGCGTAGAGGATCATCGAGCGGTTGAACGCGTCGACGACGACCTCGTCCGGCACCTCGCCGAAGGTCATCCACAGGAAGTTCGCCGCATAGTCGAGGTCGTCGCGCGGGGCGATCAGCCCTTCGCCGCGGCGGCGCCGCTGTCCGTAGGCGACGATGGCCGGCAGCACGGCGAACAGCCGGATGCTCCGGGCGAGGTTCTCTTCGGCACTGCCGGAGGCATCCATCACCGACCCGGACCCGGCGAGGTCCTGGGCGCCGATGATGCTGACCGCGGTGCGGACCTCGTCCATCGGGTGCGCGTCGAGCGGGATGAGGTCGATCGCGGCGCGCACCTCGTCGGTCAGGGCCCGGTGGGCGCGTTCGGTGGCGCGCAGAGCGGCGAGCTGCTCGGGGGTCGGGAGTTCGCCGTTCCACAGCAGGTACGCGACGGCCTCGAACGGCTGGGTGGCGGACAGCTCCTGCACCGGGTAGCCGCGGTACAGGAGGCTGTTGGTCTCGGGGTTCACCTTGGAGACGGCGGTCTCGTCGGCGATGACCCCGACGAGTCCCTTGCGGATGTCGGTCACGGTCACTCCTTCGTGTCGTTGCGGCGGGGCGTGTCCCGATTCATGTCGCCAAGCCCGCCCGCATCGACCGGAATCGGGACATGGTGCGGGTCAGCGGGAGATGTGGAAATTGAACACGTCCTGGTCGAAGTGGTTGTACCCCTCATAGTCGATCAGGTCGTACAGGTCGGCGCGGTGTTGCATGCGCTCCAGGTGCGAGGTCAGGTGCCCCTCGTCGACCAGCGTATCGAGGGCGTCGGATGCCGCACCCATGGCCATCCGCAACAGAGACACCGGCCAGATGACCATGTTCACCCCGACGGAAGCGAGCTGGTCGACCGAGAACAGGTCGGACTTTCCGAACTCGGTCATGTTGGCCAGGATCGGCACGTCGACGGCCTCGCGTATCGCCGCGAACTCCTCGAGGGAGCGCATGGCCTCGGGGAAGATGGCGTCGGCACCGGCGTCGACGAGCGCGCGGGCGCGGTCGGTCGCCGCATCCATGCCCTCGACGGCGCGGATGTCGGTGCGCGCCATGATGAGGAAGTTCTCGTCGCGGCGGGCGTCGACGGCGGCGCGGATGCGCTTGACCGCCGTATCGGCGTCGACGACGCCCTTGCCGTCGAGATGGCCGCACCGCTTGGGATTGATCTGGTCTTCGATATGCGTGCCGGAAAGGCCCGCGTCTTCGAGGGTCTGGATGGTGCGGGCGACGTTCATCGGCTCGCCGAACCCGGTGTCGGCGTCGATGATCGCGGGCAGCTCGGTCATCCGGGCGATCTGGGCGCCGCGGGCGGCGACCTCGGTGAGGGTCGTCAATCCGATGTCGGGAAGCCCCAGGTCGGCGGAGAGGACGGCGCCGGAGATGTAGACGCCGTCGAAACCCTTCCGTTCGATCAGTCGCGCGCTCAGCGGGTTGAAGGCCCCCGGGAAGCGGAGCAGTCCGCCCGAGGCGAGTCGTTCCCGGAACAGGCGACGCTTCTCGTGCGCCGGCGTCCGTGCGTACAGCATCAGAAGATGCCCTTGGGGGCGGGGGCCGACGCGAGCACGCCGAGCTTGGCGACGATCGAGAGTTGCCGCACCTCGTCGGCGGTGAGCTCGGGCAGACGCTGCACCAGCTCGAGGAACCGCTCGATCTCGGCCGCCTCCAGCACCGGCTCCGCGAGGAGCCGGAACTTGGCGATGTAGTCCTCACGGGCGAAGGGGCGCGCACCCAGCGGGTGGGCGTCGGCGACGGCGATCTTGTCTTCGACGGTCGACCCGTCGGCGAGGGTGATGACCACGCGACCGCCGAAGGCCTTCTCGGCGGGGTCGATCGAGTGGTAGCGGCGCGTCCACTCGTCGTCCTCGGCGGTGGTGATCTTCTGCCACAGGGCGACGGTGTCGGCGCGCCCGGCACGCTCCGGCGTGTAGGAGTCGACGTGGTGCCATCCGCCGTCTTGGAGGGCGACGGCGAAGATGTACGGGATCGAGTGGTCCAGTGTCTCGCGGGATGCGGTGGGGTCGTACTTCTGCGGGTCGTTCGCCCCCGACCCGATCACGTAGTGCGTGTGGTGCGAGGTGTGCAGGACGATCGACTCGATGTTCGCCGGGTCGGTCAGTGCGGGGTTCTCGCCGTGGAGTTTCCGGGCGAGGTCGATCCACGCCTGCGCCTGATACTCGGCCGAGTGCTCCTTCGTGTACGACTCGAGGATGGCGCGCTTGGGTTCACCCTGCTCGGGCAAGGGCACGTCGTACGACGCGTCGGGACCGTCCAGCATCCACGCGATCACCCCGTCCTCGCCCTCGTAGATGGGCGAGGGCGAGGTCTCCCCGCGCATGGCCCGGTCGACGGCCTCGACCGCCATCTTCCCGGCGAAGGCCGGGGCGTGTGCCTTCCACGTCGAGATCTCGCCCTTGCGTGACTGCCGCGTCGCGGTGGTGGTGTGCAACGCCTGCCCGACGGCCTGGTAGATGGTCTCCGGGTCGAGGTCGAGGAGGGTGCCGATGCCGGCCGCGGCGGACGGGCCGAGGTGGGCGACGTGGTCGATCTTGTGCTTGTGCAGGCAGATCGCCTTGACCAGGTCGATCTGGATCTCGTATCCGGTCGCGAGACCCCGCACGAGGGCGGCACCGTCGGCACCGACGTGCTGGGCGACGGCGAGGATCGGGGGGATGTTGTCACCGGGGTGCGAGTAGTCCGCCGCGAGGAATGTGTCGTGGTAGTCCAGCTCACGCACGGCGACGCCGTTGGCCCACGCCGCCCACTCCGGGCTCGTGCGCCGCTCGAGGGCGCATCCGAACACGGTCGCCCCCGCACCGCTGATCGATACGGCGTGGTCGAGCGCCTGCTGCCGTGCCGCCGAAACGGGGCGGCGGGTCAGCGATGCGGCCGCCACGGCGGCGTTGTCGATGAGGCGGTTGACGATCATGTCGCGGGTCTCGTCGTCGACCTCGACGGGGTCTGCGGCGACCTGGGCGATGTGCCACGCGAGCTGTCCTTCGCGCGCGAGGTTCTCTTCGCTGCGGTGGACACGGGTGTGGTGGAAGACGCTCATGGAACGAGCCTTTCAGATACGTCGGTGGGAAGGGAGCCGAGGATGCCCTCGAGAGCATTGTGCAGGTGCACGTGCGTCGCGTGGGCGGCCAGGTCGGGATCGTGCCGCGCGATCGCGTCGGCGATGAGGCGATGTTCGTGGACGGACTCTTCGAGCCGATGTGGTCGCTCGCGGGCCATGCGCCGCACGCGGACCAGATGCGTACGCACGGTGCTCAGCGCCGATACGAGGTAGTCGTTGTCGACGGCGTCGTCGATCGCGGCGTCGAAATCGGCGATGAGTCCCGCGTAGGTCTCGCGCCCGGCCGGGGCGTCGAGGTGGACGTCGCCGAGCGCCGAGGCGATCGCGGAGAACGTGGCTTCGGACCCGCGGACCGCGGCGAGGCGCGCGGCGGTCTCTTCCAGGGCGCGGCGCAGTTCGAACAGTTCACGGATGTCGCCGGCGTCGATCTCACTGACGACCGTCAACCGCGGGGATTGCTGCACGACCAGTCCGGCCGCGGCGAGGCGCCCGAGGGCTTCTCGCAGCGGGGTGCGGCTCACGCCCAGGCGCGCGGCCTGCTCGGCTTCGGCGAGCACCGCCCCCGGAGGGAGGTGTCCGCGCTGGATCTCGTCGAGAAGGGTCGCGTACGCGCGGTCGCTGGCCCGCATTCCGATCACCTCCCCGAAACCCCTGTCATGTATACACTCATCGGTCATTCGGGGTCAATCATCGCCCCGAGAGGCCTGAAGGTATACCGATTCACAAATTCATGAAAAAGGCGTAGCTTCAAGCCATGGACACCGTCGTTCGCACCCGCGACCTGCACAAGCACTACGGTGCGGTGCACGCCCTCGACGGCCTCGACCTCACCGTCGACGCCGGCCAGATCCATGGCTTCCTCGGCCCGAACGGGGCCGGGAAATCCACGGCCATCCGCATCCTCCTCGGCCTGGCGCGCAGCACCCGCGGGGAGGCGAGCGTGCTCGGTATGGACCCCTGGAACGACGCGGTGGCGGTCCATCGGCGCATCGCCTCGGTCCCCGGCGACGTCAGCGTGTGGCCGAACCTCTCCGGCGGCGAGGCCATCGACTTCCTCGCCCGCCTCCGCGGTGCCGACACCGCATCCGCCGCCTACCGGGACGAACGCGCCCGACTGCTGGGCGCCTTCGGCTTCGACCCCCGCAAGAAAGGCCGCGCCTACTCGAAGGGAAACCGGCAGAAAGTGGCCCTGATCGCCGCTCTCGCCGTGCCCGCCGACCTCTACGTGCTCGACGAACCGACCAGCGGACTCGACCCGCTCATGGAGGTCGTGTTCCAACGTGAGCTCCGCCGCGTCCGCGACGCCGGCGCGACCGTGCTCCTCTCCAGCCACATCCTCTCCGAAGTCGAGCAGGTGTGCGATCGGGTGAGCATCATCCGCGCCGGACGCATCGTGGAGTCCGGGACGCTGACCGACCTGCGCCACCTGACGCGCACCGCGGTGTCCTTCGCGGCGAACGAACACGACGCACCGCCGGCCCTCCCCGGGGTGCACGACCTGGAGGTCGCCGACGGCCGCGCGCATTTCACCGTCGACAGCGATCAGGTCGCCGGTATCCTTCCCGCCCTGGCCGCACACGACGTCGAAGGCCTGCGCGTCGCTCCCCCCTCGCTCGAAGAGCTGTTCCTCCGCCACTACGGCGAGGACGTCGCGGCAGACGCCGCCACCCGCGACGGGACCGACGCTCCCCCCACGCGTCGCGCGGCGCGGAGGGTCGGGAGACGGTCGTGATCACCCTGCTCGTCCAGCGGATGCGGCGCGATGTGCGCCAGCTCGCCCTGTGGATCGGCGGAACCGCCCTGCTGGCGGCGATGGGCAACATCGCGGTGGCCGACGCCTTCGGCACCGAGGAGGCGCGGGTCGGACTCCTGGTCGCCGCGATCGGGAACCCCGTCATCCTGCTGTTCCGCGGGCTGCCATCCGGCGCGGACCAAGACCAGGTGGTCGTCTTCCTCATCCTTCCGGTCCTCATGTTCCTCGCCGCCCTGATGAGCACCTTCCTCGCCGTGCGGCACACGCGCGCGGAGGAGGAGCAGGGACGGTCCGAACTCGTGTCGGCGACCCCGGCATCGCGCACCGCACCGCTGACGGCGACCATCCTCCACGGCGTGCTTGCCGACCTCGTCGTCGCCCTGCTGGTGTCGCTCGCGTTCCTCGCGTCCGGCCTCGGCGCCGACGGATCGTTCCTCGCCGGGTTCGCCGTCGGCGGCGTCGGCGTCGCCTTCCTCGGCGTCGGACTGGTCGCCGGCCAGATCATGCGCACCTCCCGCGGCGCGAACGCGCTGGCGGTGTGGACGGTCACCGCCCTGTTCCTCGTGTGCGGACTCGGCAACGCGCTGGGCACGCCGAGCGACGACCTGCAGCGGATGGAGAGCTCCTGGCTGACGTGGTTGTCACCCTTCGGGTGGGCCGAGAACACCCGCGCCTTCGACGAGAACACGTGGTGGCTCCTGTTGCCGCTGTTCGGGCTCGGCCTCCTCCTGGCCGGCACCGCCGTCGCCCTGCAGTCGGTGCGCGATCTGGGTGAGGGCTTCGTCGCCACCCGAGGTGGACGATCCACCGCCGGCCGGCTGCTCTCCTCGCCGACGGGCCTGGTCTGGCGACTCACCCGGGGAGGCGTGCTCGGCTGGAGCATCGGGGGCCTCCTGCTCGGGATCCTCGCGACCTCCCTGAGCGGTGTCATCGACGAATTCACCCAGGACAACGAGGCGATCCGCGACATGATCGCCCAGATGTCGGGCGTGGCCGACACCGCCTCGGCGACCGTGGCGGTGTTCTTCTCGATGCTCGGGATCCTCGCCGCCTGCTGCGCGGTGCAGATCGCGTGTCATGCGCGGCAGGAGGAGGCACACGGCACCGCCGAGCCGGTGCTGTCGACACCGGTCGCGCGCGTGCGCTGGCTGGCCGACTACGTCGTCGTGGCCGCCGTCGGCATCCTTCTGGTCGTCGCGGGCGCCGTCGTCGGCGGGGTGATCGGGATGGTCGCGCAGGGCGATGGCACCGACCTGCTCGTCGACGTGCTCGTCATGGGCGCCGGTCAAGCCGCCGCAGCCGCCGTCTTCCTCGCCGCCACCGCGGTGGTGTTCGTCCTTGCGCCGCGGCTGACGATCCCGCTGGCCTGGACTCTCGTGATGCTCGGGCTCATCTGCGGATTGTTCGGGCCGCTGTTCGGCTTCCCCGAATGGGTGGTCGACCTCTCGCCGATCGCGCAGGCGCCGACTGTCTCGGCCGGCGAGGTCGACCTGCGTGGCCTGTGGGGGCTGCTCACGGTGACCGTCGTCGGCATCGGCACCGCACTCACGCTCATGCGTCGACGCGAAGTGGTGGCCACCAGTTGACCGGCGCGGCACCGAGGGACGACAGGGGACCCCACCATCCCGGGGCCGGACCCGCTGAACAGGCCGCGGCGCTGCTGACCGCATCGGGCATGCCGCGCATGCAGTCGCGCGTACTCATGGCCCTCGTCGGGTCGCCCGACGAGGGCTACACCGCCGCCGACCTCGCCGAGCGCCTCGGCGTGTCCGCCGCCGCAGTGTCGGGGGCGGTGCGGGCACTGCAGGCCATGCGTCTCATCCAGCGCCTGTCGCGCCCGGGCGACAGGCGCGATCGATACGACCTGGCCGACGACATGTGGAGCGGGGTGATCACGGCCAACGTCCCCGTCTACGCCCAGCTCGGTACCCTCATGCACCGCATCGCCGACGAGAACGACCGTGCGCCGCGATCCGCGGCACGCGCGCGCGAGAGCGCGGACTTCCTGACCTTCCTCGCCGACCGGATGCCGCAGCTGGTCGCCGAGTGGGCGGCGCGCCGGCACACCGACGCGTGAGACCCTAGCCGCCCGCCTCACGCAGTCGTTCGGCGAGGGCGTCCAGTGCGGGTCGCTGACCCTTCACGAGCTTCTCCCGCGCCTGCGCGAGCGTCACCCACGCGGCCTGATCGACTTCGGGGAAGCGCGCGGAGCGACCCGACCGGGGCGGCCACTCCATCTCGAACTCACCGAAACCGTCCGTGGGCGGGGTGAACACCGCACCGTCGGCCACGAACACCGTCACCCGTTTGCCGGACGAGTACGGGAAGGTGCCCAGCTGCGCCACCGGCGCCTCCGGCGGCTCGACACCGAGTTCCTCGCGGAACTCACGGAACGCCGCGTCGCACGCGCGCTCGTTCTCCGGGTCGAACTCCCCCTTCGGGATGCTCCACGCCCCAGCGTCCTTCGACGCCCAGAACGGGCCGCCCATGTGGACGATCATCACCTCCACCTCGGGGACGGCACCGCCGCCGCCGTCGACGGATGGACGACGAAGGCGGTACAGGAGGATCCCGGCGCTGTGCACCGTCATCGTCCTGCACCGCCTCCGGTGTCGAATCCGCTCAGACCAGGCGCTGCTTCGGCGAGGTCTCGTACGTGATCTCGGCGTCGTCCTCGACGACGCCGTTCAGCGCCTCGTCGATGGCCGACATCACACTCTCGTCGAGGGTGATGCCCGACGCCTTGACGTTGTCGGCGATCTGCTCGGGCCGCGAGGCGCCGACGAGGGCGGCCGCGACGTTGTCGTTCTGCAACACCCAGGCGATCGAGAGCTGCCCCATCGTGAGACCCAGGCCGTCGGCGATGGGCTTGAGCTTCTGCACGGCCGTGAGCGTCTCGTCGTTCAGGAAGCGCTTGATGAAGGTCGCGCCACTCTTCTCGTCGGTCGCACGCGAGCCGGCGGGCACCGGCTGCCCGGGCAGGTACTTGCCGGTGAGCACGCCCTGCGCCATCGGAGACCAGACGATCTGCGAGATACCCAGAGCCCGCGAGGTCGGCACGACCTTGCCCTCGATCACACGCCACAGCGCCGAGTACTGCGGCTGGTTGGAGATCAACTGGATGCCGAGCTCCTTCGCCAGCGCGTGCCCCTCGCGCAGTTGTTCGGCGGTCCACTCCGAGACGCCGATGTACAGCGCCTTGCCCTGGCGGACGACATCGGCGAAAGCCTGGAAGGTCTCTTCGATCGGCGTCTCGTAATCGAAGCGGTGCGCCTGGTAGAGGTCGACGTAGTCGGTGCCGAGGCGCTCGAGCGACGCGTCGATCGACTCGAAGATGTGCTTGCGGCTGAGACCGGTGTCGTTGGGTCCCTTCGGGCCGGTCGGGAAATAGACCTTGGTGAAGATCTCGAGCGACGCGCGGCGCTGCCCCTTGATCGCCTCCCCGAGCACACTCTCGGCGGCACCGTTGGCGTAGACGTCCGCGGTGTCGAAGGTGGTGATGCCGGCATCGAGCGCGGCGTGAACGGTCTTCACGGCGGCGTCGTTCTCGACCTGCGAACCGTGGGTGACCCAGTTGCCGTAGGTGATCTCGGAGACCTTGAGGCCGCTGTTGCCCAGGTAGCGA
>NZTV01000055.1 GCA_002703245.1 Microbacterium sp.
AGGCCCGACCGCGGTTAACCTCGGAACCAGGATGAGCGATCCTCGCCGACAGGCGAACAGGGAGGAACGATGTCGAACGTGCTGAAGAAGTCCATGGTGTACCTGGGACTCGCAGACGAAGAAGAGGTCTACGAAGAGGCCGAGCCTCAGCAGCAGACCTCCCGCAAGCCGCAGGCGACGGAGAAGACCACCGCGCCGGTGACGCCGATCCACCGCCCCGCCGTCGTGCGCCAGCCGGTCGCCACCCAGGTCAGCGAGATCCTGACGGTGCACCCGAAGCAGTACCGCGACGCACAGGTGATCGCCGAGAGCTTCCGTGAGGGCGTGCCGGTGATCATCAACCTTTCGCAGATGAGCGATGCCGACGCGCGCCGACTCATCGACTTCGCCAGTGGTCTGTCGCTCGGTCTGTACGGACGTATCGAGCGCGTCACCAGCAAGGTGTTCCTGCTCTCGCCCGAGAACGTCTCGGTGTCGGGTGAGGGCGCCGTGGCCCAGGCCGACCCCGACGCCGTGCCGTTCGCACACACCTCGTAGGTCGTGGGCGTCCTCCAGATCGTCGCAGGGGTCCTCAACTTCCTGCTGCTGATCTATGTCTTCGTCCTGCTCGGACGCCTCGTGCTCGAGTGGATCCCGGTGTTCAACCGGGAATGGCGGCCGCGCGGCTTCAGCCTCGTCGTCGCCGAACTCGTCTACACGATCACCGACCCTCCGATCCGACTCTTCCGTCGTTTCATCCCGCCGCTGCGCGTCGGCGCGGTGGCCATCGACTTCGGCTTCGCCCTGACGATGCTGGTCTGTTTCATCCTCCTCTCGGTGACACGGTCGATCGCGGCGAGCTGATCCCCCTTCGACACCCCCCGAACCCCCGGCTATGCTTTCCTGATAGCGACCCCGTCGGCATCCGCCCTCGGGCCCCACATCGGCCAGCGAAACGCGCTCGAAAGAGGTACCACCCATGGCATTGACCCCCGATGACGTCGTCACCAAGCAGTTCCAGCACGTCCGGTTCAAGGAGGGCTTCGACCCGGACGAGGTGGACGACTTCCTCGACGAGATCGTCGTGGAGTGGCGCAAGACCATCGCGGAGAACGAGGAGCTGAAGTCCAAGCTCGCCGCATACGAGTCGGGCGAGCAGGCTCCCGCAGCCGAGGCCCCCGCCGCCGAGGCGCCGGCAGCCGAGGCGCCCGCCGCGGAATCGTCCGCAACTGACACCCCCGCCGCGGCCGGCGGGGCCGCCGGTGCGCAGAGCGCGGGCATCATCGAGCTGGCCCAGCGTCTGCACGATGAGCACGTGGCCGAGGGTCAGGCGCAGCGCGACCAGCTGATCGCCGACGCGCAGTCCCGTGCGGCGACCATCGTCGCCGAGGCCGAGGCCAAGGGGCGCGACGAGATGGCACGCCTCGAGCGCGAGCGCTCCACGCTGGAAGGCCGCATCACCGAGCTGCGCAACTTCGAGCGCGACTACCGTGCTCAGCTGCGCAGCTACATCGAGGGCAAGCTCCGCGACCTCGAGACCACGTCGACCTCGTCGGGCTCGACCCCGGTGTCGGCGATCGGCCTTTGAGAGGCCGAGCCCCTCTTCACACGGCGGCGGCCGGCATCATCGTCGCGATCCTCGCGGCGTCGGTGCTGGCCGCCGACCAGTTGTCGAAGTATCTCGCGATCGAGAACCTCCCGCTTCGCGAAGCCGTCCCGGTGTGGGGGGAATTCCTCCAGTGGTATCTGGTGTACAACCCGGGGGCCGCGTTCTCGCTGGGCGAGGGGTACACCTGGATCTTCACGATCGCCCTCGGCGTCGTCGCCGTCGCGATACCCGTCATCGTGATCCGGTCGGTCCGCTCGCGCGTGTGGGCCGGGACGCTCGGTCTGCTGCTCGGCGGCGTGCTGGGCAATCTGTTCGATCGCCTGTTCCGCGAGCCGGGATTCGGGATCGGACACGTCGTGGACTTCATCCTCACCCCGTGGATGTGGTTCTGGATGAACCCGGCGATCTACAACGTTGCCGACATTTTCATCGTCACCATGATGATCGTCGTGGCGGTCCTGATCCTGCGCGGCGTGCGCTTGGACGGCACCCGGGAGTCGGCGGATGTGCCCACCGTCTCGGATGAGCGGGTGGGCGACTGACGTGCCCACCCGCATGATCCCCGTCCCCGACGGCCTCGAGGGTGCGCGCGTGGACGCCGCACTGGCGAAGATGCTGGGCTTTTCGCGCACGTTCGCCGCCGATGTCGCCGAAGCCGGTGGCGTGCTGGCCGACGGGCGGAAGCTGGGCAAGTCAGACCGGCTGGAAGCCGGTGCCTGGGTGGAGGTGACGTGGGAGGACCGTCGCGAACCGGAGGTCGTCCCGGTCGAGGTGCCCGACCTCGGGATCGTGTACGACGACGACGACATGGTCGTCGTGGACAAGCCCTCCGGTGTCGCGGCGCACCCCTCCGTCGGCTGGGAGGGCCCGACCGTCCTCGGTGCTCTGGCCGCGGGGGGATTCCGCGTGGCCACCAGCGGAGCACCCGAGCGACAGGGCGTCGTGCACCGCCTCGACGTGGGCACCAGCGGGCTCATGGTCGTCGCGAAGACGGAACGGGCCTACACGGCGCTCAAGCGCGCGTTCAAGGAACGCGAGGTCGAGAAGATCTACCACGCCGTCGTACAGGGGCACCCGGACCCACTCGCCGGGACGATCGACGCGCCGATCGGCCGCCACCCCTCGCACTCGTGGAAGTTCGCCGTCACCCCGGCGGGCAAGGACTCGGTCACCCACTATGAGACGCTCGAGGCCTTCCGGGGCGCGTCCCTGCTCGAGATCCACCTCGAGACCGGGCGCACCCACCAGATCCGTGTGCACATGGCCGCCCATCGTCACCCGTGCGTCGGTGACCCGCTCTACGGCGCCGACCCCACGCTGTCCGCACGGCTGGGCCTGATCCGCCAGTGGCTCCATGCCCGACAGCTCGCCTTCGGCCACCCGGTCACGGGGGAGTGGGTCACCTTCACCTCCGCGTACCCGGACGACCTCGCCCACGCGCTGGATCTGCTCGCCGAGGACTGATCGGAGGGTCGGGCCGCTCAGCGACCGCCTTCGAAGGCCGTCGGGCCGTCGACCAGCGCCGCGGCGATCCGCGCGCGCATGTCGGCGTCGAGGTCGAGGGCCTCCAGATCGTCGACGGGGTACCAGCCGACCTCGGTCATCTCGCCGTCTGCGGGGTACGGCTCGCCGGAGACCCACGAGCAGCGGAAGGTCAGATCGAGATAGTCGGTCTGATCGCCGTTGGCGTAGACGATCCGCGGGATCTGATGGACCCACGCCAGGTGATCGACCCGGATGCCCACCGCGGCCTCCTCCTCCGCCTCCCGCACGGCCGCGTCGGCGGGCTCCTCACCCGGGTCGACGATGCCGGTCACCGGGGTCAGCGCGTTGTTGTCCGAGCGGCGGCCCAGCAGCACCTCATCGCCCCGGATGACGACCGCGGTCACGCCGGTCAGAAAGAGCGGGCGCGTACCGATGAAACGACGCAGGTCGAGGATGAAGTCAGGGGTGGGCACGGCTCCACGCTAGCCGACCCGCGGAGCGGTCCGGGCCCGCGGTCCGAGGCGCGACTTAGACTCGACGGGTGGCATCCGACTCCTTCGTCCATCTGCACGTGCACAGCGAATACTCGATGCTCGACGGCGCCGCCCGCATCACCTCGATGGTGCAGGAGGCGGCCCGCCTCGAGATGCCCGCCATCGCGGTGACCGACCACGGCAACACCTTCGCGGCGTTCGAGTTCTACAACGCCGCCAAGGACGTCGGCATCAATCCGATCATCGGCATCGAGGCCTACGTCACCCCCGGAACGCACCGGTCCGACAAGGCGCGGGTGCGGTGGGGCTCTCCCGAGCAGGTGAGTGACGACGTCTCCGGTGCGGGCGCATACACCCATATGACCCTCCTGTCGGAGTCGACGGAGGGGATGCACAACCTGTTCCGGCTGTCGTCGCTGGCGAGCATGGAGGGCTACTACTTCAAGCCGCGCATGGACCGCGAGCTCCTGCACAAATACTCCAAGGGCCTCATCGCGACGACGGGGTGCCCTTCGGGCGAGATCCAGACGCGGCTGCGTCTGGGACAGTACGACGCGGCACGCGCCGCGGCGGCGGAGTTCCAGGACATCTTCGGCAAGGAGAACTACTTCGCCGAGATCATGGATCACGGCCTGTCGATCGAACGACGCGTCCTCGAGGACCTCACGAAGATCGCCAAGGATCTCGACATCCCGATGCTGGCCACCAACGATTCGCATTACACCCACCAGCACGATGCGAAGAGCCATGCGGCGCTGTTGTGCGTGCAGTCGGGATCGACCCTCGACGATCCGAAGCGGTTCAAGTTCGACGGCGACGGCTACTACATCAAGTCGCCCGCCGAGATGCGCCAGGTCTTCCGGGACAACCCGTCCGCCTGCGACAACACGTTGCTGATCGCCGAGCGCTGCCAGGTGGAGTTCAACACCAGCGCGAACTACATGCCGCGCTTCCCGGTCCCGGAGGGGGAGACCGAGGACTCCTGGTTCGTCAAGGAGATCGAGAAAGGCCTCCACGAGCGCTACCCCGGCGGCATCCCGGACGAGGTGCGCAAGCAGGCCGAGTATGAGACCGGTGTGATCACCCAGATGGGGTTCCCGGGCTACTTCCTCGTGGTCGCCGACTTCATCAACTGGGCCAAGGACAACGGGATCCGGGTGGGGCCGGGGCGCGGTTCGGGGGCCGGTTCGATGGTCGCGTACGCGATGAAGATCACCGACCTGGACCCGCTCAAGCACGGGCTCATCTTCGAGCGGTTCCTCAACCCCGACCGCGTCTCGATGCCCGACTTCGACGTCGACTTCGACGACCGTCGCCGCGGCGAGGTGATCCAGTACGTCACGGAGAAGTACGGCGACGAGCGCGTCGCGCAGATCGTCACGTACGGAACGATCAAGGCGAAGCAGGCGTTGAAGGACGCCGGGCGCGTGCTCGGGTTCCCGTTCAGCATGGGGGAGCGGCTGACCAAGGCGATGCCCCCCGCGGTCATGGGAAAGGACGTGCCGTTGACCGGCATGTTCGACAAAGAGCACCCTCGCTACAAGGAAGCGGTGGAGTTCCGCACGCTCGTCGAGACCGACCCCGAGGCCAAGACGGTCTTCGACACCGCCGTGGGGCTGGAGAACCTGAAGCGCCAGTGGGGCGTGCACGCGGCCGGTGTGATCATGTCCAGCGAGCCGCTCCTGGACATCATCCCGATCATGCGCCGCGAGCAGGACGGTCAGATCGTCACACAGTTCGACTACCCGTCGTGCGAGTCCCTCGGCCTGATCAAGATGGACTTCCTCGGGCTGCGCAACCTCACGATCATCAACGACGCGCTCGAGAACATCGAGATGAACCGCGGCGAACCCCTCATCCTGGAAGACCTGGATCTCGAAGACGAGGCGTCCTACGAGCTGCTCGCGCGCGGTGACACGCTCGGTGTCTTCCAGCTCGACGGCGGACCCATGCGGTCCCTGCTGCGGCTGATGAAGCCGGACAACTTCGAGGACATCTCCGCCGTGCTCGCGCTGTACCGCCCGGGACCGATGGGTGTGAACTCGCACATCAACTATGCGTTGCGCAAGAACGGCCAACAGGACATCGAGCCGATCCATCCGGAACTCGCCGAGCCGCTGGCCGACATCCTCGACACGACGTACGGGCTGATCGTGTACCAGGAGCAGGTGATGGCGGTGGCGCAGCGCGTGGCCGGCTACACACTCGGACAGGCCGACCTGCTCCGACGCGCCATGGGCAAGAAGAAGAAGTCCGAGCTCGACAAGCAGAAGGAGATCTTCTTCGGTGGGATGACCGAGCGTGGTTTCTCCGAAGAGGCGCAGGGCACGCTGTGGCGCGTGCTGGAGTCGTTCGCCGACTACGCCTTCAACAAAGCGCACACCGCCGCCTACGGGCTGGTGTCGTACTGGACCGCCTACCTGAAGGCTCACTATCCGGCCGAGTACATGGCCGCGCTGCTGACCAGCGTCGGCGACTCGCGCGACAAGCTCGCCGTCTACCTCAACGAATGCCGTCGCATGGGCATCAAGGTGCTCCCGCCGGACGTCGGAGAGTCGATCCGCTTCTTCGCCGCCGTCGGCGAAGACATCCGCTTCGGGCTGGAGGCGGTCCGCAATGTCGGGGCGAACGTCGTCGAAGCGATCGTGCAGACCCGCCGGAGCGGACCGTTCACGTCGTTCCACGACTTCTTGAACCGCGTTCCGGCGCAGGTGGCGAACAAGCGGACCGTCGAATCCCTCATCAAGGCCGGCGCCTTCGACGAAATGGGTCACACGCGGCGCGCCCTGGTCGAGATCCACGAGGATGCGGTCGAGCAGGCGGTGCTCGACAAACGACGCGAGGCGCACGGCGAGGTGGGCTTCGACTTCGACAGTCTGTGGGGCGATGACGAGCCGCAGCAGGTCGCGAAGGTGCCGGATCGCCCCGAGTGGACCAAGAAGGACAAGCTCGCGTTCGAACGCGACATGCTCGGCCTCTACGTCTCCGATCATCCCCTCGCCGGGCTGGAGATCCCCCTCGCAAAGCACGCGTCGATCTCGATCCACGACCTGTTGGCCTCCGAAGAGCTGCAGGACGGCGACCAGGTGACCGTCGCGGGGCTCCTCACGAGCGTCCAGCATCGTGTGGCGAAATCCAGCGGCAACCCCTACGGGATGGTCACGGTCGAAGATTTCGACGGCGAGGTCACCGTCATGTTCATGGGCAAGACGTACACCGAGTTCCAGTCGATGCTCCAGCCGGATTCGATCCTCGTCGTCCGCGGCCGCGTCTCCCGTCGCGACGACGGACTCAACCTCCACGCGCAGGCGGCATTCGTCCCGGACCTGGGCACCTTCGACCCCGCGGGACCCCTGGTCCTGGCGGTCCCGGAGCAACGCGCCACAGAACGTCTCGTGAACGACCTGGCGGATGTGCTCCAGCGTCACGCCGGCGACACCGAGGTCACGCTGCGGCTGCACAAGGGCGGTACCGCGAAGGTCTTCGAGGTGCCGATGCCGGTCACCGTGTCGGCGGACCTCTACGGCGACCTGAAGGGGTTGCTCGGGCCGAACTGCCTGGGCTGAGACGGCGCGCCCGGGGCGCGTCGTCTCATGTGCGTCTCATCCGGCGCGAGTAGGATCGGACGACGTGCGAGCACATCGCGCAGGGAAGGACGATTGTGACCGACGAGCAGTACGACGAGACCACCGAGACGCTGGATTCCGCCTCCGCCACGGCCACCGAGGCCGCGGTCCACGACGGTCCTGCGCCGCAGTACGGGGTCGGTCCTTTCACGATCCGTGAGATCACACTGGGAGGCGTCTGGCTCGTCGCCTTCGTCGTCTCCTTCTTCTCCGTGACCGTAGCGCGGTTCGACTCGGTGTGGACTTCGGGCCTGCTGTGGATCATCACGATCGGCCTGCCGACGGTCGCCGTCTTCCTCCTGGCCCTTCGCCGTCTATCGCCGCAGGGCATCCGAAGGGTCGGGTCGCTGGGCATCGACCAGTTCGCCTCGGTCGTCTTCTCCTTCGCGGCGCTGCTGTGGTTGCAGATGGTCTGGGAGACGGTCGCGGTCGCGATCGACAGCGGGCTGTGGCTGCGCTCGTGGGTGATCTGGGTCGAGTTGGCCCTGATGCTCGCGGGCGTCGTGCTCACCGTCTTCGCGCCGCTGATCCCGCCGTTCTCGCAGGACTTCCAGGCGCGCCCGGAGGTCCCCGCGCACCGCAACGCCCGTCCGGTGCGCGCGGTCGAACCGCGCCCCGTGCCGGAGCCTGCTCCGGTGTCGGCCGACGACACCGCACCGGGCGCGGAGTGGACCGGCGAAGCGCGCTACGACGCACCCGCCACGGACGGCTCCGACGCAGACGAGTTCACCCCCAGCCAGACCCGCGGCACGTTCGAGCCGGTCGACGGCGACGAGACGATCGAGATCGACCGCCCCGCTCGGCAGCAGGCGTTCTGGGCGCTCGTGCCCGAGGAACGCGATGTGGTCGACGAGACCGGGGCGCCGCTGTTCCGCATCGGCCCGACCGCGTGGGCGCTCGTCATCGAAGACCGCGGTGCGGTCTTCGTCGTCCGCGACGAGGACGGCACGGTCGGCTACCTCCACGAGGTCGACGGCGTCACGCGCGGCTGAACGCCAGCGGTTAACCTAGACGGATGCTCCGCACCATCGATCTCCGAGGCCGCTCGCTCACGGCCTCGGACTTGCTCGCCGCCGTCCCGCGCGCCGGGGTCGCTCGCGCCGACGCGTTGACGGCCGCCGCGGCGATCGTCTCCGACGTCGCCGAACGCGGCGAGGTCGCATTGCGCGAGCAGGCCTCCCGCTTCGACGGGGTCCAGGGGCACGCCCTTCGCGTGCCGCGGGAGCACTTCGACGAGGCGCTTGCGCGACTCGACGCTGAGGTGCGCGCGGCACTCGAGGAGGCCATCGATCGTGTCCGGAGGGCGTCGGCGGCGCAGGTGCCGCCGGTACAGCGGACACAGGTGGCACCGGGAGCGGTCGTCGAGCAGCGCTGGCGCCCGGTCGGCCGGGCCGGCGTGTATGTGCCCGGCGGCAAGGCCGTCTACCCCTCGTCGGTGGTGATGAACGTCGTGCCCGCACAGGTGGCCGGGGTGGAACGGATCGCGCTGGCCTCACCCCCGCAGGCGGATCACGACGGACGTGTCCACCCGGACATCCTCGCGGCGGCCCGTCTGCTCGGCATCGACGAGGTCTACGCTGTCGGCGGCGCCGGCGCGGTGGCCGCGTTCGCGCACGGTGTCCCGGAGATCGACCTCGATCCGGTCGACGTCGTGACCGGCCCGGGGAACAACTTCGTCGCATCCGCCAAGCGCGTCGTCGCCGGCCTGGTGGGTGTGGACTCCGAAGCGGGCGCGACCGAGATCCTCATCGTCGCCGACGCCGGCGCCGATCCCCGCCTGGTGGCGGCTGACCTCATCAGTCAGGCCGAGCATGACGAACAGGCCTCGGCGGTCTTGGTGACCCCGTCATCCGAACTGGCGGAGGCGGTCGGGCGCGAGGTGCGGGCCCGCGTGGCCGGCACGAGGAACGCGGCGCGCGCGACCGAGGCGCTCCGGGGTGTCCAGTCCGCGACGGTCCTCGTGGACGACGTCGACACCGCGATCGCCTTCAGCAACGCCTACGCCCCCGAGCACCTCGAGGTCTTCCTCGACGATCCTGGCGTGGACCGTTTCGTCAACGCCGGTGCGGTCTTCGTCGGCGCCTACTCGCCGGTCAGTCTCGGCGACTACCTCGCGGGCAGCAACCACGTGCTGCCGACCGGGGGGCAGGCGCGGTATTCCTCGGGCCTGTCCGCCTCGACCTTCCTGCGCCCGCAGCAGGTCATCCACTACGACCGCGACGCCCTCGCCGCGGTCGCCGACGGCATCGTCGCGTTGGCCCAGGCGGAGGAGCTTCCCGCGCACGGTGAAGCCGTCACGGCGCGCTTCGAGGCGTAGGAGCCCTCATGCACTGCCCGTTCTGCCGGAATCCCGACTCGCGTGTCATCGACTCGCGCACGAGTGACGACGGTCTCAGCATCCGTCGACGTCGTCAGTGCCCGCAGTGCGGTGGGCGGTTCTCCACGATCGAGACGGCGAGCCTGAACGTGATCAAGCGGTCCGGCGTCATCGAGCCGTTCAGCCGGGAGAAGGTCATGAGCGGCGTGCGGAAGGCCTGCCAGGGGCGGCCCGTCACCGAGAGTGACCTGGCGGTCCTGGCCCAGACGGTCGAGGAGGCGATCCGCCAAACCGGTTCGTCGCAGATCGACACCAATGAGATCGGTCTGGCGATCCTCCGACCTCTGCGCGACCTCGACGAAGTCGCGTTCCTCCGCTTCGCGAGTGTCTACCAGGCGTTCGACTCACTCGAAGACTTCGAAGCGGCGATCGACCAACTCCGCCTCGACCACCCGGACCGTCACAGCCGACCGGGGGTAGACCAGTCCGCGGAGGGGTGAAGGCTCGCCTGATCACCGGGCGCCGGCGCCACCGATAACCTGGGAGGGATGTATCCCTTCCTCTTCCGGACCGTCCTGACCCGTATGGATCCCGAGACGGCCCATCACGCCGCGATGCTCGTCATCCGTGGGCTCGGGCTACCCGGTGTGTCCTCGTTCGTCCGCCGGTTCACGGCACCGACGCCCGATCTGCGCACGAGCGCCCTCGGTCTCGACTTCGCATCCCCCTTCGGGGTCGCCGCCGGATTCGACAAGAACGTGCACGGAGCGGCCGGGTTGTACGCCCTCGGCTTCGGGCACGTGGAGGTCGGCACGGTCACCGCGATCGCGCAGCCCGGGAACCCCCGGCCACGACTGTTCCGCTTGATCCGGGATCGTGCCGTGATCAACCGCATGGGCTTCAACAACAACGGCGCCGAGGCGGCGGCCCTCCGCCTGCTGCGTCTCCGCCGTCGCCGCTCCCGCGCGGTGCTGGGCGCGAACATCGGGAAGAGCCGCGTGGTCGACGTGGACGCCGCGACGCAGGACTACCTTCGAAGCACGCGCCTGCTCGCACCGATCGCCGACTATCTCGTGGTCAACGTGTCCTCACCCAACACGCCGGGTCTGCGTGGTCTGCAGGCCGTGGAGACGCTGCGCCCGCTCCTGGAAGCGGTGCGCGACGCTTCGGGGGACACCCCCCTGCTGGTCAAGATCGCTCCGGACCTCCCCGACGACGAGGTGACCGCCGTCACGGTGCTCGCGCGCGATCTGGGCCTGGCGGGCCTCATCGCGACGAACACGACGATCTCCCGCGAGGGCCTGAACACCGACGACGACGTGGTCGCCGCGGCCGGCGAGGGCGGTCTGTCCGGCGGCCCCCTGCGTCGACGTGCGTTGGAGGTGCTCCGAATCGTGCGCGCCGCCGTCCCGGACCCGGACTTCTGCGTCATCTCCGTCGGTGGGGTCGAGACCGGTGATGATGTGCAGGAGCGCCTGGACGCCGGCGCGACCCTCGTCCAGGGCTACACGGCGTTCCTCTACCGCGGACCGCTGTGGGCACGCCAGATCAACCGGCGCCTGACCGCGCTCAGGCGGGGTACTCGCCCCGCTTGACCTGCGGCTTGGGCAGGCGCAGGAAGCGCATCTGCACGATCCGCATGGCCCCGTACCAGCCGAGGCCCTTCTCCACGCGGCCCTCGCCGAACTTCGTCTTCGCCGCACTTCTGACACGGATCGAGGTGTAGACCATGTCGCCGACGACGAAAACGATGAAACCCCACAGCGCCAGCAGCGCGTAGTACTGCACTTCGACCACCGGCACGAGCGTCGCGATGATCACGAGGATCATCGCGGGCATGACGAACTCGGCGAGGTGCCATCCGGCATCGACGAAGTCGCGCACGAACTTGCGCTGCGGCCCCTTGTCGCGCTGCGGGAGATATTTCTCCTCGCCGGCGGCCATGCCCTGGCGTGCCTTCTCGCGTTTGGCGGCGAGCTCGGCGCGTTGCCGCGCTTTCGCCTCCTTGGTGTCGGGCACGAGGGGACGCTTGCGGGCGGCCTCGCGTTCGGCGCGGGACGGGGTGGGGCGGCCCTTGCCGGTGGCCGACGTCTCGGTCTCGGTCGACTCGTCCTTGGGCGCCGGTGCGGCGGGGGTGTGGGGCACGATGAATCCTCGGATCGCGGGAGATGCTGCACTTAAGATTACCCGCATGGCTTCTGAGCAGACTCCCGACGACGCGGTCACGGCCGCGGCGGCCGCCCGTATCCCGTCCGCACTGGCCGATCTCGGCGCGCTGGTGCGGATCCCCTCCGTCGCGTTTCCGGGCTTCGACGCCTCGGAGGTGGGTCGTACCGCGCAGGCGGTCGCGCAACTCGCCGAGGACACCGGCGTCTTCGACGAGGTGTCGATCCGTCACGCGACGATCCCCGGAACCGACGAGGTGGGCATGCCGGCGGTTCTCGCCCGCCGCGCCGCCCGCAACGGGCGGCCCACGATCCTGCTGTACGCGCACCACGACGTCCAACCCGTCGGCGACGAGGAGTTGTGGGAGACGCCTCCCTTCGAGCCGACCGTGCGCGGAGGAAGACTCTACGGTCGCGGAGCGGCGGACGACAAGGCCGGCATCATGGCACACATCGGGGCGATCCGTGCGCTCGTCGACGCCGTCGGACCCGACTTCGACCTGGGGCTGTCGCTGTTCATCGAGGGGGAGGAGGAGGCGGGGTCGCGCTCATTCGCGCAGTTCCTCTCCGACAACGCCGACGACCTGCGTGCGGATGTCATCGTCGTCGCGGACTCCACCAACTGGGACGCGTCCACACCCGCCCTCACGGTCAGCCTGCGCGGCAACGCGCGTTTCACGCTGACCGTGAAGACCCTCGACCACGCCTCGCACTCCGGCATGTTCGGGGGAGCGGTCCCGGACGCGATGATGGCGACGGTGACCCTGCTGTCGACGCTGTGGGACGCGAACGGCTCCGTCGCCGTCGAAGGCCTCGTCGCGCACGACGCGCCGACGCCCGAGCACAGCGAGCAGACGCTGCGGTCGGAGGCCGGGCTCCCCGAGGGCGTCACGCCGATCGGCACGGGGTCGATCCTCGGCCGACTGTGGAACAAGCCGTCGCTGACCGTGACCGGGATCGACGCGCCCACGGTTAAAAACGCCTCGAACACCCTCAACCCGGAGGTGTCGGTCGTCGTCAGCGCCCGGATCGCCCCGGGGCAGTCCGCCGCGGACGCCTACGCGGCGATCGAGGCGCACTTGCGGTCGCACGCACCCTGGGGTGCGCAACTCACCTTCACCGACGTCGACCTCGGCGACGGTTTCCTCGTCGACACCGGCGGCTGGGCGGTCGTCGAGGCGCGGGAGGCGCTGAGCGCGGGCTATGGCGTACCGCCGGTCGACCTCGGCGTCGGTGGATCGATCCCGTTCATCTCCGACCTCGTCCGCGAGTTCCCGGAGGCGCAGATCCTCGTGACCGGGGTGGAGGACCCGCACGCACGCGCGCACAGCCCGAACGAGTCCCTTCATCTGGACACCTTCCGTCACGCGATGACGTCGGAGGCGCTGCTGTTGGCGCGGTTGAACCGACGCGGCGCGTGAGTCCGCCCTGTGCGCTCCGAGCGGCGCGTAGAATCGACGCATCGTCCTCGCGCCGCGGCGCGAACCACCCCGAAGGAGCGTCATGACCGACACCGCCCTGACGACCGACCAGACCGTCCGTGAACACGGCGTCTCGCTGACGGACGCAGCCGCGCAGAAGGTGAAGAACCTCCTGGAGCAGGAAGGCCGCGACGACCTGCGCCTGCGCGTCGCCGTCCAGCCCGGCGGCTGCAGCGGACTGATCTACCAGCTGTACTTCGATGAGCGATTCCTCGACGGCGACAAGGCCGTCGACTTCGACGGCGTCGAGGTCATCGTCGACGACATGAGCGTGCCGTATCTCGACGGCGCCATGATCGATTTCAAAGACACGATCTCCGAGCAGGGGTTCACGATCGACAACCCCAACGCGGCCGGAAGCTGTGCCTGCGGCGACAGCTTCCACTGATCACCACGGGATTCCGACGGGTCCGGCGGGTTCGGGAGAACCCCCGGGCCCGTCCCGCGTGACCCGTGCCCGCGGAGGTCCACCTGTGTGGTTGGCCTGAAGTGCATGGGAGGTTGCTCTAGACTGGCTTGAGCAATACCCGCGACCCGGAAAGGTGCACCGTGCACTCGAAACGCCGTCTCCGCTGGGCCGTCATCCCGATCGGGATCGCCACGGCCGTAGCACTCGCCGGATGCAGTCCGACAGAGCTGAACGGATTCCTCCCCGGATTCACCGAGGACGGCGTTCCGGCCACCGACCGGACCGAGATGGTCTCCGGGCTGTGGGTCAACTCCTGGATCGTGCTCCTCGCGGTCGGCGTGGTCACGTGGGGCCTGATGCTGTGGGCGATGATCGCCTACCGGCGCCGCAAGGGTCAGACCGGTCTTCCGGTGCAGTTGCGCTACAACATGCCGATCGAGATCTTCTACACGGTCGTGCCGCTCATCCTGGTCATCGGGTTCTTCGCCTTCACGGCGCGTGACCAGACCATCCTCGAGACCCGCTACGACGACCCCGACGTGTCGATCACCGCCATCGGCAAGCAGTGGGCGTGGGACTTCCAGTACAACGGCGAGCAGGAGGACGGTTCCGACGCCGTGTGGAGCATGGGCATCCAGGCCCAGCCCGACGAGCAGGGGAACATCGACCAGGAGCAGCTGCCGACGCTGTACCTGCCGGTCGACAAGACGGTCGAGATCAAGCTCAACTCCCGCGACGTCATCCACTCCTTCTGGATCATCGACTTCCTGTACAAGAAGGACATGTACATCGGCAAGGACAATTACTGGTCCTTCACGCCGACCCGTGAAGGGGAGTACGCGGGCAAGTGCGCCGAGCTCTGCGGCGAATACCACTCGATGATGCTCTTCAACGTCAAGGTCGTCAGCGAGGCGGAGTACGAGGACTACCTCGCTTCGCTCGAGGCCGCCGGGCAGACCGGCAACATCAACGAGGCGTACGACCGCCTGCAGAACCTGCCCGGCACGGGCGACAGCTCCGAGGGAGACGAGTGATCATGGCCACGACTCTGCCGCAGGAATCGACCCGCCCGAAGACCGTGCCGCCGCGTCAGGCAGCCCTCATGAGCTCGACCCGCGTCGAGCAGAAGGGCAACATCGTCGTCAAGTGGATCACCTCCACCGACCACAAGACGATCGGCTA
>NZTV01000056.1 GCA_002703245.1 Microbacterium sp.
CACGGAGTCCTCCGGTTCAACGATGCGAGTGTGGTAACCCACATCCTGGCCGGAGGACTCCGCCTATGTCACCCGTTCACAACGTCCCAGGGAACTACATCTAGGTCGAGGAGCGGGCCGCGTCACACCCCTCGCGGAATCGCGGGGGACACGCCTACGTTGGAGTCAGCGACGGAAGGGAACCCCGTGACCGACAGCTCCACGACCCCGCGCATCACCCGCAACGACGCCGAATCCCGCTACGAACTCCATCTGGACGAGGTACTCGCCGGGTTCGCCCGGTGGGAGACCGATGACCGAGGCCGCCTGCAGATGGTGCACACCGAGATCGACCCCGCCTTCACGGGCCGTGGGCTCGCATCGATCCTCGTCGCCGAGGCCCTGTCCGACATCGCCGCGCACGCCGAGACGGTCGTGCCGCGCTGTCCGTTCGTGGCGAAGTACCTCACCGGGAACACGGTCCCGGGGCTCTCCGTCGATTGGCCACAGGGCACGCCGAGCGACTGACCGCTTCGGACTGACCGCTTCGGGCCGGCAACGGCGGGAGAAGCGCCGCGCGCCGGGAACGACGAAGCGCCCGGACCGAAACCCGGGCGCCCCGTCGTGATGCGTCAGCGGAAGACGAGGAAGCCGCTGACCCCGACAGACCGTGCCACCGTGTCACTCCCGGTGAATGTGGCGACAACGATCCGAACGCCCTTCTTCTGCGCCGGAAGCTCGAGACCGCACCGAAAGCGATGCCTCCGATCGCGGCGTCCACACCGGTGTTGCCCGCGGCGGTGCCGGCCGTGTGGGATCCGTGACCGTCGCCGTCGCGTGGCGACAGATAGTCGTGGCTGAAGTCGAAGCCGGCGTTGGCCGCACCGGTGGAGAAGTACTTCGCACCGATGAGCTTCGTGGAGTAGTCGTCGAGACCCCAGTCCTGACCGGTGACCCGCGTCGCGCGGAACTGGTCGCCGTCCGCCTTCGCGAACACGACGTCGTCGCCCTCGAGGTACGGCTCGTCACCGGGGGCGGAACCGAGCGGCTCGCCCGCGAACGACGGGTGCTCCGGCGCGATGCCGGTGTCGACGACACCGACGACCACACCCTCGCCGGCCGCATCCTCACCGCCGAGCGACTCCCACACGCCACCGGACCCCTCGAGGCCGAGGAACTCGGTGGAGGGCACGGCGACGGGATGACGGATCTCATCCGGATACACCCCGACCACGCCCTTCGCCCCGGCGACTTTCGCCGCCTCCTGCGGCGACATCCTGGCGCTGAAGCCGTTGAGGGTGATCTGGTAGGTCGCCTCCGGGCTCACGCCGGTCTCGGCGGCGACGTCCTGCTGCCTCTCCTCGAGGTATCCGGCGTATTCCTCCACCTCCGGGGACCGGGTGTCGAGCTTCTCGCCGTCTGCGGGCTTCGTGGCGCGCAGGCCCGCTTCGCCTCCGTCATAGGTGGCGACGGGGTCTTCCTCGAGCAGCACGATGTAGGTGCCGTTCGGCGATTCGATCGGGGTGGGCGGGTTCACCTCCTCCGACCCGGTCGCACCGAAAGCGGTGGCGGTGGTGGTTCCGGTGAGCAACGCGGCGACTGTGACGACCGCGGCCGCTCTCACGGTGTTTCGACTCATACGGTGAGCTCCCAACGGGGAAGGGATGGGAAGGTTGCACGGCCCCGTCGCCGCACAGTGGGCCCAAACGTAACTCACAGTCCCCTCCCAGGGAACGGCCTCCACGTGAGAAACCCATGAGAGCAGAGCGATACGCTGGGCAGGTGTCCACCGGATCCCGCCTCTCGACGAGCGTTCTGCTCACCTGCGCGGCGATCGGGGTCGCGACGGGGGTCGTCTCCGCCGGAGCCGGCGCCGTCAGCGGCGTGGTCTCGGCTGCCGTCCCGGTGCTCTACGGCCTCGTACTCGGTGTGCATGTGCTCCCCGGCGTGATCGCCCAGGTGCTGCTGCGGATGCCGTGGGTCGCCCTCATCTCGCACCTGCTGGCCGCGTTGGTCGCCAGCGCCTTCGTGCCGCCGTGGATCGGCCGGTACATCGGAACGGCCATCCTCATCGGCGGCCTCCAGGAGCTCATCGCGGCGACCGGCCGCTACCGCCGCTGGGAGACGTGGCGCTACTTCGTCTCGGCGGTCATCGTCGGCGTGGTCCTCGCCGTACCCATCGCCCTGGTCGCCGATCTCGGACGATTCGAGCCATGGGCGCAAGTGGTCTACATCGCCATGTTCATCGTGGGCCCGGTCGCCTGGAGCGCCGCCGCGGTCGCGATCGGCGAGGCCCTCCGTCGCACCGGTGTCGGTCGCACCGCCCGCCGCCGCTGACCCCCGGCCCCACGGCATCCCCACCCCACAGCATCCCCACCCCACGGATGTCGGAGAATCCGATCGATGTCGGAGGATTCGGCCGATATCCTCCGACATCGGCGTGATCCTCCGACATCGGCGTGATCCTCCGGCGTCGGCGAGCGCGGCGGAGCGACCGGCGTCGTGTCCGCTAGCGTCCCAGGGGTGATCGCCGTGCTCGCCGTGCTCCTCGCCGTCGCCGTCTGGAGCGCCCTGTCGGGTCCCCTTCAGAAGCGCGGTGTCACCGCCGCCCTGTTCCTGTCCACGGTCGGCGTCGTGGCCGGGCTGGCCCTGCCGGACGTGTTCGACGTCGACATCGATCCCGCCGCCGCGGAGCGGGTCGCCGAGGTCGCCCTCGTGCTGTTGCTGTTCAGCGACGCGATGCGCATCGACCTGCACGCGTTGCGGCGGCAGCTCGAGTGGCCCGGGCGACTGCTGCTGATCGGACTCCCGCTGACCGTGCTCGCCGGCGTCGGGGCGGGGCTGCTGCTGTTCCCCGGTATCGCCGTGATCTCGGTCGTCCTGATCGCGGTGATGCTCGCCCCGACGGACGCCGCGCTCGGACAGCGCGTGGTCGACGACACATCGGTACCTCAACGCGTGCGGCAGGCACTCGACGTGGAGAGCGGGCTGAACGACGGCATCGCCGTGCCGCTGTTCCTCGTCCCCCTGTCGGTCGCGAACGCCGAACTCGAATCGAGCATCCCATCGGCGGTCGCCGTGAACGTCGCGGAGCAGATCGGATGGGGTGTCGTGGCCGGACTCGTCGCCGGGGTCGGTGGCGGCGCGCTGTTCCGCTTCGCCTCGGCGAGGGGATGGATCGACGGCCGCTGGCGGCAGGCGCTCCCGCTCCTGGCCGCCCTCCTCGCCCTCGCGATCGCCGAGGCGCTGGGAGGGAGCGGGTTCATCGCGGCCTTCGTCGGCGGGCTCGCGTTCGGCCGTGCCGTGGGACGGGCGCGCACCGACATCGGCGTCTTCACCGAGAGCGCCGGCGATCTGCTCGCCGCCGCCACCTGGGTGGTCTTCGGCGCGGTCGCGGTGACCTTCGCCCTGCCGATGCTCACGTGGCAGGTGGTGCTGTACGCGCTGCTGAGCCTGACGGTGGTGCGGATGCTGCCGGTCGCACTCGCCCTGGCGGGTCGACACGTGGGGATTCCGACCATGACCTTCATCGGCTGGTTCGGACCGCGCGGCCTGGCTTCCCTCGCGTTCCTGCTCATCGCCATCGGTGAGGGCATCCCCGACGACGACGTCGTCATCCCGACCGTCGTCACCACGATCGCCCTGAGCATCGCGCTCCATGCCCTGTCCTCGGTGCCCCTCATCGACCGATACCACCGGTGGGCGCAGCACCGCGCATCCCGCGACCCGCTCGCAGCCGAAGCGGTCCCGACCGCCCTCCCCCGCCGCCGGCACGCCCACCCGTCCTGGCCGCTCCCTCACGACCACACCCCCTGACCGTCCTCACCCGAGCGCCGACAAGGACCCGACGTCGGCGGGCGGACGGGGGCGTCCCGGACGGCCGCAGGCGGGGTGAGGGTGAGCTAAGTTAGGAATGCCTCACTTCGTCGCGCAAGCGACAGAAGACGTCCCGAATCCCGAAGGGGATGACCCGTGGTCCGTGCCGACAGCGAACGGTCCGCCGCCGCCGCGGCCGGACCCGCCCCCGGCGCCCCCCTCGCCCGGTTGCGGCAGGTGGCCATCACACACGATGAGGCACACGTGGCGACCCCCGCCTCCGTCACGTTCGACGTCTCACCCGGCGAGGTCGTCCTGGTGCTGGGCCCCAGCGGATCCGGGAAGTCCACGCTCGCGCTCGCGCTGAACGGACTCATCCCACACGCCTTCCCCGCCTCCATCGCCGGCACGGTGAGCATCGACGGGGTCGACACCACCGAGGCGACGGTGGCCTCGCTCAGCACGCACGTGGGGATGGTCTTCCAAGACCCGGACGCGCAATTGGTCACCGGAACCCTGCTCGACGAGGTCGCGTTCGGTCCGGAGAACCTCAAACTGCCCGTCGCCGACGTGCTCGCCCGCGCCGAGACGGCGTTGCGCCGCGTCGGCCTGTGGGAGCGCCGGACCGAGAACCCCGACCGACTTTCCGGGGGAGGCCGACAGCGTCTGGCGATCGCCTGCGCACTCGCGATGGGGTCCCCCCTCCTCGTGCTCGACGAGCCCACCGCGAACCTCGACCCCCGCGGCATCGACGAGGTCTACGCCGCCCTGGGCGACCTCGTCGCCGCCGGCGACCGGGCCGTCGTGCTCGTCGAGCACAACCTCGACGCCGCAATCGGGTTCGTCGATCGGGTCCTCGTGCTGGACGCCGCGGGCCGCCTCATCGCGGACGGCCCCGTCGACGACATCCTCCGACATCGCGCGGACGAACTCCATCGACTGGGCGTGTGGCTCCCCCACTCCGCCCTCGCCGCTCTCCGTCTGCGCGCCGCCGGCTACCGGCTCGATCCGCTGCCACTGACCCCCGCCGAGTTGCAGGATGCCCTCGAGACCGCGCCCGCCCGCGCGATCCCCCGCCCCGTCGCCCGCGCCGTCGACGACCGGCGCGGGCAAGACCCGGTCGTGACCGTCCGCGGGCTGGATCTGCGCCGCGGCCGCACCGACGTGCTCCACGACGTGGACCTCGACGTCCGCCGCGGCGAATTCGTCGCGGTCGTGGGGGCCAACGGCGCCGGGAAGACCACCCTCGTGCAGGCGATCGCCGGCGTCATCCGCCCGCCGCGCGGCACCGTCCACGTCGGCGGCGAGGACATCTCCCGCGTCGACCCGCGCCGGCTGTCCTCCCGCATCGGGTTCGTCTTCCAGAACCCCGAGCACCAATTCATCTCGCACACCGTCTTCGACGAGCTCGCCCACGGACTGCGACGCGCGAACCTCGATGAATCGCAGGTGCGTCGGCGCGTGGACGAGCTGCTCGAGCGGTTCGGCCTCGCCGACAAAGCCGATGCTCACCCCTTCCTCCTGTCGGGCGGACAGAAGCGACGTCTGTCGGTGGGCACCGCCCTGGTCGCCGGCGCCCCGGTGCTCGCGCTCGACGAACCCACCTTCGGTCAGGATCGCGCCCGTGCCGACGAACTGCTGCGGCTGCTCGCCGACCTGCGCGACGACGGCACCACGATCCTCGTCGTCACCCACGACATGCAGCTGGTCGCCGAACACGCCGACCGCACGATCGTGGTCGACGCCGGACGCATCGCCGCCGACGGGCCGACTTCGGAGGTCTTCTCCGACGACGCCCTGATCGAACGCGCGGGCCTGAGGATGCCGCCCCTGCGGCGGGCGCTCCGCGGCCTGTCCAGTCATCCCGAACTCGACGGTGTCGCCCGCCTCGCCGACCTGCCCGGGGGTGCGACGTGACCGAGCCGCTCACAATCCCCCAGGCACAGACCACCCCTGTGCCGGTCGACCCGTATGCCGCGTTGCGGCCGGCGTCGCCGATCCGATTCCTCTACGGCATCAACCCCCTCGCCAAGCTCCTCGCCCCGCTCCCCGCCATGGCACTGCTCGTGTTCGTCCGCGACATCACCACGCCCCTGGTGTTCGTCGCCCTCACCTACATCGTGCTGCTGGTGGGTGTGAGCTTCACGCGACGTCTCACGGCACTGCTCCTGCTGGTGCCCGTCGCCGCCGTCGTGATGGGACTCGGCTTCGCGATCTGGACCGACTCGTCCGGGGTGGACCACAGCATCGTCCTGTGGCAGATCGGTGGGTGGACGATGTACGGGGGCGCGATGCTCGTCGGCCTCGCCACCGGCGCCCGTGTCGCGGCGATCGTCTCGCTCGCACTCATCGTGGGGCTGTCGACGACCGGCCCGGATCTCGTGCGCGCGAGCGTGCAGCAGCTGCGCGTGCCGTACCGCATCGGCTACACCGCCCTGGCCGCATTCCGTTTCGTCCCCCGCTTCGGATACGAACTCGACGTGATCAGGCAGGCGCACCGCGTCCGCGGCAGCCACGGCGGCCGCGGCCCGATCGCGGCACTGCGCCGCTGGGTGGGCTACATCGTGCCGCTGCTGGCCGGTGCCATCCGGCACGCCGAACGGGTCGCCCTCGCGATGGACGCCCGCGCCTTCGGCGCCTACCCGGACCGCACCGAGCGCCACCTCGTGCCCTTCCGGACACGCGATGTCGTGTTCATCGTCGTGTTCCTCGCCGTCTCGGCAGCGGTGTTCGCCGCGACCTTCCCCTGGGTGCTCGCCTGAGCATCCGGATCACCCGAGCATCCCGACCGAACGGAGAACCGATGGCCCGCGCCGGCCGACTCGTCAAACCCGCCGTGCAGGAACTCATCCGGCTGACCGTGCTGCGCCGTGCACGCCTGTCCCCGGGATGGATGCGCGTGACGCTCGGTGGGGGCGAGATCGACCGGTTCACTCCGATGGGATACGACCAATGGTTCCGCATCTTCCTTCCGCTCGGTGGTGACGACGGTCTGGAGCGGATCCCGGCGAAGGCGAACAAGCTCTTCGGCTACCTGCGATACCTGCGTATCCCCGACGGTGTACGCCCGGTGATGCGCAACTACACCGTCCGCGCCTACCGGCCCGCGACGCCGGAGGCCGGTGCGGAGATCGACGTCGACTTCGTGCTGCACGGCTCCGACGACGACGGCACCGCAGGCCCCGCCTCGCGCTGGGCCGCGTCGTGCGAGGTCGGCGAGAGTGTCGTGATCATCGACGAGGGACTCGCCTTCAACCCCGAACGCGGGACCGACACCGTGCTCCTGGTCGCCGATGAGACCGGGCTTCCCGCCATCGCCGGCATCTGCGCGTCACTGCCCGACGACGCCGCCGGCATCGCCCTGGTCGAAGTGGGGTCCGACGACGACGCGCTCCCGTTCCCGCACCCACCCGGCATCGACGTGCGGTGGATCGTGCGCGACCGCGACGAGACGCCGGGCGCGCTGGCCCTGTCGGCCGTCCGACACCTGCGCGACACCGAACCACCCGCCCCTTTCCACGCCTACGTCGTCGGCGAACAGGCCCTCCCGACCCAGGCGCGACGCCACCTCGTCAACGACCGCGGACTCGACAAGGAGCTCGTGAGCTTCTGCGGGTACTGGCGCGCGGGCACCTCCTCCCCCACCCCTCAGGCGCAGACTGCGCCCCACCCGGAAGGTCACGCATGAGCCGCGTCTCCACCGTTTATCTGCTCACCTGCGCCGCGATCGGTGTCGCCGGCGGCGCCCTGCTGTGGGGTGCCGGATGGATCGCGGGCGCCGTCTTCGCGGTGGCGCCGTTCGTCTCGGTCGCCGGCGCGGGTCTGTGGTTGCTTCCGGCCGCCGTCGGCATGCGCCTGCTCGAGCGGCCCGGCACCGCCCTCCTCATCGGGCTCCTGTCGGGCCTGGTCGCCTTCCCGTTCCTCGGGGCGAGTCTGTGGTGGGCGTTCTTCATCGAGCTGCCGTTCCTCATCGTGCTGTACCGCTTCTATACGACGTGGCAGTACTTCGCCGGGGCGGTGGCGGTCGGGCTCGTGTATCCGATCCTGTCGTGGGCATCCTTCGATTTGGGGTCTGTCCCGGTCGGGCTGCAGGTCACCTTCTTCGCCCTCACGATGGCCTCGTGCCTGGTCGGAGCGGGCCTCGGCGTGCTGATCGGCGACCGGCTCCGCAAGGCCGGTGTCGCCAAGCTCGCCCGCCGGCGCGGCTTGGCGACACGGGGTATGGGCCGCGGTGCCGGACCCGCCGGCCAGCACTGAGGCCCCGTCTTGCGCCGCGACCGCCTGACGGCCGCGTGAAGAACACAGGAGATCCGCGCCCGGATCGGTGGCGGGAGCGCTCTTGCGGCCGCTTCGTCGACAGGCCTCCTGTGTTGTCAACGCGCTGCCGGGCGGACGGCTGCGTGCGAATAAACCTCCACATGGAGGTTTTGCCTGGTAGCCTGTCCCCGTCACCGTCGTCGACTCACCCGCGGTGACGGAAAGGAAGGTCACTGTGGCCCTGCCGCTCGCCTCGGTCCAGCTCTACACGCTCGCCGAACGGTTCTCCGCCGATATGGGAGGCTCCCTCGATCGCCTGGCCGCCCTGGGGTTGCGCAACGTCGAGGCCTTCGACTTCGTGCGGCGTCCCGCAGAGATCCGCGCGGCTCTGGACGCCTCCGGCCTGGCCGCCCCGACCGGGCACGCCCCTCTGCTGTCGGATGAGCTGTGGACGCCGGACGGCTCGATCCCCACCCCCGCGCCGGAGGTCGTGTTCGACGCGGCCGCGACGATCGGCATGACCACCGTCATCGACCCGTTCGTCGCCCCGGAACGCTGGCGTACCCGGGACGGCGTCGCCGACATCGCCGACCGACTCAACGCGCTTGCCGAAACGGCCGCCGGCTTCGGCCTCACCGTCGGATACCACAATCACGCGCAGGAGTTCGTGGTCGACATCGACGGGCAGAGCGCCTACGAGCACTTCGTCGCACGGACCGACTCCCGCGTCGTCCTCGAGCTCGACCTGTTCTGGGCGCTCACCGGCGGACAGGATGTGGTCGCGCTCGTCGACCGCCTCGGCGACCGACTCGTCGCGGTGCATGTGAAGGACGGCATCGTTCCCGCGTCGAACCCCTGGGCCCCGGGTGCGCCGGAGTTCACCTCGGCGAGCCTCGACCAGCGTCACGCCGGCACCGCGGAGGTCCCCCTCGCGGACGCTCTGCACGCCGCACGCGGTCTCGAGTACGCGATCATCGAGTACGACAGCGCCCCCGGAGACGTCTTCGACGACATCGCGGCCAGCCTGTCGTTCCTCACCGAGGGTGGGTTCGTCCGATGAGCGCGGTCGGCATCGGCATCATCGGCGTCGGCGTCATCAGTGACACCTACCTCGAGAACTTCGCGGCCTTCCCCGACACCCACGTCGTCATCCTCGGCGACCTGGACCCCGAACGCGCGAAGGCACAGGCGCAGAAGCACGGCGTCGCCGAGTCGGGGACCGCCGACGATGTGCTGGCCCACCCCGGCGTCGATCTGGTCGTCAACCTCACCATCCCGGCCGCACACGTCGAGGTCTCCCGTGCTGCGGTGGCCGCCGGAAAGCACGTGTGGTCCGAGAAGCCGCTGGGCCTGGATCGGGACGGTGCCGCGCTGCTGTTGACGGAGGCGGACGCGGCCGGCGTGCGCGTCGGGTCCGCGCCCGACACCCTGCTCGGCCCCGGCTTCCAGACTGCGCGGCGCGCGATCGAGGAGGGCCGCATCGGGCGACCCCTGTTCGCGCAGACGACCTTCCAGACGCAGGGTCCGGACCTGTGGCACCCCAACCCGGCCTTCCTGTTCGCCGAAGGTGCGGGCCCCCTGCTGGACATGGGACCGTACTACTTCTCCGCGCTCGTGAGCCTGTTCGGTCCCGTCGACCGGGTCTCCGCCGTGGGCACCCGGGCGCGCGAGGACCGACAGATCCACACCGGCCCGCGTGCCGGCGAGCGCTTCCCGGTCGAGGTGCCCTCGACGATCCAGATCGTGACGGCATTCGAGTCGGGTCAGCAGGCGCAGAGCCTGCTCAGCTTCGACTCGGCGCTCGAGCGTCACGGCGTCGTCGAGATCCACGGCACCGAGGGGTCGATCGTGCTCCCCGACCCGAACCGGTTCGACGGGCGGATCGCCTCGGTGGCGCCGCTCGGCGTGCTGCGCGACGGCGGGAGGAGCGAACAGGAGTGGGTCGAGATCCCGCATCCGGATCTGACGGTCGGGCGCGGTCTCGGCGCGCTCGAGATGGCTCGGGCGATCTCCGCCGGCACGCCGCATGTCGCCTCGGGTGAGCTCGGACTCCACGTGCTGGATGTGCTGCTGTCGGCTCAGGAGTCCGCCGGGTCGGGGGCGACGGTCACCGTGGCGAGTTCCGTGGCGCCGGTCCCGATGCTCCCGATCGATTTCGATCCCTTCACCGCGACGCTCTGAGCCCGCTCCCATCCGGACGCTCGTCCGACCCGGATAGGAGCGTGTCGAGCATCGCGAGCGCGCCCTCGTGGTCGACGGACGGGTCGAGCAGCCACTGCGTCTGCAGACCGTCCGACGCCGCGATGACCAGGGCCGCCACGAGGGCGGGGTCGACGTCGCGCCGGATCTCGCCGGTCTCCTGCAACCGGACGACCCGGTGCGCCAGCTCGTGCCGCAGGCGCACGAAGCGGGCCGTGACGAACTCCTGGGGCGCCGGATGTGCGCCCTCCAGCGCGGTCGCGACCAGAGACGAGTAGAGCTGGACGAGTCCGGGGATCGTGCGGTTCTGCTGGGCCGCGCGGCGCATCGCCTCGGCGGGGGTCGCCTCGTCGAGGCCGTCCTCCTGCTCGTCCCCGCGACGCTCGGACTCGAGGTAGACCGCGACCAGCAGCTCGTCGAGTGAGCCGAAGTAGTGCGTCAAGGCGGCATGGGTGACGCCGACCTCGCTCGCGATGGCCCGCAGGCTCGTCCGCTTCGAACCGCGCTCCGCGAACACCTCGATCGCGCGGTCGAGGATCTCCTGCCGCCGCGCGATGCCTTTGGCGTAGCTCCCGCGCCGCCCCGCGGGATCCTCACCGGTGCCGGGTCCGCTCATCCTGCGAGCCTACCGAGCGGACCTCACCCACCGTTCCGCAGTCGCCTTCTGCGGGTACCCGGCCGGGTGGACCCGCGGAAGGCGACTGCGGAGTACGGCTTACTTCTTACCGGCGAGCTGGCGACCGACGATTTCACGCATGATCTCGTTCGTGCCGCCGTAGATGCGGTGCACGCGCGCGTCGAGGAAGGCGCGGGCGATCGGGTACTCGGTGATGTAGCCGTATCCGCCGTGCAGTTGGACGCACGTGTCGAGCACGTCCCACTCCCGCTCGGTCGCCCAGAACTTCACCTTCGCCGCCTCTTCGGCCGACAACTCGCCCTTGCTGTACGCCAGCAGGGCACGGTCGATGTAGGCCCACAGCGCGTCGACGGTCGCGGCGACGTCGGCGAGCTGGAAGCGGGTGTTCTGGAAGTCGATCACGCGCTGGCCGAATGCCTCACGCTCCTTCGTGTACGCGACGGTCCAGTCCAACGCGGCACCGGCGGCCGCCGCGGCGGCCACCCCGATCGACAGTCGCTCGAGGGGAAGGTTCATCATCAACTGCACGAAACCCTGCCCCTCGCGCCCGCTGATGAGGTTCTCCTCCGGGACGAAGACGTCGGTGAACGACAGCTCCGCGGTGTCGTGCCCCTGGAAGCCCATCTTGTGCAGCTTCTTCCCGTGGTCGAAGCCTTCGGAGGCGGTCTCGATCAACAGGAGGCTGAATGCATCGGGCCGGTTCCCCTCACCGGTCTTGACGAACGTGACCACCAGGTCTGCGGTCGCACCCGACGAGATGAACGTCTTCGCACCATTGACGATGTAGCCACCGTCGACCTTCTTCGCCGTCGTCGAGATACCGCGCAGGTCGCTCCCGGCGCCGGGTTCGGTCATGGCGAGGGCGCCGACGATCTCGCCGGTGGCCATCCGCGGGAGGTACTTCTCCTTCTGCTCCTGCGTGCCCATGTGCACGAGGTAGGGCACGGCGAGGTCATCCTGGATGCCGAAAGCCCCGGCGAGCGACCCGGACCCGGCGGCGATGACCTCTTCGTTGACGACCGCCCGGAACCGGTAGTCCTGCAGCATGCCCGCGCCGCCGAACTCCTCCGGCACCGACAGGCCGATCAGGCCCGCTTCTCCCGCGGCGAGCATGGTCGCGCGGTCGACTTCGCCCTCGGCGTCCCACTTCTCCCGCGCGTCGTTCGTGACGTGCCGCTTGATGAATTCCTTGACGACGTCGCGGAAGGCCTCGTGGTCCTCGTCGTAGATGTCACGCTGCATGCGGGTCTCTCCTCCTCGAGTGGTGAATCTGCGGGGTCGCCCCCGGCGTCATCCTAGTTCTCGAGGCCCGACGAGCGGAGGGCATGTGAGATCGAGTCCTACGATCGGTGGCACGCGATGCCACTGTTTGTCGGATGCCCTCAACCGTCGTAGTCGGGGGCGGCCGGCAGCCCGAAGAAGCTCTCCAGGGTGTGCCATCCCCCCTCGGTGTAGTGCCGGGCGATGTCGGTCCCGACGTAGCGGAGGTGCCACGGCTCGGGTGAGTACCCGGTCACGTCGGTGAACCCGTCTTCGTAGCGCACGACGAAGCCGTACTCCCAGGCGTGCGCGGCGACCCAGTCACCCTGCGGCGTTCCGGCGAGGTCGTCGAGCCCGCCGCATGCGCCGGCGTCGCAGGCGACCACGTCGGCGGCCAGGCCCGCCTGGTGTTCACTGTGCCCGGGACGGGCGCTGATCGTGTCGGCGCCGTCCTCCCCGCGGGAGGCGACATGCGACGCGTACGTGTCGACCTGGGTGCCGTACGAGCGGAAGCCGCTCAGCAGCGCGATCTCGCCCACGCCGGCGGCCGCCGCGTCGGCGACCATCGTCGACAGCGCTGTAGAGACGGCCGGGCGCATCGCCGTTCCGGGGATGTTGCGCACCCCGTCGGGCGCGACGAGTTCCTCCGGCCGATAGTCGATCGGATCGAGCGGACGTGCTTTGTTCACCACGACCCACTCGAAGCTCGGGTCGTCCAGGCTCACGCAGGGCGCTGTCCCGGCCGCGACCGCCGAACGGAACCGCTCAGCCCCTCCGGCGGCGGCGATGGCGGCGGCGGTGTCCCGCGCGTCCAACGCGGCGAGCAACTCCTCCGACCCGCAGATGTCATCGCCGGAGACGTCCGGCGCCACCACCGGGGAGGGCAGTGCGTCGGTGACCGGCGGCAGGGGTTCGTCGAACGAGCCCTCCACCGAGACGTCGAGGATCTCCCCCTCGGCCTCGAGGGATGCCGCCTCGGACAGGGGAGGCGCGGTGACGGCGGCGGTCACCGCGGCCGCCGTGCCGAACACGAGCACGGCGACACCGACGGCGGCGAAAGCGGCGCCGATCCGTCCGGCGCGTCGACGGCGGGCATGCGCGGGGCTCGGCGCCGTGGCGGCACCGAACGCCGAGGCGTGCTCCCCCGGGGCGGCGGCGGGTGCGCGACGTCGTCGCAACGGAGCGTGCACATCGGGCGATCGCGCCTCCGTCGGGGCACGCGACTGCTCCTCCCTCTCGCGCAGTGCGCGACGAGTGAGGGGAACGCCCGGAGATTCGGGCGGGTCGGGGTCCGCCACCCCCTCATTGTGCTCGATCGGTCGGGCGATCTCGACACACGGCCCTCGCGAACACCACTTCTTCGACAATCGCCGGCTCGGCCTTGACTCTCCCTCGTATCTTTGTTCGTATGGATCCATGCGATGGCAGGGACAGGAACTCGGGGTCGCGGACGCGGCGGCCCTCCCGGGTCTCGAGCATCTCGACGGGCTGGTGCAGTCGGTCACGACGCCGGATTTCGCGGGGGTGACCTTCCACGAGGTCATGGCGAAATCTGCGCTCAACCATGTCCCCGGCGGCTCGTCGATGCCCTTCGACTGGACCGTCAACCCCTATCGGGGCTGCAGTCATGCATGCTCGTACTGCTTCGCCCGCGGAACACACGAGTACCTCGACCTCGATGCGGGCCGGGATTTCGACACCCAGGTCATCGTGAAGATCAACGTCGCCGAGGTCCTCCGGCGAGAGCTCGCGCGCGGCACGTGGCGCCAGGATCCGGTGATGCTCGGCACCAACACCGACCCGTATCAGCGGGCGGAGGGACGGTACCGGCTGATGCCCGGCATCGTGTCGGCGCTCACCGACGCGGGCACGCCCTTCTCGATCCTCACGAAGGGCACCATGCTCCGGCGCGATTTGCCGATGCTCACCGAGGCCTCACGCGAGGTGAAAGTGACCCTCGCGATGTCCATCGCGCTGTTCGACGACCGGTTGCAGAAGGCCGTCGAGCCGGGCACTCCCAGCACCTCGGCGCGGTTGGATGAGTATTTGGACCAGTGAGCACCGCTGATTATTGCGGTTGAGCACCACTGGATATCGCGGTTGAGCACCGGCTGATATCGCCGGTGAGCACCGCC
>NZTV01000057.1 GCA_002703245.1 Microbacterium sp.
AACATCGATAGTGTTTCGGCGGCCATAGCGAGAGGGAAACGCCCGGTCCCATTCCGAACCCGGAAGCTAAGCCTCTCAGCGCCGATGGTACTGCAGGGGACACCCTGTGGGAGAGTAGGACACCGCCGGACTTCCCTTACCGGAAATGGCCACCCAACGCAGGGTGGCCATTTCCGCGTTAACAGGAGGATCAGCTGATGGCAGAAGACGAAGATCGCGAGCGCCCTCGTCGCCCTCGCTATACCTCGAACGACAGCAGCACCCCCGCTCGTGGGGACCGGAAGCCGTATCAGAAGCGTGATGGTGATCGCTCGTACGGGGGTCGGGATGACCGGAAGCCGTATCAGAAGCGTGATGGTGATCGCTCGTACGGGGGTCGGGACGACCGGAAGCCGTATCAGAAGCGTGATGGTGACCGTTCGTACGGGGGTCGGGATGACCGAGAGCCCCGTGCTCCGCGCCGGGACGTCCCCGAGATCCCCGACGAGATCACGGCCAGGTCGCTGCCCAGTGCCGCGCGCAACGAGTTGAAGACGCTCAGCAAGGAGAACGCCGACGCGGTCGCGCGCCACCTCGCGATGGCCGGCCTCCTCATCGAGGACGATCCCGCGCTCGCTCACCGCCATGCACTCGAAGCGAGCCATCGCGCAGGTCGCATCGCGGTGGTGCGCGAGACGGTGGCCATCACGGCGTACGCGGTGGGGGACTATTCACTGGCCCTCCGCGAACTGCGCACCTACCGTCGCATCAGCGGCAAGGACGACCAGATCGCGCTGCAGGTCGACAGCGAGCGGGGCGTCGGCCGTGCCGACCGCGCGCTCGAGGTCGGCCGTTCCGTCGACCGCAGCACACTTCCCACAGCCGTGCGCGTCGAGCTCGCGATCGCGATGTCCGGTGCGCGGCTCGACCAGGGTGAGACCGAGAGAGCCCTGCTCGAACTCGACATCCCCGAGCTAGACCCGCAGCGCGCGTACGAGTGGAGCCCGGCGCTGTTCGCGGCACGCGCGACGGTGCTCGAGGAGCTCGGTCGCGGGGACGAGGCCGAGCAGTGGCGGCGTCGTGCGACGGTCGCCGCAGAGGCTCTGGACGACGCCAGCGGCTTCGAAGCGGCCGAGACCGTGTGGGTCGACGAAGTCGAGGAAGAGGATGACGAATCCTCGGACGCCAGTGCCGACGTCGACGCAGGGACGCCGCCCGAGGGCACGGCGGAAGACGCTCAGGACTGAGCGGGCAGGAGCAGGATCTTCCCGTCGGTGCCGCGCTCGACCTCCTCATGAGCGCGCACGGCATCCCGTAGCGGATAGGCAGGACCCTTCTCGACACGGAACGCGCCGGCGGCGATCAGCGCCAACGTCACCGGTACCGCCTCTCGGCGCCACGCCTGCTGCTGTTCGCTGAGCCCGTACGGTGCACCACCGGCGTACGCCTGGATACCGAAGCGAGGCGCGTCCGCACCACGCACCAGCGTCGCGACCCGAGACCGGTCCGATACCACCTCGATCGATGTGTGGATCGCCTCGTCGGTTCCCGCGCAATCGAGCGCGGCATCGATGCGGCGGCTCAGCGTGCGGACGCGATCGGTGAGGCCCTCACCGTACGGCACCGGCGCCGCGCCGAGCTCCCGCACGCGATCGGCTCTGCGCGAGGACGTCGTCGCGATCACCTCGGCTCCCCACGCCACCGCGAACTGGATCACCGCCTGACCGACCGCTCCGGATCCGCCGTGCACGAGGAGTCGGTCGCCGGGGCCGACCGAGAGCGAACGCAGTGCCTGATAGGCGGTCGAGGCAGGAATTCCGATCGATGCTCCTGTGGCGGCGTCGACCGTGTGCGGACGCGGTGTCACGGTGGCGGCAGGGACCGTGGCCATGTCCGCGTACAGGCCCTGCGCCCCGGTGACGACCACCGGCATGCCGGTCCGGAGACCCTCGACCGCTTCGCCGACCTCCACGATGGTGCCCGCACCGTCGGCACCGACACGGCGGGGCCCCTCCAGGGGAGGTGAGGGGCGGATGCCGCTGCGGAGCTTCGCATCGATCGGGTTGACCCCGGCCGCGTCTACTCGGATGAGGACCTCCCCGGAGGCGGGGCGTGCGGGCTCGGCCTCGACATACTCCAGAACCTCCGGGCCGCCGATGCGGCGGTGAACGATGGCGTGGGGCATCGGTGTCCTTTCGGTCACGACCGTCCGCGCAGGGCCTTGGCGATACGCGGGGCGGAGACGGGCTCGGCGGTACCGAGCGACTGGGCGAACAGGCTCACGCGGTACTCCTCCAGCATCCAGCGCACCCGCACGAGGTGCTCGGGCGCGCGGGGGTCGAGCGGGATCGTGCCGCCGGCGTCGGCGAACGCGATGGCGGAGCGTTCGTACTCGCTCATCCGCTGCCGGTCGCGTCCGGGGTTGTCGGCGATACCGAGGACGCGGTCTCGTGCGCCCTGCAGGTACCGCGGCAGGTGTGCCAGCCGGGCCGTGCCGATGCGGGCGATGAAGCCGGGGAACACGAGCCCGGACAGCTGGGTCTTGACGTCGTTGAGCGCCCCCAGAAGCGTGAGGGAGTTCTGGTTCTTCACGGCCTTCTCGACCTCGCGCGACAGGACGAGGATCTTCGCCGCGAGGGAGACCACCCTGAAGGTGTCCTCGACGACGACCGCCGCGTAGGCGTCGCGGGCCTTCTCGAATCCTGCCTGGGAGCGGATGGTCCGGCCCTCGGCGACCTCGCCGAGCACGCGGTCGGCAACCGCGAGGCGCGCATCGTCGATGAGGGCCTTCGCCGAGGGGTAGGGCGAGGCCGCCAGGGCGAGCTTTTCCGTGCTGGTGAGGTGCTCCAGCACGTAGGAGGCGGGGGATGCCACAGCGCGCAGCAACAGTCGGCGTGCGCCCCCGCGGGTGACGTCGGCGGCCGACTCTGCCGAGGTCTCGATCCGCAGCGAGACCGACTCTCCGTCGTCGACGACAGCCGGATAGCCGCGGACGACACCGCCGGCGACCTTGCTGTCCACGACCTCGGGCAGATCGCCGAAGTCCCAGGAGGTCACGCCGCTGCGCTGCGCGAAACCGACCTCCGCGGGCGCGCCGGCAGCCCCGCGGGAGGCCGCGGCGACGGACGACGGAGCCGATGCCCGCTCCACGGAGCGTGCCACGGACGAGCGCGCCCGATCGGCCAGCCGGCGTTGGAGACCGGCGAGGTCGCGACCGCCACCGACTTCCCGGCCGCGGGCGTCCACCGCGCGAAAGGACATCATCAGATGCGGCGGCACGCGCTCCAGATCGAAGTCCTTCTCGCCCACCGGCTGACTCGCAACCCGGCGGATGCGGTCGGCGAGCGCCTGGCGCAGTGATTGTGCGGGAAGCCCGCCGGAGAGCTCGGGACCTTCGGTGGCGATCTCGGCGGAGAACGTCGCCGCCCAGTCCGCCGCCGGTACCACGTGACGCCGGATGGATTTGGGGAGGGAGCGGATGAGGGCCGTGATGAGCTCGTCGCGCAGACCCGGCACCTGCCAATCGAACCCGACCGGTTGCAGTTGCGCGAGCAGGGCCAGCGGGACCACGACCGTCACGCCGTCATCCGGGGCGCCCGGCTCGAACCGGTAGGCCAGCGTGAGTACCTGATCACCCTGCCGCCAGCGCGCGGGGAAATCGCGTTCGTCGCTACGACCGGCGTCCTCGCGCAGGTCTGCTTCGGTCATGTCCAGCAGCCGCGGCGTCCGCGTGATCGCGTCCTTCCACCATGCCTCGAAGGAACGGACATCGACGACCTCGCGCGGAACACGGGTGTCGTAGAACCCGTAGACGGCCTCGTCGCCGACGAGGATGTCGCGGCGTCTCTCGCGCTCCTCCACCTTCTCCAGTCGGCGACGCAGCTCGCGGTTGCGACGTTCGAACGCGGTGAGACGCTTGTCGAGGTGGGTCGTGTTCCACTCGCCCTCGACGAGGGCGTGCCGGACGAACAACTCCCGCGCCAGCGGCCGGTCGAAGCGTGCAAGGTGCACCCTGCGCTTGGGGATGATCTCCACCCCGAACAACGTGACCTTCTCGTACGCCGATGCCGCGCCCTGCGACGTCGACCAGTGCGGTTCGCTCAGCTGCCGGCGGGCCAGGTCTCCGGCGAGCGCCTCGGCCCAGGCGGGGTCGATGGCGGCCACCGTCCGGGCGAACAGACGCGAGGTCTCGACGAGTTCCGCGGCCATGACCGCGGCGGGCCGCTTCTTGCGCACCCCGGACCCGGGGAAGACCGCGAAGCGCGTGCCGCGGGCCCCGACGTACTCCGCAGCCGGCGGTCCGCTCTTGCCGCCGCGGCCTTTGGCCTCACGGTTCTGACCGCGGGTGTCGAGGATGCCCAGGTGGGAGAGCAGCCCGGCGAGGATCGCACGATGGATCGCGTCGGGATCGGCGCCGGCCTCGTCGACGGGTGCACTGGAGCGCCGCAGGCCCATCAGTGAGCGCAGCTGTCGGTGCACGTCCATCCACTCCCGCACGCGCACGTAGTTCAGGAACTCCGCGCGGCACATGCGGCGGAACGCGCTGGAACCGAGCTCGGACTGCTTCTCCTGGAGGTACTGCCACAGGTTCAGCAACGTGAGGAAATCGCTGGTGGGATCGGTGAAGCGTGCGTGGAACGAATCGGCTTTGGCCCGGTCGGCCTCGGGGCGTTCCCGAACGTCCTGGATCGACATCCCCGCGACGATCGGTAGGACCTGGCCGAGGACATCCGTGCGCTCGGCCTCGACGAGCATGCGCGCCAATCGCGGATCGATCGGAAGCCGCGCGAGGCGCGTGCCGATTTCCGTCAGGCGCGCACCCCCCTCGCCGCGAGGTGCCGTGCGCACCGCGCCGAGTTCGACCAGGAGATCGAACGCGGCTTTGACGCCGCGCGAATCGGGCGGGGTGAGGAAAGGGAAGTCCCCCACGTCGCCGAATCCCAGCGAGAGCATCTGCAGCACCACGGACGCGAGGCTCGTTCGGAGGATCTCGGGCTCGGTGAACTCGGGTCGGGTGGCGAAGTCGTCCTCTGCGTACAGCCGGACCGCGATGCCCGGCGCGGTGCGGCCCGCACGTCCGGCGCGTTGCTGCGCCGAGGCCTGCGACACCGGCTCGATGGGCAGACGCTGGATCTTGCTGCGGTTGCTGTAGCGGGAGATTCGGGCGGTACCGGTGTCGATCACATACCGGATGCCGGGCACGGTCAGGCTGGTCTCGGCGACGTTGGTGGCGAGGATGACGCGTCGGCGGACACCGGCGACGCGCGATCTGTCGAACACGCGGTGTTGCTCTGCGGCGGAGAGGCGCCCGAACAGGGGGAGCACCTCGGTCGGAGCGGCGTCCTTCGCGTACATGCCGCGCACCGCATCCATGGCGTCCCGGATCTCGGCCTCGCCGGGAAGGAACACCAGGACATCACCGGCCGGCTCGCGATCGAGCTCCCGGAGCGCCCTGGTCAGGCTGTCGATGTCGTCCGAGTCGGCGGCCTCGATGGGCGGACGATAGCGCACCTCGACCGGATAGGTCCGGCCGGAGACCTCGATGATCGGTGCGGGAGTCCCCTCCTGATCCGCGAAGTGTTTCGCGAAGCTCTCCGGATCGATGGTGGCACTTGTGATGACGACCTTGAGATCCGGGCGCCGGGGGAGGATGCGTGCGAGATAGCCGAGGAGGAAGTCGACGTTCAGAGACCTCTCGTGCGCCTCGTCGACGATGATCGTGTCGTAGCGACGCAACATCCGGTCGCGATGGATCTCGTTCAACAGGATGCCGTCGGTCATCAAGGTGATGCGCGTCTGGTCGGAGACGGCGTCGGTGAAGCGCACCTTGTAGCCCACCGTCGAGCCCAGCGGGACCTGCAGCTCCTCGCTGACGCGTTCGGCGATCGAGCGTGCGGCGATCCGCCGCGGTTGCGTGTGCGCGATGGCGGAGCGGCCCAGCTCCAGGCAGATCTTCGGCAGCTGGGTGGTCTTCCCCGACCCTGTCGCACCTGCCACGATGACCACCTGGTGATCCCGGATGGCCGCGGCGATCTCGTCGCGAGCCGCGCTGACCGGCAGCTCGGGCGGGTAGGAGATCACGGGAGCGGGCACGGACATGGCCCTCCATCGTACGACGCCGCCGGCCGCGCGGTGTGCGGGAGGCCCGGCGACCGGGTACCGTGGACGGGTACGACCCCTGAGGAGGCCGCTCGTGTTCATCCTGTCCCTTCTGCTGTTCGTCGGCGGTATCGCCCTGCTGGGACTGGCGATCTCCATGCCCGTGGCGCCCGGCGTCTTCTTCGCCCTCGGCATCCTCGTGCTCTCGCTCGGCGTCGCGCTGCCGATCCACTTCGGCGGCACCCCCGGAGCCGCCCAGCGCTGGTCGATCTCGCGCAAGGACTCCTGACCCGCCGCCGTTCCGCGCCGGGCCCCCTCGTCTGTGCCCTCCTAAGCTGGAGGCATGGCGAACATCCCCCTCATCGAACTCAACGACGGCCACCGGATCCCCCAGCTGGGATACGGCGTCTTCAAGGTTCCGGCCGACGACACCGAACGAGCTGTCAGCGAGGCGCTCGAGGTCGGCTACCGTCACATCGACACCGCGGCGATCTACGGCAACGAAAAGGGCGTCGGAGCGGCGATCGCCGCCTCCGGCATCGCACGGGACGAGCTGTACATCACCACGAAGCTGTGGAACGACCGCCACCACGGTGACGAACCGGACCGTGCGATCGCGGAGAGCCTGGACAAACTCGGACTGGACGCCGTCGACCTGTACCTCGTGCACTGGCCGACCCCGGCCAAGGACGACTACGTCCATGCGTGGGAGAAGATGGTCGGCATCCGCGAGCGCGGGCTTGCGCGCAGTATCGGCGTCTCGAACCACCTCGTCGAGCATCTGGACCGCATCGTCGCCGCGACCGAGGTCGTCCCGTCGGTGAACCAGATCGAGTTGCACCCGGCGTATCAGCAGCGGGAGATCACCGCCTGGGCGGCGGCCCACGGCACCGTGATCGAGTCGTGGGGGCCGCTCGGGCAGGGGAAGTACGATCTGTTCGCCGCCGCTCCGATCGCCGAGGCGGCCGCGGCGACCGGCAAGACCCCCGCGCAGGTCGTGTTGCGCTGGCACCTGCAGAAAGGGTTCGTCGTGTTCCCGAAGTCGGTGCGCCGCGCGCGACTGGAGGAGAACCTGGACGTGTTCGACCTCGAGCTCTCCGACGCCCAGGTCGCAGCGATCGACGCGATGGACCCCGGCGACGGCAGCGGCCGCGTCGGTGCGCACCCGACCGAGCTGAACTGACCGGCCCGCCCCGACCGAGCTGAACTGACCGGTCCGCCCCCGCCGCGCGCGGCGGGGGCGGATAAACTGCACCGATGGCCATCGAGAACGCCTACTGGTACGGCGAGAACGCCGACGACCGCCACGAGCGTGCCGTCGCACTCCTCCAGGCGTTCCGGATGTACCGCGCCGCCGAGGTCGCGATGCGCCGCCGCACCCGTGAGGCGATGTCGATGGGCGAGAACGACCTGCTGGTGCTGCGGTATCTGTTGCGCGCCCAGCGCGAGGGCCGGCGTGTGTCGCCGAGCGAGCTGACCCGATACCTCGGGGTCTCCACCGCGTCGATGACGGCGATCATCGACCGACTGGAGAAGTCCGACCATGTGCGTCGCGAGCGTCACGCGACCGATCGGCGCAGTATCCATGTGATCCCCACGGCCGAGACCGACCACGAGGTGCGCGCGACACTCGGCAAGATGCACGAGCGGATGCTCGCGGCGGTGATCGATATGACGCCGGAGGAGACGCGCATCGTCACGGAGACCTTGGCGCGGCTCCAGTCGGCCGTCGACGAGGTCGACTCGCCGCCCCCGTCAGGCTGAGTCAGCAGGCGGAGAGGCCGCGTAGCCGCGCCGCCGGGGCACGTGCGACCTCGACGCCGAAGACCATCTCCAACGCCGCTTCGAACTCGTCCAGGCGTCCCGCGGCCGCGAACTCGCGTGCCCGGACCGAGGGGGTGTGGGACAGGACGCCGGCGAGGTGACGCAACGCCGCCTCGGTGCGCGCGTCGGAGCCGTCGTCGCGGAGCTTGTCCAGCTCGGCGGCGAGCGCCTCCTGGATGTGGGAGCGGACGGCGACGATCGCCGGCGCCGCGTCGCGTTCCGCGGTGAAGGTCGCCACGGCGGAGCCGACCACTTCGTGGGCGCCCGCACCGAGCTCGGGAAGTGACGCGTGCCGCCCGATCAGCTCGAGGTCGAGCAGGTCGACGCCGTCGAGGTCGCCGACCGCGGGATCGATGTTGCGGGGGAGGCCCAGATCGACCAGCAGGCGCCGCGCGGAGTCGTCGACGACGTCCTCGGGGGTGATGACATAGCGCGCGGTGCACGTGATGACCAACCGGGCGTCGCGGATGGCCTCGCGCAGGTCGCTCTCGGCGTGCACCCCGTAGCGGGCCGCGAAACGCTGAGCGCGACCGGTGGCGGAATAGACCCGAACATCGCCGGCGCCACGGGCCTGGAGTGCGGCGATCGTGGTCGCGGCGTAGCTTCCGGTGCCCACGAGGAGGACCGGGACATCCGCCCAGTCGGAGATGCGGCTCTCGGCCAGATCCAGGGCGAGACGGGCCAGCGACCGGCCGGCCGCCCCCATATCCGCTTTCGCGCGGACCTCGCGTGTCGCGTGGGCGGCGCGCTGGAAGGCCTGCTCGAGGGCGGGGCTGGTGGTGCCCGCGGTGCGTGCATCGCGGAGGGCGCGCTGGACCTGTCCGGTGATCTCCTCTTCGCCCACGACCATCGACTCCAGGCCGGAGCTGACCGAGAAGAGGTGCTGCACGACGGCGTCGCCGGTGAACGCCTCTGCGCTGTCGCGCACGAGGGCGGCGTCGGTGCCGATCGACCGGGCCAGGGCGTCCAGGACGGCCTCGCGCGCGAGGGCGCCAGGTGCGGCGAGCGGCTCGTCCAGCTCCAGGTACGCCTCGAAGCGATTGCAGGTGGACAACACGACGGCGCCGCGCACGAAGGGGTGCGCGGCGACGAGATCGGCGCCAGTGGTCTCGCTCACACGCGAGATGCGGTCGAGGACGTCGAACTCGGTGTTGCGGTGGCTGGCCGTCAGACAGAACAGCACCGCACCATCGTAACCTCCGATCCGGACACCGCGCGCGAGGACGTACCCTGGAGGGGTGTCATCCGCCGTATCGTCCCTGCCCACCGGGCATCCGCTGACGGACGGGGGAACCGACCGGTCCGCGATGGTCCGCGCCGCCCGCGGCGACCGTCCGGAGACCACGCCCGTGTGGTTCATGCGACAGGCCGGCAGGTCCCTGCCCGAGTACCGCGCGACCCGCGCCGGCGTCGACATGCTGGAGGCCTGTCTGCGGCCGGACCTCGCGGCGGAGATCACGCTTCAGCCGGTACGCCGACACGCGGTCGACGCGGCGGTGTTCTTCAGCGACATCGTCACGCCCGTGCTGCTCGCCGGCGTCGACGTGACGATCGTCCCGGGGCGAGGTCCGGTGCTGGCCGAACCGGTGCGTACCGCCTCCGACGTGCTCGCCCTGCGCCCGCTCGACCCGGCCGCGCTCCAAACGATCCGCGAAGCGGTCGCTCTCGTGGTCGCCGAACTCCACGAGACCCCGCTCGTCGGCTTCGGCGGGGCCCCGTACACGCTCGCGAGCTACCTCGTCGAGGGGGGACCGAGCAAGGAGCAGCTGCGCACACGGGCGCTCATGAAGACCGACCCCCACACGTGGGCGTCGTTGCTGAACTGGTGCGCCGACGTGACCGGTGCGTTCATCCGCGCTCAGGTGGAAGCGGGCGCGAGCGTGGTCCAGCTGTTCGACTCGTGGGCGGGCTCGCTCTCGCGCGCCGACTACCAGCGTCGAGTCGCGCCCCACACCCGGCGGGCCTTCGACGCGCTCCGCGGGCTGGAGGTGCCGAAGATCCACTTCGGGCTCGGACTGTCGGAGGTGCTCGATCTCGTCCCTGCCCTGGGAGCCGATGTCATCGGTGTCGATTGGCGTCTGCCGCTCGATGTCGCCGCGAGCCGCATCGGCAGGCCCATGCCGCTCCAGGGCAACATCGATCCCGCCCTCCTCACCGCCCCCTGGCCGGTCCTGGCCGCCCATATCGACGACGTCCTCACCCGTGGCGCCGACCTGCCCGGCCACATCCTCAACCTCGGCCACGGGGTACCGCCCGAGACCGATCCGACCGTCCTGACTCGAATCGTGGAGTACGTGCATGACCGCTGAGACCCCCCACCCGTCCGCCGCCGCGACCGAGGGTGCCGAGCAGACCCACTACGGCCTGTGGGCGGTGTTCCGCCGAGACCCGCACCCGGCCGAGACCACGAGCGACGCGCTCCCGGCCGCGGATGTCGCGCGCTCCATCGACTCCGTGCGGGCCGTCTACGACGTGTCGGGCTTGCGCGCGGACGCCGACGTGCTGGTGTGGCTGACCGGCCACACCGCCGAGGGGCTGCAGGCCGACCTGCGCGCCCTGCGTCGTTCCCGGGAATTCGCCCCGCTGCTGCCGACGTGGAACGCGATGGGCGTGCACCGCGACGCCGAGTTCACCCGTGACCACTCGCCGGCCTTCTCCCGGGGCCTGCCGCCGAAGGAATGGGTCACCGTCTACCCGTTCGTGCGCAGCTACGACTGGTACCTGCTCCCCGCCGAGGAGCGGGGCGCGATGCTGGGCGAGCACGGCCGGATGGGTCGGGACTTCCCCCAGGTGCAGAGCAACACCGTCGCATCGTTCGCGCTCGGCGACTACGAGTGGCTGTTGGCGCTCGAAGCCGATGACGTCATCGACCTCGTCGACCTCATGCGCTACCTCCGCAAGACCGAAGCGCGTCGACACGTGCGCGAAGAGGTGCCGTTCTTCACCGGGCGGCGCATCGACGTGGCCGACGTGGCCGACGTGGTCTCCTGACCGCCATGGCATTGCGGATCGGGACGCGCGCAAGCGCCCTCGCGATGACACAGGCCGGCACGGTCGCCGACATGCTGGGCGCCGAGTTGGTGCCGATCGTCTCCGAGGGGGACACCTCGACCGCCTCGCTGGCGTCGCTCGGCGGGACCGGGGTGTTCGCGAAGGCGTTGCGCGATGCGCTGTCGCAGGGCGAGGTGGATGCGGTCGTGCACTCCTACAAGGACCTGCCGACCGCGCCCGAGCCGGGGCTCGTGATCGCGGCGGTACCACCCCGCGCGGACGCCCGTGACGCCCTGTGCGCCCGCGACGGGATGACCCTCGACGATCTTCCCGACGGTGCTCGCGTGGGTACCGGGTCCCCGCGCCGCCGTGCGCAGTTGTCCCGGTACCGACCCGACTTGGAGCTCGTCGACATCCGGGGGAACATCGACACGCGGCTGGGGCGGGTCGGACACGAGGATCCCGAGCGGACCCTCGACGCCGTCGTCCTGGCCGCTGCGGGCCTGGCCCGCATCGGCAGGTCCGACGCCGCCACGGAGCTGTTCGACCTCGACCGATGGCCCACAGCCCCGGCCCAGGGTGCGCTCGCCGTCGAGGTCCGCGAGGGCGACGAGCACCTCGTCCAGCGCATCGACCACCACGCCAGCCGTGCGTGCGCCGACGCCGAGCGCGGGGTGCTCGCTCGGTTGGAGGCGGGGTGCGCGGCACCGATCGCGGCGATGGCGTTCGTCGACGACGGCCTGTTGTTCCTGACGGCGCGCGTCTACCGGGCCGACGGCGGCGAGATGATCGACAGCTCCCGCGCGATGCCGCTCGAGCCGGCGGCACCGACGGAGTTGGCCACCCTCGTGGGGATCGACCTCATCGAACGCGGCGCCGCGCGCATCGCCCCCCTGGATCCGTCTGCCCCCGCGGGACCCGCGACCCCGTAGCGAAGGAGAACCCCGTGACCGGACCCCGCATCCGTCCCCGCCGACTGCGCGCGACACCCGCCTGGCGCCGTCTCCACCGCGAGACCCGGCCGGAGGCCTCCCGGCTCGTGTTGCCGATGTTCATCGCCGAAGGCGCATCCGAGGCGCGTCCGATCGCGTCGATGCCCGGCGTCGTGCAACATTCGACAGACAGCTTCCGCGCCGCGCTACACCGCGCGGCGGAGGCGGGTATCGGCGGGGTCATGCTGTTCGGCGTGCCCGAGCACAAGGACGCCCTCGGCAGCGGCGCGACCGACCCGCAGGGCATCCTCAACGTCGCCACCCGGATCGCGGTCTCGGAGGTGGGCGACCAGCTGGTGGTGCAGACCGACCTGTGCCTGGACGAGTTCACCGACCACGGCCACTGCGGGGTGCTGGATGCGCGGGGAACGGTCGACAACGACGCGACCCTCGAACGGTACCGCGACATGGCGCTCGTGCAGGCGGAGGCCGGATCCCACCTGCTGGGGCTTTCGGGAATGATGGACGGCCAGGTCGCGGCGCTCCGTGACGGTCTTGATGCGGCGGGCCGCGCGGATGTGGCGTTGCTGGCGTACTCCGCCAAATACGCCTCGGCGTTCTACGGGCCGTTCCGCGACGCGGTGCAGTCCTCGCTCCAGGGCGACCGACGCAGCTACCAGCTCGACCCCGCGAATCGTCGGGAGGGCGCTCGGGAGGTGGACCTGGATGTCGCGGAGGGCGCCGATGTGGTGATGGTCAAACCGGCGATGACCTACCTCGACGTGCTCGCCGATGCCGCCGCCGTCTCGCCGGTCCCGGTGTGGGCGTACCAGGTCAGCGGCGAGTACGCGATGATCGAGGCCGCGGCCGCGCACGGGTGGATCGACCGGGAACGCGCGATCGACGAGTCCCTCACCTCGATCGTGCGCGCCGGCGCCGACGCGGTGCTCACCTACGCCGCGGTCGAGGCCGCCGAACGCTGGAAGGACGCATGACCCCCACCGCCGCCTCCCTGACCAACGAGACCGCCGCGTCCCGCGCGCGGGCCGTCATCCCCGGAGGTGTCAACTCTCCCGTGCGCGCCTTCGGATCGGTCGGCGGCACGCCCTTGTCGATCGTCGCGGCCGGGGGTGCCACGGTCACCGACGTGACCGGACGCGAATACGTCGACCTCGTGGCCTCATGGGGACCGGCCTTGCTCGGCCACGCGCACCCCCGCGTGGTCGAAGCCGTGCGGGAGGCCGCGACGCGCGGACTGTCGTTCGGCGCGTCGACACCCGGCGAGACCGAGCTCGCCGAGCTCGTCGCCGACCGCCTCGACCTCCACGGTGTGCGGGGCCTCGAGCGACTGCGTCTGGTGTCGACCGGGACCGAGGCGACCATGACGGCGATCCGTCTTGCACGCGGCGCCACCGGGCGCGATGTCATCATCAAGTTCGCCGGGCACTACCACGGCCATTCCGACGGACTCCTGGCCGAGTCGGGCTCGGGCGTGGCGACCCTCGGACTGCCCGGTTCGGCGGGTGTGCCCGCACCCGTCGCCGGTCTCACCCTCGTGTTGCCCTACAACGACCGCGACGCGGTCCGGGACGCGTTCGCCGCGCATCCCGGACGCATCGCCGCGATCATCGCGGAGGGCGCGGGGGCCAACGCGGGCGTCCTGGCACCGGAAGCGGGGTTCAACGACTTCCTCGTGCGGACCGCGCGGGAGAACGGGGCGTTGTTCATCCTCGACGAGGTCCTCACCGGGTTCCGCGTCCACCCGGCCGGTTGGTGGGGACTGGAACGGGCGCGCGGTGCACGCTATGTGCCCGATCTTTTCACCTTCGGGAAGGTGATCGGCGGGGGCATGCCCCTCGCCGGGCTCGGGGGGCGGGCGGAACTCATGGAGATGCTGGCGCCGCTCGGGCCCGTCTACCAGGCGGGGACGCTGAGCGGAAACCCGCTCGCGGTGGCTGCGGGCATCGAGACCCTCCGTCTCTCCGACGCCGCCGTCTACGCGCACGTCGACTCCGCATCCGCGCGCGTGGCCTCCGCCCTGACCGAGGCGCTCGCCGCCGCGGGTGTCGCCCATACGCTGTCTTTCGCCGGCAGCCTGTTCTCCGTGGCGTTCCGCGACGCACCCGTCCGCGACTACGCGGACGCGAAGGATCAGGACGCGTGGCGCTACGGCCCGTTCTTCCACGCGATGCTCCAGCACGGCGTGTCCCTGCCGCCGAGCGTCTTCGAGGCGTGGTTCCTCACGGCCGCGCACGACGACGCCGCGCTCTCACGCATCGAGGAGGCCCTGCCGTACGCGGCGCGCGCCGCGGCCTCGGCCACCGCACCCTGACCCGGCCCGAGTCCCGGTCAGATCCAGCCGGGTAGCCAATTGTGAAGGCGCCAGAACTCGTACGGCACGGTCGTGGCGGTCTGGATCGGGTACCAGAACGCGGTCAGCACGACCACCGCGATCAGGAACACCAGGACGAGCCGTTGGCCACCGGCACGGCGGACGGGATCGAACGAGGTCGAGCCGGAGACGTCCCGGAGCGCGAAGGTCAGCGCCAAGACGACGAACGGCAGCATCACCACCGTGTAGAACTGGAAGATGGTGCGCTCGGGGTACAGCAGCCACGGCACGTAGGTCGCCGCGAGCCCGGTCAACACGAGCCCCGTCTGCCACCGTGGCCGCATCGCGAAACGGTAGACCAGCCACACGACGGCGGCCATCCCCGCCCACCAGATGAGCGGGTTGTTGAGGCTGTAGATGTTGTCCACGCACGTCACGCCGCCGCACTCGGCGCTCTCGTAGTACATCGAGGTGGGGCGTGCCAGCAGCGGCCACTGCCACGCCGGACTGGCGTAGCCGTGCTCGCTGGTCAGGCCGACGTGGAAGTCGTAGATCGCCTTGTGGAACAGCCACAGCGCCCGAAGCGGCGCGGGGACCCAGCCCCACGGGCCCGGATCCGCCGCCCCCAGGTCACGGCCCCACCCGCCGTCGGTGAGCAGCCAGCCCAGCCAGGAGGACACATAGACCACAGCGGCGACCGGCACCAGCAGCAGGAAGGAGACCGGCCCCTGCCGCAGGGCCGCGTCGGCGAGCCAAGAGGAGATCCCCGCGCGGCGCCGCGCCCACGCGTCGGCGACGACGAGGTACAGGCCGAGCGCCGCGAGCACATACAGCCCGGACCACTTGACGGCCACCGCGCATCCGGCTGCGGCCCCGGCAGCGATGACCCACGGTCGGTTCCACAGCACCGGGCCCCACACGTGCGGGTGCCGGCGTGAGGCGGCCATGGCGGCGACGCGTGCGGCATGACCACGCGTGTCGAGCGCGATGAACCACGCCGCAAGGAGGACGAAGAACGCCAGGAACGTGTCCAGGAGCGACACCCGGCTCATCACGATCGCCTGCCCGTCGACGGCGAGCAACAAGCCCGCGACGGTCGCGAACGCCACCGACCGGGTGAGTGTCCGGGCGAACAGGTAGAGCACGAGCACCATGCCGGTGCCGAACAGGGCGACCGCGATACGCCAGCCGGTCGAGGATTCGGCGCCGAACAGGGCCATGCCCGCGCCGATGAAGAACTTCCCCAGCGGGGGATGGACCGAGAAGCTGCCGTCGGGGAGGAAGGAGTCGACCGCGCCGTCGGCGAAGCCGGTGTCGGCGCCGTCCGGCCATTGGGCGGTGTATCCGAGGAGCCACTGACTCCACGCGTCCTTGACGTAGTAGGTCTCGTCGAACACGAGCGTCGCCGGATGGCCCAGGTTCCACAGCCGCAGGACACCGGCGATCAGCGTGACCAGGACCGCCGCGAGCACACCCCCGCGCCGGTTGCGCGTCGGGTCGGCGCGCAACCGCATGGTCGCCCGGTCGTACCACGTCGGGGTCGGGGCGCCCTCGGGGAGAGGCCCCTCGGACGCGGGGGCCGGTCCGTTCCACGCCGGACCCGCCCCGAGCGGAGCGGACGGCTCGGGGTTCGACACGTCGTCCAGCCTATGCTGGGGCGGTGATCATCCTCGCCGCGACCCCCATCGGCAACCTCGCCGACGCGTCGACGCGACTCGTCGAGGCGCTCGAGGAGGCGCAGACGATCGCCGCCGAGGACACCAGGACGACCCAACGCCTGCTCGCGGCGCTCGGGATCACCAACCGGCCGCGCGTGATCGCACTGCACGACCACAACGAGAAGGACCGTGCCGACGACGTCGTCGAGATCGCGCGCCATGGCGACGTGTTGTTGCTCAGTGACGCCGGAATGCCCACCGTCAGCGACCCCGGGTACGGCGTCGTGGCCGCCGCCGCCGCGGCCGGCGTCACGGTGACCGCGATCCCCGGTCCGAGCGCGGTCGTCACCGCGCTCGCCGTGTCGGGCCTGCCGACCGACCGTTTCACGTTCGAGGGGTTCGTGCCGCGCAAACCCGGTGAGCGCGCGCGGATGCTGGCGGCGTTGGACGCCGAACCCCGCACGATGGTCTTCTTCGAGTCCCCGTCACGGACGGCGACGACATTGCACGCGATGGTCGAGGCGTTCGGGCCCGACCGACGTGTGGCCGTGTGCCGGGAACTGACGAAACTCCACGAGCAGGTCGTACGGGGAAGCCTCTCCGAGGTCGCATCGTGGGCCGACGACGGGGTGCGCGGCGAAGTCGTCCTCGTCCTCGCCGGCGCCCACCGGCGCGCGTCCCCCTTCGCGGAGGCGGTCACCCAAGTCGGCGCGCTCGTGGCGGAAGGGGTCCGCCTCAAGGATGCCGCCGGCGAGGTCGCCGAGGCGACCGGCCACTCCCGCC
>NZTV01000058.1 GCA_002703245.1 Microbacterium sp.
AATGGCGCCGCCAGCCCGACCCGGAACACGCCGCCACCCTCGTCGCCGGCAAAATCATCATCGACGGCCGCAACTGCCTCGACGCCACCGCCTGGCGAAACGCCGGCTTCACCTACCACGGCATGGGCCGCCCCTGACCGGCACGACGTCGAGGACCTCTACACTCATTGCCTGAGGGTCAGGAGAAGACTCCAACGCAGGACGAAGTAGCCCTCCATGGGTGCTTCACAGAACTCGCGACGCGACGATCCGATCTGTGTGCGCAACTGGCAAGCCCCGCGCAGAGAGCAGGTGTCGCCTCAACTGCGCACACAACAATGCCCAGCCATTGCTGCTTTCTCTCGACCGAGCGCGGTGCACCCCTGGCCCGGTAACACCGTGCCGGACGGCTCTGACATCACGGCAGCGCTACAGGCCGCGGCGATCGCTGCTGGGCCTGGCGGGACAGTCATCATCCCGGACGGCCTCGACGGAACCGTGTCGGCACCGATCGACCTGGGCGGCGCGTCGATCTTCGCCCGGTCGCCGTTCACTCACCTCATCCGCGCATCCACGTCCACGGCGATCGCGGACTGGAAGATCGGGACTGAGGACAACGACGTGGCCGTGCTCTACGCAATCGCGGATAACCAGTGGTCAGCGATGACGTGCCCCGCGGATTTGGCGCCAGTCGGAGTCGCTAACTCGCGGCAGGGATGTCGTTGATGTCGAGTGTCTCGTATTCGATTGGGGTTCGGTAGCCGAGTGCGGAGTGTCGGCGCTGACGGTTGTGGAAGATCTCGATGTACTCGAAGATCGCGTTCGCGAGTTCGACTCTTGTCTTCCACTTCTTCCGGTTCAGTAGCTCGATCTGCATCGATGACCAGAAGCTTTGTGACACTCGGAGCATGCTGCGCGGCAAGGTGGTGTCGGCTGACGTGACCCTCAGAAACTCCGACCCGCTGGTGTCCTCATTAGAGATCCGTCCGTCAGCCGCACCGCCGACCTCGATGGCTTGATTAGGAGCTTGTCCCTTCGGGTGACTCATCACAGAGCTGCCTCATCCTCGGCGGAATCCGTATTCGCTCGAAGAGGAGAATCGAAATGCTCACTGATCTCGTCGACCATGTGCTCGGGGTTGACCCTGACCGTGACCGCATCACCGTCGCCGTCGTGGCCGCTCGAAACCAAGGTGTGGTCGCGTCGAACACATTCCCGACCACGCCGCGGGGCTATCGCGCGGCTCTACGCTGGGCTGCTGAACACACCGAGCAAGGTCGGCGCGCCTGGGCGATCGAAGGCGCCGGCGGCTACGGCGCAGGCCTCGCCACTACGCTCACGGCGGAAGGCGAGCACGTGGTGGAGTTTGACCACCCCAGCGCGCGCCCCTCAAAGGACGGCGCGAAGACGGATGCTCTCGACGCGATCCGCGCCGCACGCGAGACGCTCGGCAGAACTTCGTGGGCAACTCCGCGGTCACGCGGTGCTCGAGAAGGGCTCCGCACGCTGATCACCGCGCGGGACAGTGCCAAGGTCGCTCGCATCTCGGCCATCAACGTGCTCAAAGCGCTCATCGTGACCTGCCCCGTCAAGCTCCGTGAAGAGCTCCGGCGACTTCCGTTGGGCCAACTTGTCAGCCGATGCCAGCGGTTCCGATTCGACACCGCGACGGACCCCGAACTCGCTGCGACGAAGCTCGCCATGCGAAGCACCGCGACCCGCATCCACCACCTCACCATCGAGTGCCGAGACCTCGAGAAGGCGATGGAACCGATCGTCGCTGCGCTCTGCCCGCGACTCCTCACCGAACCTGGCGTCGGGGTGCTCGTCGCCGCGCAACTTCTGGTCTCCTGGTCCCATCCAGGCCGATGCCGGAGTGAAGCTGCGTTCGCGCGGCTCGCTGGCGTTGCCCCGCTGCCGGCGACGTCAGGACAGACCCAAACCCGGCACCGGCTCTCACGCGGCGGCGACCGACAACTCAACCGCGTGATCCATACCGCCGTCCTCACCCGCGTTAAGACCGACGCCGGGACCCGTGACTACCTAGCTCGACGAGTGGCCCAGGGCAAAACGAAGCGAGAGGCCATGCGTTGCCTCAAGCGCTACTACGCACGCCACCTCTTCCGACTCCTCGAAGCCGCGCCAATGACCACTTGACACTGATAGGAGCATCTCCATCATCGCGTTGTCCAGCCCGTCGCCCACGGATCCGAACGAGGGGAGCAGGCCCGCTGAGCGGATCTTCTCCCCGAAGAGCCACGAGGTGAATTGCGTTCCGTGATCGGCGTGGACGATGCCGCCCGGTGCGGGTCGACGGTTCCGGATGGCCATGTCGAGCGCGTTGATGACGAGCGTGGTGTCCTGTTTGGAGTCGATTGACCAGCCGATGATGCGGCGACTGTAGGCGTCGAGGACCGCGGCGCGGGAGACCCAACCTTCCCGCGTGCGGTGCTGCGTGATGTCGGTCACCCAGAGCTCGTTTAGGCGGGGGCGGGCGAACTCTTCCGGTTCACGAGATCATCGGCGGTCACGACTCCGCGGAGTCGCTTGATGCGCGCCGGCCCCGGTAGGCCGTAGATCCCGGCTTGATGCATGAGCTTGAATACGGTCTTGTCACTGACAGTGACACCCATCGCCATGGTCAGCTCGGCGTGCACGCGGCGGTATCCATAGGTTCCGCGCGAGGTGACGTGCACTTCCCGGATCAGACCGGTCAGCCATTGCCGGCGCAGCTCGGACTGGGTCAGGGGCTTCCGTTTGACGCGGTAGTAATGCTGCCTGGCGACCCCGAGAACGCGGCAGCAGCGGTCGATCGGGATCCCGGCGTCGGCGAGGCGGTCGATCACCGGGAAGAGACTCTTGGGCGGGGACGCTCCTCGTCGAGAAACCTCGCCGCTTGCCGGACGATCAGCAACTCCGTTTCGAGCTCACGGATGCGGCGCTTCGCCGCGCGCAGCTCCGCCGATTCCGACGACGGGACTCAACTGACGGCGACCGTTGTCGATGTCGTCCTGGCGAATCCAGTTCGAGAGCGTGACGGGGTGAATGCCGAGTTCGACGGCGGTCTGCTTGGCCTGCTTGCCAGCACGCACGAGCGCTACAGCGCGAGCACGATACTCCGGCGGATAGGGACGAGGCATGAGGATGAGCCTTCCGGATAAGGCCACCAGATAGCCACCGAAACTGGAACACTTTCCCTGGGGCAGGTCAGGTCAAGTTGTCACCGAATCTTTCCTCACGCCCTCCCGACCGCGAAGGACGTGAGGATCGCGCCAGTAACAGCCGCAGACTCTGACCTCCTCGGCGCGGCAGGCATCCGGGCATGGGTCTACTCCATCACCGGTTCAAACGTCATCGTGAAGCTGAGCGCCGCTCCGGGCGGGTCAGGCGTAACCGTGCAGGTTACGGTCGACATCACCTAGCGCACACACAGAAGCGAAGGGCGTCGCGCTGTTCGATGCGGCAACAGTCGATGGGCTCGGGCTGGACGGGTCAAGCATGGACTCCGATCAAGTGCATCTCAACCCGTCCGGACATCTCGATCTCGGGCAGGCGGTCGCGAACTTTCTTCTCGTGTAGATCAGGCCCCCGGCATGGGGGTGGAGACGGCACGTCCCCTAGGCGTCGACCGCCCGGCGCACGGTTGGAATTGTGATGCCTTCAGAGGCTTCTAGCCTGGCTCGTGCTAGAGAGAAGCCCGATAGGGCTCCAACCGGCAACATGACGAAAGGATAAACGAAAGGGTTGTCGGTGATCGCGACGAATCCGACGGCGAGTAGTGATATCAACGCAGCCCAGTGCACGGAGTGGTCCGACACCCGAGCGTTCTTCCATACGCGGAGGATCAGCATGAGGTATCCGACGATGAACAGGCCGACGCCCAGCAGACCAAACTCGAAGTAGAACCTTAGGTAATCGTTGTGGGGATGGCTTTGGGAGGGAATGTACGTGGTGATGAGGCGCGCTGCGGAACCGAGCCCGTTGCCGAAGAACCAACCGTCGCCGATGTTTCCTAGCAGAAGTTCCCAGAAGGTGGCACGTCCCTGGGTGCTAATCGATAGCCCGCCAATCTGAAGAGCTTGGTCGCCCTCGAGGAATCGGTCGCGGAACGGCTGGTAGTAGTTGAACATCCACCAGAGGACACCGCCGGCGAGAAAAACGAGTACTAGTCCTCGGACGAGCCGTTTGCCGCGTCTCCCACGCAGGACGATGAAGCCGAGGAAGACCAGGCCGATGATTGTGCCTGTTCGCGAGAGGCTGAGCGCGAGGGCGCCCACCATCGCGAACGGGGCGAGCAGTACCCAGCCATTCTCGGGCTTTCCTGGCACCACGATGGCGAGGACGATCAGCCCAACGATCGCCATTGGCCGACTACCTAGGAGCGGGAGTCCGGTGATCTCCATGAATAGACACAGGTATGCGGCGAATGTCCCGAGCGTTCTGAACAGTTGCCAGCCTCGGTCGACGACGGCAGAGCTTCGAGACATGGCCGAGAAAGCGATGGCGGCGACGAATGAGAAGTAGACACACATGTTCTGTATCGAGTCGACGTCGAGCTGTCCGCTGCTCGCGACATACAGAAAATTGAGTGTGATGACAAGCAGGAACCCCCAGAGCGGCCAGGGGATACGGGTTCGAGCGCTCTCGTAGATACCTGTCTTGGAGCGGCGCTCGATGGTGCCAATCAGGTACATCGGAAGACTCGCGACTGACAGAACGGCGACGAGTATGGTGAGAGCTCCGGAGAGGGTGATCGGGCCGATCGATATCAGGCGTGGCGCCGAGATCACGACCATCCACAACGCGCCGACCACTGCGGTGAATGGCAGGTTGCCGATCGTTGTGCGTCTCGCGGTGTCAGTCACTACCACCACACACCGTCGAGCCGCGTCGTCAGGGCGAGTCCGCCAACGAGGACCAACGTCATGCCGAGACCAAACTGGTTTCTTTCGGCGTGAGGGCTCTCGACGAAGGTGCGGACGATCCAACGGCCAAGCTTATTCGCCGGGGTTCTGCCGTCAGAGTAGACGTGGATGCTCCTTTGGGCTCGGCGGGACACGCGACTCATTGTTCGGTGGTCTCCTCCGCGATGAGTCTGCGGAATGCGTCGCACGCAGCGGCTTCGTGCTCTGCAATGGTCTTTTCTTGACCGTGAAAATCCATGGCTCATGAGAGGGCGTGAACGTGCTCCGCGAAGTCGCGCATGGCGTTGTCGGTCATGCAGCGAGAGTATCGGGTTGGACCGTCGCGTGCTCGGCTTGGCAATCCTCGTCGCAATAGGGGCGGTGCCCAACTCTGAGCCCTTCTCCACCCGGCAGTCGGTCACCGCAGTAGGAACATCGCGTCGACTCTGCCGCCGGGACGCCGTGCGCCTTGCGGTGCAGCCACTTCCCGAAGCGCTCGATCGGGGTCTTCATGGGCCCCGATTCTACGCGCGCAAACGCACACACCTCGTCGGGATACTCACCCTGTCCCCGCTGATCACGACAAGGCAGGGCCGTTTCCGTGAGAGTGGTCACTATCGAGCGACGCCTCGTTCCCACCGATGTCGGCTACGGCACCTTCGGGACGACTCGATCTAAGGTTGGCATGCTGGTGGCCCAGACAAGGCTGTCCTGATCGCGACAGGGAGGTCGCCTCCAGCGACTCTTCAGACATTCGGTGGGGGTCATGGGGTGGGGCCGCCGGCGGCGAGGAGCATGCGGAGCCGATAGTTGCTTCTGTTGCGGTAGCAGCGGGCGAGGCGTCGATGGAGCTCGATGATCCCGTTTGCGGCCTCGGTACCGCCATTGATTGATCGACCGGTGGTGAAGTACGCCAGGAACGCGTCGCGCCAGCGGCGGAGGGTGCGGCCCAGTCGGGTGATCTCCGGGATGGGGCAGGTGTGGAACGTGTCGACGACCTGCTCAGCGATCCGCCGCCCGGCGCCCAGGTCGTCCTGGTGGTAGGCGGAGCGGAGTTGCTGCGCGCGCTGCCAGGCGACGAGCACTTCATCGTGGGCAGGGTCGGCTTCGATCGCCGTGGTCAGTCTCGTCCGCTGCTTCTCGGTGAGCTTCTCGGCACCGGCGCGGAGGATGGTCTGCACTCCGTAGAGCGGGTCACCCTTGCGGCCGCGGTGGCCGAGTGTGTCTTGCTTGAAGCGGCGGCGGACCTCGTCGACGGCGACGGTGCCGAGCTTGACGACATGGAACGCGTCGAGGACCGCGACGGCGTCGTCGAGCTTGTCGTCGTTCGCGGTCTTATATCCCGCGAACGGATCCAGCGCTGCGATCTTCACTTGCTTCAGGAACGCGTCGCCGCGTTCAGCGAGCCAGGTCGCGTAGGCCTTCCCGGACCGGCCGGGCACCAGATCCAGCAGCCTCGCGCGCGTTCTTCCCTGGCTGTCCGCGGGTGAGGTCGACCATCCCGGTCAGCTCCTTCGGCCCACGCTTGCGCGGGTCGACGTGATGCCAGACATGTTCGTCGACGCCGAGGCTGGTGACGTTCTCAAACCGGGACTCGTCTGCCGCGAGCTTGACGAGTTCGGGTTCGATGGCCCGCCACACCGTCTTCCACGACGTCCCGGCCTGCCGGGCGAGGCCTTGGATGGTGGCGTGCTCACGCCGCATCTGCCCGATCGCCCACGTGACCGCCCGCTTGGTGATCGACCCGCGCGGCGCGACCGGCGACGGGATCTGCTCCACGAACGTCTTCCGCGGACAGGCAGCCTCACTGCACCGCCAGATGCGTTGCCGCCACACCACTCGCACCCGGGTCACGCCGGGCACATCATGCAGCACCCGAAGGCGCCGACCACGGCCCGTCACGAGGACGCCGCACCCCGGTCACCCGGTCGGGCTGGCCGGGGTCGACACCGTGACGACCAGGAGGTCGTCGCGACGCTCGACATGCTCGACATGGACACCGTCGAGGCCGAGCAGCAGGTCGCGACGGGCACACGGACAGTCGGCAGGGCGCGCGTCAGCGCACCCCGAAGTAGGGTGAAGCACGTCGAGGTTCTCGGTCGGAATCAGGGAGTTAGCGCTTCTGATCCTCGGGGACCTCGACCCCTACCGCCGAATCATCTCTCGGACACCCTCACCCCACCGAATGTCCGAAGAGCCGGAAAAGCCCGCGGACATCGAGAAGACGTCCGCGGGCCGTGTCGATACAGCTCAGAGGCTGAAGGTCCGGACTGGCTGCAGGTCGATCGCATGCCCGGTGCCGCTCTCGATCACGATCTTGAGCGTCGGGTTGGTCTCGAGGTAGTAGAACTCGATCGACTCGCCGATCTCTCCGCCCATCAGGCGGGGTGCGTCGACGTCGGCGATGAGCGCGTCAGAGTCTTCCGCGCTGTGCTTCATCACCGCAATGTGCTGCACCCCTTCGCCCTTCTCGTCGAGGAACTCCTGGTAGATGTTCTTGCCGCCGGTGGGCTGGATCAACTCGAACCCGATGCCTCCGACGGTTGTCTCGGCGCCGAGCATGGAGAACTCCGTCGGCTCACCACGCAGGTAGGTGTCGTGCAGCATCGGCGCGGAGTGGTCGTAGACCTTCCACGGGCCCCATCCGAGACGCTTCGAGTACTCGTACATCGTCTTGTCGATGTCGTAGCAGACGATGCAGATCTGGCTGATGGCGTGCTTGGGGGTCTGCAGGGAAGTCATGTTCTCTCCTTCGAGATCGTTGGTATGTGAGGGGGACGAGATCGGGTGCGGGTCAAACCATGAGCGAAACGACGTCCTCCTCTCGCGCAGGGCTCTCGGGCGTCGAGGCGACTTCGCCGACGACCTCGCCGTCGTGCATCACGAGAATGCGGTCGGACAAACCGATCAGTTCCGACAGGTCATCGCTGACGAGCACCACTGAGGCACCGTCCGCGGTGAGGTCGCGCATGATCGCGTAGATCTCCTCCTTCGCGCCGGCGTCGACACCGCGCGTGGGATTGTCGGCGATGATCACGTCGGCACCCTGGCTGAGCCACTTGGCAAACACGACCTTCTGCTGGTTGCCGCCCGACAGCGTACGCACCGTCTGTTCCGGCGAGCGCGTGCGAACGCGGAGCTTGTCGATCCACTGCGCCGCACGCGCACGCTCACGCTTCGGTGCGCGCAGAGCGAGATCACCGCCCCGGCCGAGGCGCACCTCGTTGATGTTCTGCGAAACCGTCAACCCGAGACTCGCACCCTCGGCGTGCCGGTGGAGCGGGATGTACCCGACGCCCGCGGCGACACGGTCTTCGAGCTTGCCGCCCATCGCGACGCCGTCGATCTCGATCTCTCCCCGGGAGCCGGCCGCGCCGAACAGCGCCGCCGCGAGCTGGTTCTTGCCCGAACCGAGAAGACCGCCCACCCCGACCACTTCGCCGCGGTGGACCGCCAACGATGTGGTCTTGAGGCCGTCGGATGTGAGATCGGTCGCCCGCAGCCGAACGTCGTCCCCCGGGCCGCACTGACGGCCCTTCTGGTACATGTCCTCCGCACGCTCCCGGCCCACCATGAGTCGGTGCAGCTCCGACTCCGACGTGCTCGCGGGCACCTCGGCGACGACCGCGCCGTCTTTCATGACATACAGCCGGTCGGAGTACTCCAACAGCTCGTTGAGGCGGTGGGAGACGAACAGGAAGCCCGTCCCGGCATCCCGCAGCCGTGTCACCAGGGCGAAGAAGAGCTCCAGCTCACCCCCCGACAGCGCCGCTGTCGGCTCGTCGAGCAGGATGACCGGTTCACGCGTCTCATAGATGCGCGACAGGCTCACCGCACGAGCCAGCTCGAGCAACTGACGCTGACCGAACGAGTACGCGGAGACGGGCTTGTCGACGTCGTAGGACAGCCCCAGCTCGGCCAGCAGTGCGCGAGCGTGCTCCTGGGCCGCGCGCTTGCGGAACACCCCGGCCACGGTGAAGTGATCCTCCGCTCCGAGGCACAGGTTCACGAACACCGGGAGGCGCGGGATGACGCTCTGCTCCTGGAACACCCGGTAGACGCCGCGCCGGGCGGCGTCTACCGGGGAATGGAACTCGACGTCAGCGCCGTCCATGACGACCGTCCCCGCGGTCGGCTGCAGCACGCCGCACATGATGTCCATCACCGTGGACTTGCCCGCGCCGTTCTCGCCGATCAAACCGACGATCTCCCCCGGGTTCACGTGCATCGAGACGTCGCGCAACACGACGTTCGTGTCGAACACCATGCCGGCGTCGGCGACACCGAGGGACGTCGGCTCGGACGACGGCGCGTGTGCGTGCTGATTCATGACGACTGCTCCTCGGGTTACTTCTGGCCGAACGAGGTCTCACCCGACAGGGTGAGGGCGATCACCGGCGCCAACGGGTTGGCGACCGAGTGCTCGAGATAGGTCGACGCCAGATCCAGCGCCGGCCCCTCGAGGTCTTCCGCGTACGCGGCGGGCAGCTCATAGCCGGCGGGCGGGTCTTCACCGATACGCCCCCAGTACTCGTACGGGTCGATCGGGACGAGGGTCACCTGCGTGTCCCAGTCCTCCGGGTTCATCGCGCGCGAGATCGAAGTCCAATCGAAGGGCAGCGGGTCGGCCTGGTAGACGACCGACTGGTACTCACCGGCCGCGTCCGAGGTGTCGATGGTGAGCGAGTCCTGGAACATCATGCTCTCGGCCGGGGTGTACTCGGCACCCTCGTACGCGTCGTAGAGGCGCACGACGTTGTAGCCACCGAACCACGAGCCGTGGATCGCGACGGTCGCCGCCGCGTTCGACCCGTTCTGCATGTCGTCGAGGAACTCGTCGATCGCATCGATGCCACCGACCTTCACATCGGTCATCCCGCGATCCTTCAGCGCGTTGATGACGGCGATCGCCGAGTCGTCGTTGTGGCAGATGATCGCGTCGACATCCGGGTTGGCCGTAAGGAGGTCTTCGATGACCGGCTGCGTCGCAACACGGTTCTCCCCGCCACTCTCGCGGGCAACCACCTCGATGCCGGGGTTCTCATCGATCGCCTGCTGCACACCCAGCTGACGCTCGTCGGAAGTGGTGTTGCCGGGCAGTCCGGTGATGTGGATCACCTTGCCCTCACCGTCGATCTGGTCGAACACCGACGAGGCCATGTTGTACGAGTCGCGCACGTTGTCGGGCAGGAAGTACCCGACGTAGTGGTCGTTGTACTCCGGCTCTGACGGGGTGGACCACGGCTGGTTGGAGAAGATGTTCGTCGCGTAGATGTCCTGGTCGGTCGCGGCCTGGATGAGCGTCGGCGACGACGCCTGATCCTGCGCGAACAGCAGGGCCATGTCGATGCCCTTCGAACCGGCCTGCTGCACCTGGCTCAGCTGGGTGTCGGTGGAATCACCGTAGACCTGCACGTCGACGCCGATGTCGAGAGCATCGGCCGCGGCCTCCGCCCCCTTGATGACGTCGGCCCAGTACGAGTTGTCGAGCGTGGGCACCTGAACCATGACCGTGGGACGGTCCGGGTCACCGGTGGCGTCGCCACCGGCACTGTTCGAGGCGCAGGCGGCGAACAGCGGCACCGCGGCGGCGAGGGCGACGCCGGCCAACAGGCGGCGACGGATGGTCGATGTGGGGTTCATCAGACACTCCTTTGTGTATCGGGTTGGTGGTGGGGGGAGGATCTCGGCGCTATTTGACGCTCGAGAGTTCTTTGCGGTTGAGGGTCAGGGCGACCGCGGCGATGAGCACGACACCGGTGATGGTCTGCTGCACGAACGGGTCGACGCTGGCGAGGTTCATCCCGTTGCTGAGCACCGAGATGACGAGCACGCCGAGGATGGTGCGGGCAGGCCCGCCGACGCCTCCCATGAGCGAGGTGCCCCCGAGCAGGATGGCGGCGAGCGCCTCCATCAGCAGGGGCTCGCCCATGCTTCCCGAGGCGGAATTCGTGCGGATCATCAGCAGCAGCCCGGCGAAGGCGGCGAACAGGCCCGACAGGGCGAACACCGCGACCTTCACGCGGTCTACGTTGATGCCCGAGAGCTTCGCGACGGTCTCGGCGTCACCGACGGCCTTGGCCCGGTATCCGAACACCAGCTTCTTCTCGATGGCCACCGCGATCACGAGCGCCACGAGCGCCCACAGCGAGATCAGCGGGATGCCGAAGATCGTGCCGCCGAAGATCGCCGACAGCTCCGGCGAACGCAGCGCCTGCGGGCGACCGCCCGAGATGATGAGGGCGACACCCGCGAAGACGAACATCGTCCCCAACGTCACGATGAAGCTCGGCACCTTGAGGTAGACGTGCACCAGGCCGTTCACCAGGCCGCACGCGACACCCACGGCGAAACCGAGCGCCGCACCCCACGGGCCGAGCGCGGCGACGAACATCGCCGTGCTCACCCCGGTGAGGGTGACGATCGACCCGATCGACAGGTCGATGCTGCCGATCAGCACCACGAACGTCGCACCGAGCGCGACCACGAGCAGCACCGCCATCTGCCGCACGAGGTTCTGCAGGTTCTCCATGGTGAAGAACACCGGGCTGGCCAACGAGAAGACGATGATCAGCACCACGAGCGCGGCGATCGGAGCCAGCAGGATGATGCGGGCCCGCCAGGCGCCTTGCCCGTCGGAGCGCATCTGCGTCGCGACGGTCTGGGTGAGGGTTCCCGGGTCGGGATCGAGTTTGGTGCTCATCATGTCTCCTCGGGGGTCCAGGGCCGGTCGACCTTGTCGCCGTCGACCCAGGGGGTTTTCACGAACACGGCACGGAAGGTCTCCTCGAACGGGTTGCGCACGAAGTGCTCCTCACCCGGTTCGGCGCGCAGCACCTCACCGGCCGAGACGACCACGCGGGTCTGCCGGTCCAGCCAGATCTCGGCCTTGCCCTCGACGACGACGAACGACTCGGTGTGCTTTTCGTGCAGGTGGTTGTCGAACGCGTCGCCGGGGCGCAGCACGACGGTGCCGAACGCGGCGTCGTCGGTTTGCTGCAAGTACGCCGGGCCCCAATCGCCGAAGCGCAGGTTCGCGTCGGCGGGGCGAAGCACATCCGCACTCATGCGAGCACCTTCTCGGCGCTGGCCTCGCGGAACAGCTCGTACGCGTCTGCGGGGTCGACGTCGTGGTGCACGACCGCGCGCACGGCCCGCATCATCGCCGCCGGAGCGGCGCTCTGGAAGATGTTGCGACCCATGTCGACACCGGCAGCCCCCGCACGCACGGCGTTGCTCGCCATGGTCAGGGCATCCAGCTCGGGAAGCTTCTTGCCACCGGCCATGATCACCGGCACCGGGCATCCGGCCACGACGTCTTCGAAGCCGTCCTCGCAGTAGTACGTCTTCACCAGCTGCGCGCCGAGCTCGGCGATGATGCGGGTCGCCAGGCCCAGGTAGCGGGCGTCACGGGTGAGCTCCTTGCCCACCGCCGTCACCCCCAGCACCGGGATACCGGCGTCATACCCGGCGTCGACCAGCGTGGTCATGTTCCGGATGCTGCGGCTCTCGTTCTCGCCGCCGACGAACACCTGCACGGCGACCGCGTCGGCGTTGACGCGCACCGCATCGTGCATCGCCATCGCGGTGTACTCATCCGACAGTTCCTTCAACACCGACGGGCCCCCCGACGCACGCAGCACCAGGCCCGACTGTGTCGCCGGCGAAATCGAGGTGCGCAGCGACCCACGCGTGCACATGAGCGCATCGGCCTCTTCGGCCAGCGGGGCGATGTTCAGGTCGATCCGCTCCAGGCCCGACGTGGGGCCCTGGAAATAGCCGTGGTCGAACGCGAGCATCACCGTGCGACCGGTGTCGGGGTTGAGGATGCGCGCGAGACGGTTCTGCATGCCCCAGTCGAGGTTGCTCGCACCACGGATGCGGTGTCCGAACTGCACGGCCGGGGTGTCGGGGTGGAACTTCTTCGCGGACGCGTTGCCGTCGAGATCTGCCATGGGGTTCTCCTTCGGGGGTAGGGCTTGGGGATCAGGCGTGGGGTGTGGGGATGCGGCGGGCCTGCATCGGCTCGCGCGCGGCACCCGGCGGGGTGAACAACGGATCGAGTTCGCCGCCCGAGATCGACAGCACGTCGCGATACACGCGATGCCAGCGCCGGGCGATCTCGGGGTAGGCCGCGCGCTCCGTCGGGTCGGGGTGGACGATGCGGTCGGGCTCGCCCATGGGTGGGAGCGAAGCCCCCACACCCTGCGCGGCCAGGCGCGCGGCACCGTAGGAGGTCGCCTCGGGGGCCGGGGTGACGGCGGTGTCGAGCCCGGTGACCCCGGCGATGATGCGCGGCCACAGGGTGCCCGCGCTCGAGCCGCCGGTGAAGGTCACGGTGCCGTTCGCGGTCGCGCTCCCCCCGGTCAGCTCGGTGAGGATCTCCAGGTGCGAGGCGGCCACGATCGCGGCGGACTCCTCGATCGCCCGGATGAACGCGCCCCGGGAGCCTGCCGCCGGGTCGTTGATGTCGAACCCGAGGAACGACGGCGCCGCCTGGTGCCAGGCATCCGCCTGCATCACGTTCGCCAGCGTCGCGACCACACCGTTCGCGCCCGCCGGGGAGGTGCTCGCCCACTCCTCCATGACGGTGAACGCCGACGTGCCACGCTCGGCGGCGCTCGCGGACGCATCCGGGCACATCGCGTCACGGAACCACCGCATCGCCAGGCCCGACAAGAATCCGATGCCCTCGACCATCCACGCATTCGGGTCGACGTGACACAGGGTCCGCAGGCGCCGTTCCGGGTCGATGAGGGGCGCGTCGGTGACCGCCGTGGTCTGCCAGAAGGTTCCCGCAACGATCGTCGGGGTGCCCGGGCGGGCGGCGATGCCGTGCAACGCGAGCTGGGTGTCGGCGCCGCCGGTGACCACCGGGGTGCCCGGGGCGAGACCGGTCGCGGCGGCGGCCTCGATCGTGACCACGCCGACCGACTGGCCCGGCTCGACGACCTCGGGGAGGATCGCCCGGTCGATGCCGACCGCCTCGGCCAGGTGCGCCGACCACGTGCGGGCCTTCAGGTCGAACAGGGCCGAGCTCGACCCGCACGTCGGCTCGGTGACGAACCGGCCCGTCAGGCGCGTCGTCACCCAGTCGCTGAGCATGCCCAGGTGTCGGGCGCGGGCGAGCAGGTCGGGTTCGTGCCGGGCGATCCACCGCAGTCGGGCCGGGGCCGTGATCGACACCCAGTCCCCCGCCGTCGCGTAGATCTGCTCGGCCAGACCCTCGCGGACCAGGTCGTCGGCCTCGGCGCGGGCACGTCCGTCGGTGTTCGGGCACGCCCACAGCTCACGGCCGTCGGCGTCGTAGAGCACGAAACCCTCACGCATGCTGGAGGCCGCCACCGCCGCCACCTCGCGGCCGTTCAGCTGCGCGACCACATCGGAGACGGCACCGGCGATCGCCGTCCACCCGCCGTCGGTGTCGAACACCGTGCCGCCCGGGTGACCGGGCACCGGCGCGTGCGTCCACTCGCGGGCACCGTGCGCGACCAGGCGCCCCTCGATGTCGAAGGCGAGCGCGCGCGCCGAGCCGGTACCGGCGTCGATCGCGAGGAAGACCGGGGAGGTGCTCATCGTTCCCACCGCAGGTCGACCCCGTCGCGGAACGCCTGGATCTCGGCGGCGAGCATATCGGCGCCGCGCGCGAGAGTCTCGTGGGTGGCCCCCGCCAGGTGCGGGGTGAGGATGACATTCGGCTGCGCCACCAGCTCACGCCACGGACCGTCCGGCTCGTTCACATCGAGAGCGACACCCGACAAGTGCCCGCTCGTGAGCGCATCCACCATCGCCTGCTCGTCGACGAGCGACTCGCGGGCGGTGTTGATGAGGAACGAACCCGCCGGCATCGTCGCGATCTGCGCCGCACCGATCATGTGACGGTTCTCGGCCGTGGCACGCGCGTGGACGCTGACCACGTCGCTGCCGGCGAGCAGCTCGTCGAGGTCGCCGACGATCGTGGTGTCGGTGACGGTGGACGGGTCGACGAACGGGTCGTACGCGATGACGGTGGCACCGAGGGCGTGGGCGCGGGCGGCCACGAGACGGGCGACGTTGCCGTAGCCGATCAGGCCCAGGCGCGTACCGGCGATCTCGCGGCCGAACCAGCGCGCCCCCTCGAACGTCGACTCGGCGAGCGGCAGACCCTTCGCGACCCGGTCATCCACATCGCGCAGCGAAGCCGGCACGTTCCGGATGAGAGAGATGAGGAAACCGATCGTCAGGTCGGCGACCGCCTCGGCGTTCTTCCCCGGCGTCGTCGTCACCCGCACGTTGTTCTGTTTCGCCGCGGCCAGGTCGACGTTCACGGGGCCGCCGCGCGCACATCCGAGCAACTTCAGCTCGGGGAGCGCCTCGATCACTTCGGCCGTGACCGGAGCGGCGTGGAAGGCGACGACGTCGTAGCCAGCGGCCAGCTTCGCGACCTCGGCCGGGTCGCCCTCGAACTCGCGGATCGCGCCCGTCGGCCACGTGGCGTCGGCGAGGGTGAGGGTCGCGGCATCCGCCTTCAGACCCCGGGCGGTGAACGCCGAGGTGAAGACGTCGGCCGACATGTAGCTGTCACCGATCACGAGAATGCGGGGGTCGGTCATGAAGATCTCCGGGGTCGAGGGGTGGGGACGGGGGTCAGGTTGGGGGGGGTTCTTCGGGGGGTTTCGGGGGGGCGGTTTGTTCGGGGGTGG
>NZTV01000059.1 GCA_002703245.1 Microbacterium sp.
ACGGCTTCGAGGCCGAGCTCGTCGAGGCGGCAGAACGTGGTCAGGTCAGGCGTTGCGAACGTAGGGTGGTGCACGTCGAGGTCTTCCGGCGAATGAGCAGTGTGAGAACTTCCATCCTGGAAGACCTCGACGCCTATCCACGAACCCGCCGCCGACCCTCGACTACACCCTCAACTGCGAAGAGCCCGAAAACCTCCACATCGACAAAGACCGTGTCGGCATGGGATCTCGCTCGTCCCAATCGTGATCTGCGGCCCGGCCGACCCCGCGCGTGGGGGTGTGGTCGATGAAGGCGGCGGCAGGCAAGCTCACCGCGTCAGGTCAGCTCCATGAGTCGCGCATCCGACACCCGACCACCCACCTCGACCTGCTGGCCGAGATAGCGGGCGTGGGTGTACAGGCGTGAACCGTGTCCCTGCGTGATGTCGAGGTCGCGACCCAGCTCGGCGGTCAGGCGAACGGCGGCAGAACCTGTGGCCTCGTCTTCCCGGATGCCGAGGTCGGGGGCGAACATCCGCGACCGCACCGTGCCGGCCTCCTTGTCCACCCACGCCCACACGCAATTCGCCCCGAACGAATACGCGTCCGGATCGACGGCATCCACTTCTTCCGGGGCGTCCAGGCGGTACAGGGTGAACTCCGGACACCACTGCGGCAGGGCGTTGACGAACACGCGATCGTCGTCGAAGCGCAGGCGCGCGGCGCCGGCGGGAACGTCGATCTCGTGAAGGTCTTCGCCGGTGCTCTGCAACCACGACGCGAGCCCGACGATCGGGTGCCCGGCGAACTTCAGCTGCCGCGACGGGGTGAAGATCCGCGCCGTGGCGGTGCCGTTCTCGACGCCGTCGATGAAGATCGTCTCGCTGAACCCGAGGTCGGTGGCGATGTCCTGCTCACGCTTCTTCGTCTGCGGCGACGCCCACACGATCCCGAGCGGATTGCCATGCTCACCGTCGTCATCGACGAACACGTTGACGACGTTCACCATCAAGCTCATCCCGCGATTCTTGCAGGGTCGCGTGGGTCGCGTGACGTCTCGACACACGGGGCCCTACATTTGGGTCATGACAGGCGCACCCGACACCGCCGCTCCACTCGCCCTCGCCCACGACATCTCCGGTTCCGGACCGTTGCTCGTGCTCATCCACGGCATCACCGAGAACCGTGCCGCATGGGATCCCGTCGACCTCACCGCCGACTTCGAAGTTCTCCGCGTCGACGTGCGCGGGCACGGACAGTCACCGGTGCAGGCACCGTTCGACCCGTCCACCCTCGCCGCAGACGTGCACGCGACCGTCGAGGCCGTGCGCCCCGGCGTCGTGCCGATCGTCGTCGGCCACTCGATGGGCGGCATCATCGCCACCGCCTACGCCTCGCGCTACCCCGTGAAGGCGGTGATCAACATCGACCAGGCTCTCGCGCTCGGCGACATGCAGGCCCAGGTCAAGAAGATGGAACCGCTGCTGAAGAGCCCCCTGTTCCCGGTGCTCGTCGGCCAGGTCTTCCGGTCGATGAGGGGCGAGCTGCCGGCGGCGGAGAACAAACGCCTCAAGAAGTTGCGCACGCCGCGCCGCGAGGTCGTCCTCGGCGTGTGGTCGCCGATGCTGACACAAACCCCGGAGGAACTGGCCACCACCGTCGACGAGACCGTCGCCGTGCCGGACGACGTGCCCTACCTCGTCATCGCCGGACTGGACCCGGGACCCGACTACCGAGAGTGGCTGCGCGGGCGCATCCCGAGCCTCACCTACGAGGTGTGGGCGAAGACCCACTACCCGCACCTGGTCGAACCCGACCGGTTCGTCGCGCGCGTGAAGGAGTTCGCCACCGCGGGGGAGTGACCGCCCGGTTGCGCGGGCGCCCCGGCGGCGGGATGCTGGCGGGATGGAAACGCTCTGGATCATCGTCGCCGTCATCGGTGCGGTCTGCTACGCCGGCGGCGTGATCGCCTACGCCCGGTCGAACCCGGGCACGGTGATCCCGTGGTCCACACAACCCGACGGGGAGAAGCCGTGGATGGCCGTGATGCGCGGCATCGGAATCGTGCTTGTGCTCCTGGGGGTCGTCATGTGGGCGATCACGCGGTCGGCGACGTGGGAGGGGCCAGGACTCGGCTGGCTCGCCGGGCTTCTCATCATCGCGTTCCTGCTACCTGCGGCGATCGTCATCATGGTCGTCAACAGTCGGATCTCCCGCGGCGGGAAGTGACCTCGGCGGGCGGTACCGGCTCGGTTGATGGAATACCGCGCCGGTCGTGTCGTTGATCCGGACATGACCCAGATCGGAAACAGCGACCTCGACGTCCATCCCCTCAGCCTCGGCGGCAACGTGTTCGGCTGGACCGCCGACCGCGACGCGTCCTTCCGCATCCTCGACTCGTTCGTCGCCGGTGGCGGCGACTTCATCGACACCGCCGACGTCTACAGCGCCTGGGTGCCCGGCAACTCCGGCGGTGAGAGCGAGACGATCATCGGCGAGTGGCTCGCACAACGCAGTCCCGAAGGCGTCACGATTGCGACCAAGGGCGGTGCGCACCCCGCGTTCAAGGGACTCGCCGCCGGCACCGTGCGCGCCGCCGCGGAGGCGTCGCTGAAGCGCCTCGGACTCGAGACCATCGACCTGTACTGGGCGCACTTCGACGACGCCGACACGCCCCTCGAAGAAACCGTCGCCGCCTACGCCGCGCTGCAGCGCGACGGCCTCGTGCGCCACGTCGCCGTGTCGAACTACAGCGCCGACCGCATCCGCGAGTGGGTGCGCATCGCCGACGAGCAGGGCGTCGCCCGCCCCGTCGCCATCCAGCCGCACTACAACCTCGTGCACCGCAACGACGTCGAAGAGAACATCGTGCCCGTCGCGGAAGAGTTCGGCATGAGCCTCGTGCCCTACTACGCGCTCGCGAGCGGGTTCCTCACCGGCAAGTACCGTTCGGTGGAGGACACCGGTGACGGTTCGCCGCGCGCCGGAGGCGCCGCGAAGTACGCGACACCGCAGGGCATCCAGATCATCGACACGCTCGAGCGCATCGGTGCCGCACACGACGCGTCGATCACGTCCACCGCGCTCGCGTGGCTGCGCGCCCAGCCGACCGTGGCCGCGCCGATCGCCAGCGAATCGCGCACCGAGCAGGTTGCCGACCTGCTCGCCAGCACCCGCCTCGACCTCACCGCCGACGAGGTCGACGAACTCGACCGCGTGTCGGCCTGGACGCCGGAGACCGCCTCGGTCTGAGGAGGGCGGCTGCGCGACCCGGTGCGCCCGCGCTGAGAATCCCTCCCGCGGGCGCACTTCCGGGGTTTCAAGACAGGGCGCGCACCATCGTGGCGAAGAACAGGTCCTGGTCGATCTCTTCGATGACCCGCGCGTTCGGCTCGCGTCCCGAACGGCGCACCGCATCGACGAGCATGTACCCCTGCGTCAGGCCCGGCGAGGTCTCGACGTCGACGAAGTAGTCGGTGGCCCGCGTCACGATGGCCGGTTCGACGGCGATCGCCGCGGCGATCGAATCCGGATGCGTGCTCCCGCGCACACCGTGCGTCTTCTCGACATACTCGACACTCGCGCGGTTCGCCTTCGCGAAGAACCGCGACTGCGGGGTGTCGAGCTCGTCGATAATCTGCAATTGTTCCGGACTGAATCGCCCCTGGTTCATCACCAGATCCCAGGTCACGAGGGTCACGGGGAAGCCGGCGGCGAGCACGATCTTCGCCGCTTCCGGGTCGTGCCAGAAGTTCGCCTCCGCCGCGGCCGTGATGTTCCCGAGAGCGTTGTTCGTGCCGCCCATGATGTAGAGGTGCTTGACTTTGCCGGCGATCGACCGGTCGGCGACCACCGCGCAGGCGAGATTGGTCAGCGGCGCCTGCGCGATGATCGTCAACTCGCCCGGGTTGTCGTTGATCATCCGGATGAGTGCCGTCACGGCGTTCTCCGCTTCGGGGCGTTGCGCCGCCTGCGGGAACCCGGCGCCACCGAATCCGTCCACGCCGTGCACGTAGGAGGAGTCGTCGAACGGAGCGATCATCGGCAGGCGGCATCCCTCGAACACCGGAACATGGCGGCCGATGTCGGCGACCTCGATCGTGTAGAGCGCGTTCTCGACCATCTGGTCGAACCCGACATTGCCGTAGTTGATCGTGACCGCCTCGACCACGGCGTTCGGGTGTCGCAGCCCGATCAGCAGCGCGAACGCGTCGTCCTGCGCGGTGTCGGTGTCATGGATGAGCCGCAATGTCATGGCAAGAACCTCTCGGGAAACACGCCGCATCGCGCGGCACCAGCGATCCAGGCGACGCTACCGCGCGGCCGTTTCGCCGGTGTTTCGTCGCCCCTGTGACGCGTCCCACCACTCGAGGACCCGCGTTCCGATCAGGGTCAGCCACGGCGACGGCTCACCCTCCCGGACGTCGACATCGACCCACGTGCGTCCGGCGAGCGGCTTGCCCTGCAGCCACGTGCCGTCGGGCCGACGTGCGGCCCGGACGAGGTCGATCGCGTCCGACAGGCGCCGATCAGGGGAGACGCCGTCATGGCGTTTCGGAAGTGCGACACCACGGAGGGCCCGAGGCCGAAGCCCCGGACCCTCCTCACGCCGATGCGTCAGGCGCGACGCGCGCGACGCGCGACCAGCAACACGAGACCACCGGCCCCGAGCAGACCCGCGGCGATCGGGATCAGCCAGGCACCGTCGTAGCCGGTGGTGGCCAGTCCGGCGGTCGAACCGGCCGCCGTCACCTCGAGGTCGGCGAACACGCTGCCATCGCTCGTGCGCACCTCGATCTCGTGCGAGCCGGGCTCGGTGTCGGCCGGAATGGTGACCGTGATGCTCACCGACTCGTCATCCGCGACCACCGTCGTCAGCTGAACCGGGTCGGAGTGCAGCCACACCTCGACCGACTCGCCGGCCTCCAGCCCGGAAGCCTCGACCGTGAGCTCGCCACCGACCTGCACGGTCGACGCCGACAGCGACGACTCGAGCTCCGTGGTCGGCTCCGTCGGCTCCGTGGGATCCGGGGTCGGTGTCGGGTCCGGGGTGGGGGTCGGGTCCGGCGTCGGGGTCGGCGTGGGCGTCGGCTGCGGTGAACCGTCGTAGGCCAACGCCGGCGCGGTGGTCACGACCTGCTGACCCTGCGTCTGCTGCTCCAGCGCGTAGCCCATGCCGAGCACCTCGGCATCCGACCACGGCGTGCCCATCAGCTGCATGGCGATCGAGTAGCCGTGACCGTTGGTCCCGACCGGCACGACGACCGTCGGAAGGCCGACGTTCGAGGTCAGCACGCCCGTGGAACGGTCGGCGCTGTGCCGTGTGGTGTTGCCGTCGTTGTTGTACATGTCGCTGAGGAACCCGGCGTAGACGATCACGTCGACATCCGACGCGGCCATCCAATCCGAGATGCGCTGCTTGTACTCATCGCGGTAAGCCAGCCACGCATCGACCTCTTCCTCGGTCATCCGCTCGTCGTCGCGCTCGCGCTGGTTGTAGGGCAGCACGCGCGGGTCGGCGCGGAGCTCGTTGCCATCGGCGAACGGGAACAGCCCGTTCTGCTCCTCGATGTAGCGCGCCCATCCCTCGGCCGTGCGGCTTCCGCCGACCGAATCCGGACGGCTCGGCACATCGCTCATCTCGACCATCGTCGCGCCGGCGGCCTCGAGCTGCGAGAACTGCGCCATCACCGCGGCACCGGTGTCGTCGTCGGCGTAGGCGGAGACGAACGAGTCGGGCAGGTAGCCCACCCGCTTGCCCTGCAACGCGTCGGCATCGAGTGACGCGGTCCAGTCCTCCGGCCGGTGCTCATCCGCTTCTGCGGTGAGGATGTCGGCCGGGTCGGTGCCGGTCGTCGCGTTCAGCAGGTAGGCCAGGTCGGTGACGGTGCGCGCGATCGGACCGGCGTAGTCCTGACCCCACGACAGGGGGATCACCCCGGCGACGCTGGCCATGCCATCGGTGCCGCGGAACGTGGTCAGACTCGAACCGACCGTCGGTGCGTACAGCGACACCCCGGTCTGGGTGCCCAGTGATCCGGCCGCGAGGCTCGCGGCGACCGAGACGGCCGAGCCGCCCGAGGAGCCGAACGAGGTCTTCGACGGGTAGAGCGCGTTCCACACCTGGCCCCAGCCGCTTTCGCTCCGGCTGCCGGACGACGCGAACTCCGACAGGTTCGCCTTGCCGATGATGATGGCGCCCGCTTCGCGGAGCTGCTCGACCTGGTAGGCGTCGTGGTCGGGCTGGTAGCCCTCGAGCGCGAGCGTGCCACCGGTGGTGGGCATGTCGTAGGTGTCGAAGAGATCCTTCACCGCGATCGGAATCCCCAGCAGCTCACCGGTGACGCCCTCGGCGCGCAGCGCATCGGCCGCGCGGGCCTGCTCCAGTGCGTTCTCCGCGACGGTGATGAAGGAGTTGTAGCCGAACTGTCCCTCGTCATACACGCGGATGCGGTCGAGGTAGGCCTGCACGATCTGCTCGGAGGTCACCGCGCCCGACTCCATGTCGGCCTGCAGTTCGGCGATGGTCTTGTTGACCACGTCGTAGGACGAGCTGGTCGTGGCCGCCGGAGCGGTCGGGACCTCCGGGATGCCCAGCATCACCGGCGCGCCACACTCCGGGGCCTCCTCGAGGGAGGAAAGGTCCCAGTTCGTGATCGTGCAGATCTCGTCGGTGGTCAGACCCTCGAGGTCGGGGGTCGCCGCCAGGTCGGCGAGGATCGCGCTGAGCGCATCCTGCGACCCCTCCGCATCGTCGCCGACGGCGATGAACCGCGCCAACGACTGCGTCTCACCCGGGTCGATCGTGAGGGTGTTGATGTAGCCGTTGTAGTTGGCTTCGTGCCCCGTCGTGGACATCGGCGTGGAGAACGGGTCGCGCTCCTGGTTGCCGGTTCCGACCATGGCGCCTTCGAAAGGTGCGGGCGAGCCGAGGGTGACGCCGATCGGGCGCACATCGCTCTCGGTGGTCGCCGAGAGCGTCCAGGAGTCCTCGGGGGTGACCATGGCGTCGCCGGAGGAGGTCAGCTTGATGAGGCTCTGCTCCTCCTCGGTGCCGTAGCCGAGCGCGCCACCGAAGCTCACATCGACCGTGATCGGCGCGTCGGTGGTGTTCGTGAACGTGTCGAAATAGCGCGCCGTGCTGTCGGCGACATCGACGGAGATCTCCCGGGTGATCGCCACGCCACCCAGGTCGACGGACGCCGTCGACTCGTATTCGCTCGTGCCGTCGAAGGTCAGCCCGAACCCGCGCATCATCTCGCCGTTGAACCGCGGCTCAGGCGTGGTCGACACCTGCACGAAGATGTTGCCGAAGCCGTCGACCTCGGAGTCGCTGACGGCGCGGAGGCTGCCGGTGTCGAGCCCGGGCGGTGCCGCATCGTGCACCTGCCATTCGGCTTCGTTGTCGGTGGTGACCGTCGTCACCGCGCTGGCACCGAGGGCCGGTGCGACACATCCTGCGGTCACGACCGCGGCGATCGCCGATGCGCCGAACAGGCGCAGATGTCGTTTCCGGCGTTGGGGCTCGTTCATTGACACTCTCCAGGTGTGCGGGATGCGGCCGAGTGGTCGCGGCGGCGACGTTAGTGATGGGATATTTCACAAGCGTTGCCTAGGGAAGTCCTAGAGAAAACACAAGAAAAGCGCAAGAGCGTGCAAAGTGCTCGTCGAGGAAGCGCGGAGCGGGAGCGCAACCCCTCCTGTCGGCGCGCACAGGGCTGACAAGCTGGCCGGGTCCGACGTCACCGCACCCGGGAGGACCCCATGGCCGACACCGCGATCTTCGACGTCGACGGTACCCTCGTCGACACCAACTATCAGCACGCGCTGGCCTGGTACCGGGCGTTCCGGCGTTATGACATCATCCCCGCCGTCTGGCGTATCCACCGTGCGATCGGCATGGGCGGAGACCACCTGGTCACCGCCATCGCCGGCGACGACGTGGAGCAGGAACACGGCGACGACCTGCGGGCGGCGTGGACCGAGGAGTTCGAACCGATGCTCGCGGAGATCCAACCTTTCGACGGTGCACGCGAACTTCTCGACGACGTGAAGGCGCGGGGCTTCCGTCTCGTGCTGGCCAGTTCCGGGCAGCGGCGGCACGTCGAGCACTTCCTCGATCTCCTCGGCGGTCGCGAGATCGCGGACGCCTGGACGACCTCCGACGACGTCGACGCAACCAAACCCGAACCGGACCTCGTCGGTGTCGCCCTCGAGAAGGTCGACGGCGCATCCGGGGTGATGGTCGGCGACTCGGTGTGGGATGCGGTGGCCGCCGCGAAGCTCTCCGTGCCCACGATCGCGGTGCGCACGGGCGGCTTCTCGGAGGGGGAACTCCGCGAGGCCGGCGCCTTCCGGGTGTTCGAGTCGTTGCAGGAGATGCGGGCGAACCTCGACGGTGGCCCGTTGGCCCGATCCACCCGCTGAGGTCACCGACGGCAACCGGTCGCCATGCGGGGGTCGTCGGCGCGACACGAGTGCGGCCGGGGGAGGCGCCGGCCGGCGGCGTCAGCTCGTCGGTCGGAGGCCGTCCGATCCGCGATCGTCGTTGTCGTTGTCGTTGTCGTTGTCGTCGTCCGGCGTGGATCCGTCGTCGGCCCGGTGGTGATGATCCTCGAGCATGCGAGGGTCGTCGTCGGGGGGGCGACGGGTCCGAGCGCGCATCGGACGGGCTGGTCTCCGGGGGCAGGGGGAGGGTGAAACCGCCCAGCAGCATCGACTCCGGCTCGCCGGGGGACGACGCGAACGGCTCCTGTGGTGCGGCGCCTCCATCCGGCGACCGCGTCGGCCTTCTGCGGATCGAGCCGGCGTCGACCACGGCACGCAGGAACAACACCCCGTGCGTGGCGACGGCGTAGACGACGAGCCCCGCCGCGGTGAACGTCAACCCCGACACGATGTACACCCCGGCGCCGCGCATCCCCTCGACGTCGGCGCTCAAGCCCGCCGACACCGTGGCCGTGAGCGCGATGACCGTGACGCCGATCCCCACGCCCAGGAGGACACGGGTGAGCATCCCGAGACGCGAGGGTGGGGGTGCAGGCACAGCGGCAGGCTAACCCGCCCGACAGTGCGGTGGGGTCGATCCGTCGCATCCGCGCCGCCCGCCGCGCGTGAGCGTCGCGCATTAGCGACCAGGGTCGGTGTGCTCGGGCGGCCGACGGGGGAGGGCGGCACGTCTTCCCCCTCGAATCGACGATAAGAATGCGAATTCTGACGCCCCTGAAAGAAACCGCTCTCAAATCGTTACGGACTTTGTCAAGGCCATAGGTTGCGCCGTTCCCGTGGTGCAGAGTAAGGGAACCGCACAACAAAGGGGGTCTCTATGACGACAGACGAAAGCACCCACGTGGCCGAGGCTACGTCGGAGAACGAAGACACATCCTTCGGTCGCTGGCTTCACGTCATCAACCACGGGGCCAAGTAAGCGTCCACCGCTTACGTGCGAAGAACCCTCCCGATCCGGCTCCCCCGGAACGGGAGGGTTCCTCATGTGCGCGGGCGGTGTCCCTCGCGCCGATGTGCGAGGGTGGGGGCAGCGTCTGGAAGGGGAAACGTGCCACGCATACCCCCGCGTATCGCGCCGCTCGCCCTCTGCGCGGCGGCGTTGTCGTGCCTCACCGGGTGCGCGGGAGGCGCCGCCGTCTACTCCGACCTCATGGCGCCGCCGAGCGACGCAGACGAGATCCCGGACTTCGTCGAGGAGCCCGCTGCGCTGCTGGAGGTCGAGTCCGCCCGACATGTCGCGACCGACCTCGGAAACGACCTCTGGATCGCCGAGGGCACCGAGCCCGACACCGTGTGCGTGCTTGCGGTGAACGACGAAGACCAGAACTGGGTCATCGGCTGCACACTGTGGGGTTCGCCGCTGGGAATCGGCGCCCCGGGCTCGGGGACCGGATACATCCTCCGCCCCGACTCGGGGAGTGGCAACGACGGTGTCGCCATCTCGGTGAACATCGTCCGCGGCCGCATGTAAGGGGCCGGCCGCACGCGTCCCCCGGGGTCGGTGGGACGCCGCTAGGGTGGGGTGCAGTGACACGGGGTGCGCGTACGCGCTGAGAACACACCCGTCGAACCTGATCTAGTTCGTACTAGCGAAGGGATGTCGCGAATGACTGTTCGCACGTCTGCGTCCGTATCCACCCTCGACGGCGACGTCTCGGCGTTCGCCTGCACGAGCGCCGACCTGCTTCAGCGGGTCCGCGCATCCGAACCCCTGGTGCAGTGCATCACCAACGCGGTGGTCACCGGGTTCACCGCCAACGTGCTCCTGGCCACCGGCGCTTCGCCGGCGATGTGCGACATCCCGGACGAAGCCGGAGTGCTCGCCGGCGTCGCCGGTGGCGTGCTCGTGAACCTCGGGACCCCCACCGCCGAACAGCGACAGGCCGCACTCGAAGCGGTCGAGGCCGCCACGCGGACCGAGACACCGTGGGTGCTGGACCCCGTCGCGGTCGGCGTGCTCCCGGTGCGCACCGAGCTGGCCGCCCGTCTGCGCGACGCCGCGCCGACGATCATCCGCGGAAACGCCAGCGAGATCCTCGCCCTCGCCGGCGCGGGGACCGGGGGCAAGGGCGTCGACTCGACGGACTCCGCGGAGGACGCCGCCGAGGTCGCCCGCGAGCTCGCCACCCGCACCGGTGCCGTCGTCGCCGTGAGCGGGCCGATCGACCTCATCACCGACGGCGCCCGCACCGTCCGCGTCGCCAACGGGCACGTGTGGCTGACCGCCGTCACCGGCGGCGGATGCGCACTCGGTGCCCTCATGGCCGCATTCGCCTCGACGACCGACGACGCGCTCGCCGCCGCCGTGGCGGCGACCCTGGCCCACACGGTCGCCGCCGAAGATGCCGCGGCAACGAGCACCGGGCCCGGTTCGTTCGCGGTGGCCCTGCTGGATGCGTTGCACACCCTCACGCCCGAGCAGCTCGAGCAGCGGGCGAAACTGTCGTGAACGGCGCCACCACCACAGTCGACCTGCGCACCTACCTCGTCACCGACTCCGCGCTCAGCGGCGACCGCGGTGTGCTCGCCGTGATCGCGGGCGCCGTCGCGGGAGGGGCGGGAATCGTGCAGATCCGCGAGAAGAACGCCCCCACTCGCGACGTGTTCGACCTCGTCCTCCGTGCCGCACAGATCACCGCCGGGCGTGCCGCACTGGTCGTCGACGATCGCGTCGACGTCTTCCTGGCGGCCCGGGCCGCCGGCGCCGCCGTCCATGGCGTACACGTCGGCCAGTCCGACCTCCCCGTCGCGGCCGTGCGCGACCTCGTCGGCACCCACAACCCCGACGGAACCCGCGCGCTCGTCGGGCTGACCGCGAACACGCCCGCGCACCTCGACGCCGTCGCCGCCCACCCGCCGGGGACGGTCGACTACCTGGGGGTGGGGGTCATCCGCGCCACGGCGACCAAGCCCGACCACCCCGCACCGCTCGGCGTCGACGGCTTCGCCGCGCTCGCCGCCACCGCGCCGGCGCCCTGCGTCGCGATCGGCGGCATCGACCTGCCCGACATCCCGGCCCTCCGTGCCGCCGGCGCCGCCGGGGCGGCGGTGGTCTCGGCGATCTGCGCCGCGCCCGACCCGGAGGCCGCGACGCGCGGGTTCGCGACCGCCTGGGGACGGTCGTGACCGCCGGACGGAGGGTCGTCCCCCGCGTGCTCAGCATCGCCGGCAGCGACCCGAGCGGCGGGGCGGGCATCCACGCCGACCTCAAGTCCATCGGCGCCAACGGTGGTTACGGCATGGCCGTGGTCACCGCCCTCACGGCCCAGAACACACGGGGCGTGACCGACGTGCACGTGCCGCCGGTGGCGTTCCTTCGCGGACAGCTCGACACCATCGCCGCAGACATCACGATCGACGCGGTCAAGATCGGCATGCTCGGCACCACGGCCGTCATCGACGAAGTCGCCGGATGGCTGCGCGCACATCCCGTCCCGGTCGTCGTGCTCGACCCCGTCATGATCGCCACCAGCGGCGACCGGTTGCTGGACGCCGACGCCGAAGACGCGTTGCGCCGGATGCTGCCCCTTGCCGACGCCGTGACCCCGAACATCCCCGAACTCGCCGTCATCGCGGGGGAGCCGCGTGCCGAGGGGTGGACCGACGCACTCGCGCAGGCGCAGCGCGTCGCCGCACGCGACGGCGTCGTGGTGATCGTCAAGGGCGGACACCTCACCGGCGCCGAAGCGCCCGACGGGGTCGTCACCGCCGACGGCGTCTTGACCGAGATCGCGGGGGAGCGGATCGTCACGACATCCACCCACGGAACCGGATGCTCCCTGTCCAGCGCCCTGGCCACCCGATACGCCGCGACCGGCGATTGGGCGGAGGCTCTGCGCCAGACCAAACGCTGGCTCCACGCGGCCATCGACGCGGGTGCCGCGCTGGAGGTCGGCGAGGGGCACGGTCCCGTCGACCACTTCGTGGCGCTCCGCGACCGTGCGCCGCACATCGCCGCGGACGAGCCGGCAGGCTCGGTCGGCGACCCGGGCTCGTGGGGCGACGGCGTGTTCACCGCCGCCGCGTGGGCGCGCACGCGTGCCGTGCGTGAGGCGATCGACGACGTGTGGTTCGTGCGGCAACTCGCCGACGGTGACCTTCCCGCCGAGGACTTCGCGCACTATCTGCGCCAGGACGCGCGCTACTTGCGCGACTACGCCCGCGTGCTCGCACGGGCCAGCGCCCTCGCCCCGACGCGCGACGCGCAGGCGTTCTGGGGGGATGCCGCACACGGCTCCCTCGTGGCCGAGCTCGACCTCCACACCACGTGGCTCGGAGGTGAACCCGATGTCGACCCGTCCGCGGCGTGTCGCGCCTATCTCGAACACCTCGCCGCGTCGGCCGACCGGTACGAGACCCTCGTGGCGGCACTGTTGCCGTGCTTCTGGATCTACATCGACATCGGGCGGCGGTTGGCGCCTCGCGCGACGACGGGGCATCCGTACCGCGAGTGGCTGCAGACCTACAGTGCCCCGGAGTTCGCCGCCGCGACACGCACCGCCATCGGGTACGTCGACGACGCCGCCGGCGCCGCCGACAGCGAGACTCGGGAGCGGATGGCGGTCGCCTTCGACACGGCCGCCGCGTTCGAATACGCCTTCCTCGCCCAGCGCGCCGACGACACCGGCGTGCGTACCCCGCCCGTGCCGGTCGCCGACCGATGACACGCGGCGGGCCGACGCGGGCGGATCAGCTGCGCGGCCACTCCACGAGCACGAGGCTCTGCTTCGTGTCGGCGTACTTCACCCAGCCGTCGCCGAACAGGTAGGTCAGGCCGTAGCCCTCGTCATCGGTCGCGACCGTCGTATCGGTGCTCTCGGTGACGATCACGCCGCGGTCATCGGTCTCGCTGCGCCAACCGGCCGCGACGAGGTCGGCCTGGGCTGCGCTGGACTCCTCGCTCGTGATCGGCGCCCATCCGAACAGCTGCACGTGGTCGCTGGCGACGGTGAAATCGCCCCACAGGCACTGCACGCCTCCGGCGATCTCGAGGCCGCCGACCCGGAAGGTGCTCTCTTCGACCGACCACCCCGCCGCCTCGTACTCGGAGATCAGCGAGTCCGGGATGATGCCTTCGCACGTCGGCACGCCGATCGAGACCGGCTCGGGGTCCTTCGTCGGTTCGGCGGTCACCGTGGGCTCGGGGGTCGTCGCGTTCGGCGAGGGCAGCGCGTCGTCGGTCACGACCGGCTCGGGGGCGGCGCTGCAGGCCGCGAGGGTCAGCGTCGCGACGATCAGTGCGGTGAGCAGGACGCCGCGGGCGCGGGACAGAGGCATCAAGAGGTCTCCGGGAGGCGATCGTGGATGAGGTCGAGGAACGACTGGTGCAGGCGCCCGTTGGTGGCCAGCGACGACAGGGAATCGAGGTCGTCGCCGCCGTCGATGTCGGTGAAAGTTCCGCCTGCCTCGCGGATGATGGGGATGAGTGCGGCGATGTCATAGCGCTTCACGTCGAACTCGGCGACGAACTCCAGCCGGCCCTCCGCGAGCAGCATGTAGGGCCACGCGTCGCCGTAGCCGCGGTCGCGCCACACGGCGCCGGTCACACGTTCGAGGGCGTCCAGGCGGCCGTAGTCGCGCCACTGCCCGATGGACTGGAAGCTCACGCTCGCATCGGCGACGTCGTCGACATCCGACACTCGGATGCGGCGGTCGCCCGCCGGGGTGTTCGTCCAGGCACCGTGCCCGGACGCACCCCACCAGCGCCGGCCGAGCCCGGGCTGGGCCACCACGCCGACCTGTGGCACGCCGTCGACGGCGAGGGCGATGAGGGTCGACCACATCGGGATGCCCTTGAGGTAGTTCGCGGTGCCGTCGATCGGGTCGATGATCCACTGGCGTGCGCCGTCGCCGGTGACCCCGAACTCCTCGCCGAACACGCCGTCGACGGGACGCTCCGCAGCGAGGATCTCGCGGATCGCTCGCTCGGTGGCGAGGTCGGCCTCGGTCACGTGCGAGCGGTCGGGCTTGAGCCGGACGTCGAGGTCGGCGGCGTCGAACCGCGCCATCGTGACCGCATCGGCCGCATCCGCGATGCGCAACGCGAGATCGAGGTCGGTGCGGTCCGCGCGGGGGAGCTCGGATGGCGTCGAGATGTCGGGGGAAGGCACGAGTCCCAGGATAGGCGGATGTGCGTCTCGATTTCAGATGTGGCGATCGTGATGGTAACGTTGACCCTCGGTTCGCCCGGTACGGATGGCGGACCGATTCCGCGCCTCTAGCTCAATCGGCAGAGCAACTGACTCTTAATCAGTGGGTTCAGGGTTCAAGTCCCTGGGGGCGCACCACCACCCGAAAGCCCCGGAGATGCCAACGCGTCCCGGGGCTTTCGCCTTCCCCGCGGCCTTCCCGCGCCGCGCCATCCCGCCCCACCCCGCGCCGCCACGCCCGTGGTCGCATCCGGCGAGGTTTCGACAAACCCGATTTCGCGCGAAACGCCCTGCATAGCGCGGTGTTTCGCGGCGATCGGGGTTTCTCGGGGATTGGGTCCGGGGTGGGTGGGATGCGCGGGTGCTTGACCTGAACGAGGTCTCATGTTTAGGTGAACGGAGGACCTGAACGGGGTTTCAGGTCAGGCACCCTTCTCAATGGTGAAAGGCACGCACATGCGGAGTACGAAGAAGTTCCTCCTGGGGTCCGCGGTCGCCGCGGGCGCCCTTGTCCTGGCGGCCTGTGCGCCGCAGACCGGCACCGACGGCTCAGACGCCTCGGGAGAGGACGGCGCCGCCGGCGAAGTCACCGTCGGCATCGTCACGAGCGAGACCGGCGCCCTCGCCGGCTACGGCGAACAGTACCTCGACGGCTTCAAGGCCGGTCTCGACTGGGCCACCGACGGCACGATGGAAGTCGACGGCACAGCCATCAACGTCGAGTACCGCGACGACGGGGGCGACCCCGACAAGGCCGTCACCGCCGTCAAAGAACTCATCGGATCGGGGGTGAACATCCTCGCCGGCACCGTCTCGTCCGGTGTCGCCCTCGCCGTCGCCGAACAGGCCGAGCAGAACCAGGTTCTCTACATCTCCGGTCCCGCCGCGGCGGATGCCGTGACCGGAATCAACGACTACACGTTCCGCTCGGGCCGGCAGAGCGCGCAGGACGTCGCGACCGCGGGTACCTTCCTCGACGACCTCGAAGGCATGAAAGTCACCGTCTTCGCCCAGGACACCGCCTTCGGGCAGGGCAACGAAGCGGCCGTCTCGGCGATCCTCGGAGCCCAGGGCGCCGAGGTCGACTCGGTCCTCGTGGCCGAGGACATCACCGAGTTCACCCCGTTCGCGCAGCAGGTGCTCGCCGGCGACCCGGACCTCGTGTTCGTCGCGTGGGCCGGTGCCACCAGCGGCGCCATGTGGCAGGCGATGAGCCAGCAGGGCGTGCTGGAGGAGATCCCGGTCGTGACCGGTCTCGGCGATGCCGCGACCTTCGGCGCCTACGGGGAAGCCTCCGAGCAGATCAACTTCCTCAACCACTACTTCCCCGGCGGACCCGACAACGACGTGAACGCGGCGATGGTCGAGTACATCGAAGCCGAGGGAGGCACCCCCGACCTGTTCAGCCCCGACGGCTTCAACGCGGCCGTGATGATCGTCCAGGCGATCGCCGAAGGCGGCGGCGAGGTCGACGGCATGATCGACGCGCTCGAAGGCTTCACCTTCGAGGGCCCCAAGGGCACCATGACCGTGCGCGAGGGTGATCACGCACTCATCCAGGAGATGTACCAGGTGCGCCTGGTCGCCGACGGCGACACGTTCGTGCCCGAGCTCATCGACACGGTCGACGCCGACGCCGTCGCCCCCGCCGAAGCACAGTAAGGCGGGGCAGCACCAGAGATGAACGCACCAGTCCCGCCCGTGGAGTCCGCCATCCGCGTCGAGAGCCTCGGTCTGCAGATCGGGGGAGCGACGATCCTCAAAGACGTCCAGCTCGACGTCGCCGCCGGGTCGTTCGTCGGGGTCATCGGCCCCAACGGCGCCGGCAAGACCACGCTGTTCAACGTGATCTCCGGACTCGTCAAGCCCACCGCCGGCCGCGTGCTGATGCACGGGGAGGACATCACCTCGATGTCCGTGCCGGCGCGGGCCCGGGCGGGACTGGGGCGCACCTTCCAGACCTCGAGCCTGTTCCCGCAGCTGAGCGTGCTGGAGAACGTCCGGTTGGCAGCCCAGGCCGCCCGCGGCGGCTCCGGGTCGCTCCTGCACTTCCCGCGGCGCGCCGACCAGGCGGTCGAGATCGCCCACGAGAAGCTGCGCACCGTCGGCCTCGACCACAAGGCGCGCGCCCTGGCCGGGGACATCTCCCACGGCGACAAACGCAAGCTCGAGATCGCGGTGATCCTCGCCACCAAGGCTGACATCGTGCTCCTGGACGAGCCGATGGCCGGCGTCGCCTCGGGTGACGTCGCCGGACTCGTGGACAACATCCGCACGATGCAGGCCGACAAAGCCTGCACCGTGCTCATGGTCGAGCACCACCTCGAGGTGCTGCTCGGCCTGGTCGAGAAGGTCGCCGTCATGTACTTCGGCAGCATCATCGCGTACGACACGCCGCAGAAGGTCATGGCGGATCCGGTCGTGCAACAGGCCTACCTCGGGAGTGCCGCATGAGCGCGGCCCCGATCCTCACCGTCGAGCACCTACGATGCTCCATCGCCGGACAACAGGTCGTCGAAGACGTCTCCTTCGAGGTCCCCGCGACCGGCATCACGGCCGTCCTCGGCCGCAACGGCGCCGGCAAGACCTCCACGTTGCGCGGCATCCTGGGCCTGATCCAGCGACGTGGCACCGTCACGCTGGGAGGCACCCGCATCGACGGGATGCCCACCCACCGCATCGTCCAGCGTGGCGTGGGCTACGTGCCCGAAGACCGCGAGGTGTTCGCGAAACTCTCCGTCGCCGAGAACCTCGCACTCGCGGAGCGACAGAAGAACCCGCGCCGGGACTTCGTCGACGCGCTCTTCCCCGACCTCGTCGAACGCCGTGACCAGCAGGCCGGCACGCTCTCGGGCGGCCAGCAGCAGATGGTCTCGGTCGCGCGCGCCCTCATCAACGACAACACACTCCTCCTGGTGGACGAGCCCACCAAAGGCCTGGCACCCCGCATCGTCACCGAGGTCGCCGATGCGCTCCAGGAGGCGGCGAAGGTCGTCCCGATCCTGCTCGTCGAGCAGAACCTCGAGGTCGTGCGCCGTCTCGCCGACTCCGCCGTCGTGATCGGCGCCGGACGCGTCGTGCACACCGGCTCGGCCGCGGAGATCCTCGACGACGAAGAGCTGACCAAGCGCCTGTTGGGCGTGCACGCGGAGGCCCACGCATGAGCACCCTCGTCCTCACCCTCGTCACCGGCGTCGGACTCGGCGCCCTGTACTTCCTCGTCGCCAGTGGTCTGAGCCTCATCTACGGACTCATGCACGTGCTCAACTTCGCCCACGGGGCCTTCCTCACCCTCAGCGCGTTCATGGGCTGGTTCGTCGCGCAGGCACTCGGCACCGACTCGTGGGGGTCGTTCCTCCTGTCGATCCTCGTCGGCGCCGTCGTCGGCGCCGTGTTCGCCACCCTCACCGAGCTGGTCCTCATCCGACCGCTCTACGAACGACACATCGAACAGGTGCTCGTCACCGTCGGTCTGTCCCTCGCCGCCGTCGCGCTGTTCGAGGGCATGTGGGGCACCGATGCGATCACCATCGCCGGCCCGCCGTGGCTGACGCAGACCACCGAGATCCTGGGCGCACGCATCCCGAACAAGTACTGGGTGCTCATCGTCGCCGCCGGTCTCGTGCTGCTCGCGCTCGTATTGTTCCTCCAGAAGACCCGCTACGGCATGGTGATCCGGGCCGGGGTCGAGAACCGCGCGATGGTCACCGCGCTCGGTATCGACGTGCGACGCTCCTTCACCCTCGTGTTCGCCATCGGCGGTGCCGCCGCCGGCATCGGCGGGGTCATGGCGATGCACTACACCAACTACGTCTCGGCGCACATGGGGGCGACGCTGCTGATCTTCGCGTTCATCGTCACCGTCGTCGGCGGTCTCGGCTCCCTCACGGGCGCCGCGATCGCATCCGTCCTCGTCGCGGTGCTCCAGCAGGTCGCCAACACCTACCTCAACGGCACCGGCGACTTCATCGTCGTCATCCTCCTGGCCGCGGTGCTCCTGCTGCGACCGACCGGACTCATGGGAAGGAGGGCCTGACATGTCGCGCTCCTCGAAGAACGTGCGCCGGTTCGTTCCGGTCGGTATCGGCGTGATCCTGGTCGTCTTCATGGCGGTGTTGCCGCTGCTCAACCTGTCGCTACCGGGCATCCTCCCCACCCCCACCTACATGCCGGGCACGCTCGCCCTGCTGTCTCTGTGCATGGTGTTCGCCGCCCTCGCCCTGTCGTATAACCTGCTCCTGGGCACCTCCGGGATGCTCTCGTTCGGGCACGCGCTCTACTTCGGAGCGGGCGCCTACGGCCTCGGCATCGCGTTGGAACACCTCGGAGTGCCGCTGTGGCCGGGGGTGTTCGTCGCTCTGCTCGGCGGCATGGTGATCGCCCTGGCCACCGGTGCGGTGTCGATGCGGGTCTCCGGCATCCCCTTCGCCATGGTGACCCTCGCCTTCGCGCAGGCGGGGTCGGTGCTCGTCCGCCGCAACTCCGACATCACCGGCGGCGAGGAAGGCCTCAGCCTGAACACCGACTCCGTGCCGGGTGCGCTGGTCGGTGTGGTCAACACGCGCAACCTCTATTGGCTGACCCTCGCGATTCTCGTGGTCGTCTACCTGGTCGCCCTGTGGGTCGACAAGAGCCGGCTCGGCCACCTCGCACGCGCCACCCGCGAGAACGAGCAACGCGTGCGGGTGTTGGGGCTGTCGCCGTTCACGGTGCGCCTGACGGTCTTCGTCATCGCGGCCGTCCTGGCCAGCCTCGCCGGCGTCGCCTACATGCTCCTGCAGTCGGGCACGGTGCCGCGTGCGGTGTCGGCCGATCTGACCATCACGATCCTCGTCATGGTCGTCCTCGGCGGCGTCGGCTTCCGCTGGGGTGCCATCGTGGGGGGTGTGTTGTACACGCTCCTCGACCAGCGCCTCACCGTGCTCGCCGGATCCGAGGCCGTCGCCGGTCTCCCCGACGTGCTGCGCATCCCGCTGTCCGAGCCGTTGTTCCTGCTCGGGGCGCTGTTCATCCTCGTGGTGATGTTCCTCCCCGGGGGGATCGCCGGAACCGTCGACAAGCTGTTCCGTCGCCGCGGGCCCGGTCACGACGAGAGCACGCTGGAGGAGATCGACGACGCCGCGACCCAGGCCGAGCACCCCGTCGAGGTGCGGGCATGACCACGGTGCCCTCGCTCGAGACGGCGGGAGCGCACACGGTCGGCCGCTGGGTGACCGATCGGGCCGCGCAGTCACCGCATGCGATCGCCATCGACGACCGCGGTGTCACCGTCGACTACGCCACCCTCGCCGGTCGCGCATCCGCCCTCGCCGCCGCCATCCGCGCGGCGGGCTACGGGCCCGGCAGCCGTATCGCGACGATCTCCGGGAACTCCGCCGACCACGTCGTGGCCTTCTTCGGATGCGCGCTGGCCGGCGTCGCGTTCATGCCGCTATCGTGGCGCCTCACCCCGGGTGAGGCCGGCGACCTCATCCGGCGCAGCGACCCCGACCTGCTCCTGGTCGACGACGAGCACGTCGTGTTGGCGGGTGAAGCGTTGCGTACGGTCGACGACACCCCCGCCACCGTGTTGCTCGGCGCGGGAGGCGTCGAGACCCAGGTGCCCCGCGCCTCCCGGCCCGGTGCGGACCGGTCCGTGCGCGACGACGACCCCCTCCTGGTCATCTTCACCTCCGGTTCGGAAGCGGCACCGAAGGGGGTCGTGCTCACCCACGCCAACTGCTTCTGGAACAACATGGCCCTCGCAGGGGCCCTCCCCCTGACCAGCGCCGACGTCGTGCTGGCGATGCTCCCGCAATTCCACGTCGCTGCGTGGAACTGCCAGCCGTTGCTGGCGTGGTGGGTGGGCGCGACCGTCGTCCTCGAGCGTGCCTTCCAGCCCGCCCGGGCGCTGCAGCTGCTCGCCCAGCGCAAGGTCACGGCGATGATGGGCGTGCCCACCCAGTACGCGCTGCTCGCCGCAGATCCCGGCTGGGAGGATGCCGACCTCGACGCGCTCACCCTGGCCCTCGTCGGCGGTGCCACGGTCCCCGGTGATGTGCGCCGGCGCTGGGCCGCCCGCGGCGTCGCCCTCACCCAGGGCTACGGACTCACCGAGGCCGGGCCCAACGTGCTCTACCTTTCCGAGGCCGACGCGAGGGAGCATCCGGATGCCGTCGGCCGCCCCTACCCGCACGTCGACGTCTGCGTGGTCGACCCCGAGACGGGGCTCGAACTGGACGGGGCGGGGATCGGGGAGCTCTGGGTGCGCGGTCCCAGCGTGTTCGCCGGCTACCTCTTCGACGACGCCGCGACCGCACGGGCACGAGCGGGGCAGTGGCTGCGCACCGGTGATCTCGTCCACCGCGACGTCTCCGGGATCCACACGATCGTCGACCGCCTGAAGGACATCTACATCTCCGGTGGCGAGAACGTCGCGCCCGCCGAGGTCGAACGTGCGCTCGTGGGCCACCCGCTGATCGCCGCCGCGGCCGTCGTCGGTGTCCCCGACCCGGTGTGGGGGGAGCGGGGCGTCGCCTTCTGCGTGGCGGTGCGCGGCACGACCCCGTCCGCCGACGAGGTGATCGCCCACGCCAGGGCGCGCCTGGCGGGGTTCAAGGTCCCGGTCGCGGTCGCTTTCGTGGATGCGTTGCCGACGTCGGCCATCGACAAGATCGCCCGTGCCCGGCTGCGCGATCGCGCCGCACGCCTCGCGGAGGGAGCCTCCCTTGACCACACCCCCTGACGCCGAGCTCGATGCACCGGTCGTCTCCAAGGCGACCGGCCGCCCGCTCACCAAACGCGGCGAGGCCACCCGCCGGCGGCTGCTCGAGGCGGCCGAGCAGGTCTTCGCCGAGCAGGGGTACCACGAGGCGTCGATCGTGAAGATCACCGAGCGTGCCGGCATCGGACTCGGGACCTTCTATCTCTACTTCGACAGCAAACAGGCGGTCTTCGAGGCCCTCGTGATCGATCTCAACAAGCGCGTGCGTCACTCGATGAGCGAGGCCATGATCGGCGCGGCCAGTCGGCTCGAGGCCGAGCGCGCCGGGTTCGCCGGGTTCTTCCGCTTCACCGCCGCGCATCCCGCTCTGTACCGCGTGGTCCGTGAAGCGGAGTTCGTCTCGCCCGAGACCCTGCACCTGCACTACACACGCATCGTCGAGGGGTACGAGGAGGGCCTGCGTGCCGCGCAGCAGGTCGGTGACGTCGATCGACGCCTCGACCCGACGGTCACCGCGTGGGCGCTCATGGGCATGGGGGAACTCATCGGCATGCGCTTCCTGTTGTGGGAGCGGGATGCCGACGGCGTGCCCCCCGAAGAACTCGACGCGCACGTGTTCGATGCGATGATGCGCTTCATCGACAACGCCCTCGCCCCCCGAGGTGGAACGGAAGGACCCACGGATGCCTGAACAGACCCTGGCCGGAAAGCGCGCCCTCATCACCGGCGGTGCCAGCGGGATCGGTTTGGCCTGCGCGGAGGCCTTCGCCTCGCGCGGCGCCCACGTGATCATCGCCGACCTCAACGCCGACGCCGCTGCGGAGACCGCAGACCGACTCGGCGGCGAGGCGTGGGCGGTCGATCTCGCCGACACCGCCGCCCTCGACGACGTGCGGCTGGACGCCGACATCCTCGTCAACAACGCCGGTGTCCAGCGGGTCGCGCCGATCACCGACTTCGTCCCCGACGACTTCCGGTTGTTGTTGCGCCTCATGCTCGAGGCGCCGTTCCTGCTCGTGCGCGCCGCGCTGCCCCACATGTACGACAGCGGATGGGGTCGTGTCATCAACATCTCCAGCGCACACGGACTGCGCGCGAGCGCCTACAAGTCGGCGTACGTGTCGGCCAAGCACGGCCTCGAGGGGCTGTCGAAGGTCACGGCGCTGGAAGGGGCCGCACACGGGGTCACGAGCAACTGCATCAACCCCGCGTATGTGCGCACCCCGCTCGTGGAGAAGCAGATCGCCGATCAGGCCCGCGCCCACGGCATTGACGAGTCGGAGGTGGTCGAGAAGATCATGCTCACCGAGACGGCGGTCAAACGCCTCATCGAACCCGACGAGGTCGCCTCGCTCGCCGCGTGGCTGGCCGGCCCCGACGCCGGTATGGTCACCGGTGCCTCCTACACGATGGACGGCGGATGGACGGCCCGATGAGCGCGCAGATCTCCCGCGACGTCGCGGTCGCCGTGCCCGGCGGCACCCTGCACGCCGTGGTGTGGGAACCGGAGGACGCGACCGAGGACACGCCGACGATCCTCGCGGTGCACGGGGTCACCTCCTCACACCTCGCCTGGGCGTGGGTCGCGCCGCGGCTGCCCGGTGTGCGCGTGATCGCGCCGGATCTGCGCGGGCGTGGACGCAGCAACGCCGTCGAGGGTCCGGCCGGCATGGCCGCGCACGCCGACGACATGGCCCGGCTGTTGGACACCGTCGGCGTGGAACGCGCCACCGTCGCGGGCCACTCCATGGGGGGCTTCGTCTCGGTCGTGTTCGCTCACCGGTACCCGGAGCGCGTGTCGCGACTGGTCCTGGTAGACGGCGGCCTGCCGCTGGCGGTGCCCGCCGGGGATCCGGACGAGATCATGGCCGCCGTCCTCGGCCCCACGGCCGCGCGGTTGTCGATGCGGTTCGACGATGAATCGGCCTACCTCGGGTTCTGGCGTGCGCATCCCGCCTTCACCGGTGCGTGGGAGACGCGGCTCGAGGACTACTTCGCGTACGACCTCGTCCCCGCAGCCGACACCCCCGGGCGGCTGCGCCCCGCCACCAGTCATGCCGTCACGCGCGACGACACCGCGGACATGACCGGCGGAACGACCCTCGCCGCCGCGCTGCGCGCCCTGTCGCATCCGACGGTCTTCCTCAGCGTGCCGCGGGGGTTGCAGAACGAGGAACCCGGTCTCTACCCGCCGGCGCATCTGAAGGCGGTCCTGGCCGCGCATCCGGCCATCGAGCATCGCCGCGTCGACGGGTTCAACCACTACACGGTGGTGATGTCCGACGCCGGCGCCGACCTGGTCGCGGGCGTTCTCCGCGCCGAACTCGCCCTCGTCTGACGCCCTGTCCGGTGTCGCGCCCGCGCCCCTTGCGCGTGCGAGAAACCACTTCCACCGCGAGACGCACCGCAACGCGCGGTTTCTCGCGGTGGAAGTGGTTTCTCGCCAGCGATGCGGGGCGGGATGCGGGCGGCGGGGGTCAGCGGCGGGTGGCGGCGATGCGCGACGTGAGCTGGTGGGCGTGGGCGAGTAGGGTGCGTCCGAGCTCGGGGAGTCGGTCGGGGGAGAAGCGGAACTCCACTCCGGTGAGGCTGAGCGCCCACTGCGGGTGGCCTTCCCTGTCGAACACCGCGGCGCCCATGCCCCAGCTGCCCTCGACGATCAGCCCGGGGTTGACGGCGTACCCGCGTGCGGTCGTCTCGCGCAGTCTCGCGCGCATCCGGTCGGGGGAGTGGCTCTCGCCCCACGCGTCCTCGATCCCCGGGTGGCGTGCGAGGTAGGCGTCCACATCGTGGCGTGGCAGGAACGCGAGGATCGCGATACCCGCGGAGGCCACGCCCAAGGGGAAGCGCACACCCTCCGAGAGCACGAAGGAGCGAATCGGGAAGCTCCCCTCTTCGCGCAACAGGCACACGGTCTCATCGCCTCGGCGCACCGACAAGAATGCGCTCTCCTCGGTGCGCACCGCCAGCGATCGCACCACGTCGCGACCGACGGCCGTGATGTCATAGCGCGATGCGGCCACCGAACCCATGAGGTAGAGCTCGGGGCCGGACATCCAGCGCCCGGTCTGTTCATCGTGGTCCACGAGGCCCTCGTGGCCGAGCGCGGTGAGCAAACGGTGCGTGGTCGGACGGGTCAGATCGGCGCGGCGGGCCAGATCGCCCGCGGAGGCGCCCTGGTCACCGGCGGCCGTGACCAGCCGCAGTAACGCCGCGGCCCGCGCGATCGCCTGGGCGCCGGGAACGGTCACCTTCGTCCGGTTCGCCGCTGCGTTGTCCACCATATGGACGGTACGCCCCGGCTCATCCACATCGCAAGAGCGCGCTGGTGGGGGCGGTGTATGCGGGGGAGGATGGAGACCACGACGAAGGAGTTCGTGTGATCGACAAGACCTATCCCTCGGCCGCGGCGGCCGTCGCCGACATCCCCGACGGAGCATCGCTCGCGGTCGGCGGATTCGGCCTGTCCGGAAACCCCATCGCCCTCATCGAGGCGTTGCTCGCGCAGGGCACCGGCGACCTCAGCGTCGTCAGCAACAACTGCGGCGTCGACGACTGGGGCCTGGGCGTCCTGCTCCGCGCCAAGCGCATCCGCAAGATGACCTCGTCCTACGTCGGCGAGAACAAGGAGTTCGAGCGGCAGTTCCTCTCGGGCGAGCTCGAGCTCGAACTGACGCCGCAGGGCACCCTGGCCGAGAAGCTGCGCGCCGGCGGTTCCGGCATCGCCGCCTTCTACACCCAGACCGGTGTCGGCACGCAGGTCGCCGAGGGCGGTCTGCCCCGACGCTACGACGGATCCGGGGGCGTCGCGGTCGCCTCACCCGCGAAAGACGTGCGCACCTTCGACGTCCACGGCGAGCCGAGGGAGTTCGTCCTGGAGGAGGCGATCCGCACCGATTTCTCGCTCGTCCACGCGCTGCGCGGAGACCGCCACGGAAACCTCGTGTTCAACAAGGCGGCACGCAACTTCAACCCATTGGCCGCGATGGCCGGGCGCGTGTGCATCGCCCAGGTCGAACAGCTCGTCGAACCCGGTGACATCGACCCCGACGCGGTGCACCTCCCCGGGGTCTTCGTCCACCGGATCATCGAGGTCGGCACCGACATCGACAAGCGCATCGAACGACGCACCGTCCGCACCGAAGAGGAGGCGTGAGATGGCCCTCACCCGGATCGAGATGGCGGCCCGCGCCGCCCGGGAACTCGCTGACGGCTCGTATGTCAACCTCGGCATCGGCCTGCCGACCCTCGTGCCCAACCACGTGCCCGACGGGGTCACCGTCGTGCTGCAGTCGGAGAACGGGATCCTCGGGGTCGGTCCCTACCCGACCGAAGACGCCGTCGACCCCGACCTCATCAACGCCGGAAAGGAGACGGTCACCACCCTTCCCGGCACGGCCTTCTTCGACTCGGCCACCAGCTTCGGGATGATCCGCGGCGGGAAGATCGACGCCGCCATCCTCGGTGCCATGCAGGTCTCACGGACCGGAGACCTGGCGAACTGGATGATCCCCGGAAAGATGGTCAAGGGGCCCGGCGGGGCGATGGATCTCGTCCACGGCGCCGGAAAGGTCATCGTGCTCATGGAGCACGTCGCCAAGGACGGGTCGGCGAAGATCGTCGAGGACTGCACGCTGCCGCTGACCGGGCGAGGCGTGGTCGACCGCATCATCACCGACCTCGCCGTCATCGACGTCACCGACGACGGCCTCGTGCTCGTCGAGGTCGCCCCGGGGGTCGAGGTCGACGACGTGATCGCCGCCACCGAGCCACCGCTGCACATCTCGGAGTCGCTCACGGCCGTCGCCGTCGACTCCGCGCCCGAAGGGAGCCGCTCATGACCACCGACGACATCGTCATCGTCGCCGCAGCCCGAACCCCGCAAGGACGGCTCAAGGGCCGGCTCGCGCCGCTCACGGCCGTGCAGCTCGGCGCGACCGCCATCCGGGGGGCGCTCGAGCGCGGCGGGGTCGCCGCGTCCGCCGTGGACGCCGTGCTCGTCGGCCAGGTGTTGCCGGCCGGAGCGGGGCAGAATCCCGCGCGGCAGGCGGCGATCGCCGCCGGGATCGGCTGGGACGTGCACGCGGCGAGCGTGAACAAGGTGTGCCTGTCGGGGCTGACCGCGGTCATCGACGGCGCCCGCATGCTCGCCCTCGGCGACGCCACGGTGGTCGTGGCCGCCGGTATGGAGTCGATGACCCGGGCACCGCACCTGATGATGGGGTCGCGCTCGGGGTGGACCTACGGGTCGGTCGAGGTGATCGACCACATGGCCCATGACGGACTCACCGACGCCTACGACCAGGAGAGCATGGGGGCCTCCACCGAACGCCACAACGAACGGCTCGGTCTCACGCGCGAAATGCAGGACGCCGTCGCCGCACGGTCGCATCAGCGCGCCGCCGCGGCGCAGCAGGCCGGGGTCTTCGAGCCGGAGATCGTGCCGGTCGAGATCCCCCAGCGCAAGGGCGACCCGGTCGTGGTCGACACGGACGAGGGGGTGCGCCCGGACACCACCGTCGACACGCTCGGGGCGTTGCGTCCCGCATTCGCCGAGGGTGGGTCGATCACCGCCGGCAACGCGTCGCAGATCTCCGACGGGGCGTCCGCGGTCGTGATGACCACCCGATCGCACGCCGACGAGAACGGATGGAGGGTTCTGGCCGTCGTCGGTGCCTCGGGCCAGGTCGCCGGCCCCGACAACTCCCTGCACGCTCAGCCGGCCCGGGCCATCGAGAAGGCCTGTGCCCGGCAGGGGATCGCCCCGACCGATCTGGACGTGGTCGAGATCAACGAGGCCTTCGGTGCCGTCGTGGCGCAGTCACAGGCCGAGCTGGGACTGTCCGACGAGGTCGTCAACCCGCACGGCGGCGGGATCGCGATCGGTCATCCGATCGGGGCCTCCGGAAACCGGCTCGTCGTGCACGCGGTGCACGAGTTGCTCCGACGCGGCGGCGGGACGGCCGCCGTCGCGCTGTGCGGCGGCGGCGGTCAGGGCGACGCGCTGATCCTGAGCAGGTGACCCCTGTCGCCCGGGCGAAACACATGCGTATTAGCCTCGAGTCATGCCCAGTGACGACAACCCCGATCTGCTCACGCAGGGTGACCCCGCGGTCGACGACACGGTCAACTTCCGCACGCGCAAATGGGTCAAGCCGGAAGACCTGAACGCCAACGGCAGCCTGTTCGGCGGAAGCCTGTTGCGTTGGATCGACGAAGAAGCGGCCATCTATGCGATCATCCAGCTCGGTAACTACCGAGTGGTGACGAAGTTCATCTCGGAGATCGAATTCCAAGCCTCGGCGAACCAGGGCGACCTCATCGAGATGGGGCTACGCGCGACCCGATTCGGGCGCACGTCGCTGACGATGCGGGCCGTGGTGCGGAACATGATCACGCGCCGGAAGATCCTCACCATCGAGAAGTTGGTGTTCGTCAATCTCGGAGAGGACGGACGGCCCGCTCCGCACGGGTACGACTCGATCACCTACCGACGCGACCGCATGCCCCGGGAGAACCCCGCGACCGGAACGCTCACGCTCCCACGACGCTGACCCTGACGGGACGAACGATCAGTGGCCGCGAGCGAGCCGCTTCTTCATGAGCTTCTCCTCTTTGCCGTGCACGGGGGAGTCCTGTGGGACCGTGTGCCCACGCGCGGCACGACGCGTGTCGACGATGGCGCCGATCGCGAGGGCGAGGGAGATAGCCCAGCTCGCCCACGCCAGCGCGGTGCGCCACGTGAAGGGCTCATCGTTGCGGATGCTTCGCAACAGGGTCATTCCGCCGGTGACGGCGCTGAGGATTCCGGTGCCGAACAGGTACTGGCGCATGGCCCCACGCTATCGCGACCGGACACCCGGTGTGCGCTCTTGACACCCCGCGATGCCCCCGTCAAGGCGCGGTTTTTCGAAACACGGCGCTGTTAGCCTGAAGGCCCGATCACCGTCAGGAGGACCTGTGACCCAGGCCGAATTCGTCGTCGTCGCCAATCGCCTGCCCGTGGACAAAGCCGGACCGGGGGAGGGGGAGGACGGCTGGCGCCGGTCGCCGGGAGGACTGGTGACCGCGCTGGAGCCGGTCATGAAGGAGACCGACGGCGCGTGGGTGGGATGGCCGGGACAGGCCGATCTGGAGGTCGAGCCCTTCGACTTCGACGGCACCCAGCTCATCCCCGTCGCGCTGAGCGCGGACGAGATCGAGAAGTACTACGAGGGATTCTCCAACGACACCATCTGGCCCCTCTATCACGACGTCATCGCGGCCCCGCGCTACCGACGCGTGTGGTGGGACTCGTACGTGCGCGTCAATCGTCGCTTCGCCGAGGCCGCCGCCAACGCGGTCAAGGAGAACGGCACCGTCTGGGTGCAGGACTATCAGCTGCAGCTGGTCCCGAAGATGCTGCGTGAGATGCGCCCGGACCTGACGATCGGGTACTTCCACCACATTCCATTCCCCGCATACGGCCTGTACTCGCAACTGCCGTGGCGTCGGTTGGTGCTCGAAGGACTCCTGGGCGCCGACGTGATCGGCTTCCAGCGCGTGGCGGATGCGGGCAACTTCGCGCGCGCCGTGCGGCGCCTGTTCCGGTACGAGACGCGCGCCGGCCGCATCACCGTCCCCGGCGAGGACGGCACCGCGCACACCGCGCTCGCGAAGGCGTTCCCGATCTCCATCGCGGCGGAGACCTACATGGAGCTGGCCAAGAAGCCTGAGGTGCAAGCCCGCGCGAAGGAGATCCGCGAGGGGCTGGGCAATCCCAAGGCGATCCTGCTCGGTGTCGACCGGCTCGACTACACCAAGGGCATCCGCCACCGGCTGAAAGCGTTCGGCGAGCTGCTCGAGGACGGCCGGGTCACCGTCGACGACGTCACGCTCGTCCAGGTCGCCAGCCCCAGCCGCGAGCGCGTCGAGGCATACGTGCAATTGCGCGACGAGATCGAGCTGACCGTCGCGCGCATCAACGGCGACCACGACACCTTCGGCCACAGCGCGATCAGATACCTGCACCAGGGGTACCCGCGGGAGGAGATGGTGGCGCTGTTCCTCGCGGCGGACGTCATGCTCGTCACCGCGCTGCGCGACGGGATGAACCTGGTCGCCAAGGAATACGTCGCCACCCGCAACGACAACCGCGGGGTGCTCGTGCTGTCGGAGTTCGCCGGCGCCGCCGATGAACTCGGCTCGGCCCTGAAGGTCAATCCGCACGACATCGACACGTTGAAGGACACGATCATCCAGGCGATCGAGATGCCCGAGGCCGACCAGGCGCGGCGCATGCGGTCGATGCGCAAGCGCGTGTTGGAGCACGACGTGAAGGCATGGTCGGACTCGTTCCTGGCCGCCCTCGACGATGCGCGCGCCGCGAAGGAGAGGGCGACACGATGAGCGACGCCGTCTCGGCCCTGGCCGGCACCGCAGTGTTGCTGGTCGCCCTCGACTTCGACGGCACGTTGTCGCCTCTGCACGACGAGCCGATGCAGGCCCGCATGCTTCCCGAGGCGCGCACCGCGCTGGACGCCCTCCGGGCGGCGCCGCGCACGACCGTGGCCCTGGTCTCGGGGCGCAGCCTCGGAGACCTCCGCGTGATCGCCGAGCACGACGACACCTCGTCGGTGTGGTTGGCCGGCTCCCACGGCGCCGAGTTCTGGCAGCCCGGCGTCGGCGTCCACGCTTCGGCGGAGGACGCGGTGGACGAGGGGCTCCGCGACACGTTGCGCGCCCACGCGGAAGAGGCCACCGCGGGTCTGGAGGGGGTGTTCATCGAGCCGAAGACCTTTGGATTCGGCGTGCACACGCGCCTGGCCACGCCCGAGGACGCCGAGAAGGCCAACGGGGCCGTCGATGCGATCGTCGCCGCCGAAGCCCCGCACTGGCGGCGCCGGACCGGGCACAACATCGTCGAGTACGCCTTCCGGCATGAAGGCAAGGACTCGGCGGTCGCGCACCTTCGTGAGCTCGTCGGGGCGACCGGTGTGTTGTTCGCCGGCGACGACGTGACCGACGAAGATGCGCTGGCCAGCCTCGGGCCGGACGACCTCGGCGTGCACATCGGAACCCGCCAGACCCACGCGAGTGTCTCCGTCCCTGACATCCCGTCCTTCGCCGCACTCCTGTCGAGGCTCGCCGCCGAACGCACCGCCGGTCTTTAGAAGCCCGTCCTCGGGAATAGACTCGGAGGCATGGCCAACCCCGAGGAATCGATCGACATCAAGCCCCGCAGTCGCGCCGTCACCGACGGCATCGAAGCCACCACCTCACGCGGAATGCTCCGCGCGGTCGGCATGGGCGACGAGGACTGGGACAAGCCCCAGATCGGCATCGCATCGAGCTGGAACGAGATCACCCCGTGCAACCTGAGCCTGGACCGCCTGGCGCAGGGCGCCAAGGAGGGCGTCCACTCCGGGGGCGGCTATCCGCTGCAGTTCGGCACGATCTCGGTTTCGGACGGGATCTCGATGGGCCACGAGGGCATGCATTTCTCGCTGGTCAGTCGCGAGGTCATCGCCGACTCGGTCGAAGCCGTGATCATGGCCGAGCGCCTCGACGGCACCGTCCTGCTGGCCGGGTGCGACAAGTCGATCCCCGGCATGATGATGGCCAGCGCCCGGCTCGGGCTGTCGAGCGTCTTCCTCTACGCCGGTTCGACCATGCCCGGCTGGGTCAAACTCAGCGACGGCACCGAGAAGGACGTCACGATCATCGACTCCTTCGAGGGCGTCGGGGCCTGCCGCGCCGGCAAGATGAGCGAAGAAGACCTCAAACGCATCGAATGCGCCATCGTCCCGGGCGAGGGCGCCTGCGGCGGCATGTACACCGCGAACACGATGGCCTCGGTCGGTGAGGCCCTCGGACTCAGCCTCCCCGGCTCGGCGGCACCGCCCGCGGCCGACCGTCGTCGCGACTACTACGCGCACCGATCCGGCGAAGCCGTCGTCAATCTGCTGCGGCAAGGGATCACCACCAAAGACATCCTGACCAAGGAGGCGTTCGAGAACGCCATCGCGCTGGTGATGGCCCTCGGCGGCTCGACCAACGCGGTGCTGCACCTGCTGGCCATCGCGCGCGAGGCCGAGGTGGACCTCAGTCTCCACGACTTCAACCGCATCGGCGACAAGACTCCGCACGTGGCTGACATGAAGCCCTTCGGCGAATACGTCATGAACGACGTCGACCGCCACGGCGGCATCCCCGTGGTGATGAAGGCGATGCTGGATGAGGGCCTCATCCACGGGGACGCGCTGACGGTCACCGGCAAGACGGTCGCCGAGAACCTCCGCGACCTCGCCCCCGACCCGATCGACGGTGATGTCATCCACACCTTCGACGACCCGATCCACGCCAGCGGCGGCATCACGATCCTCCACGGCTCGCTCGCCCCCGAAGGTGCCGTGGTCAAGACCGCCGGATTCGACGCGGCGGTCTTCGAGGGCCCCGCCCGTGTGTTCGAGCGCGAGCGCGCCGCCATGGACGCCGTCGCCGCAGGCGACATCGCCCCCGGCACCGTCATCGTCATCCGCTACGAGGGCCCCAAGGGCGGTCCCGGCATGCGCGAGATGCTCGCCATCACGGCCGCCATCAAGGGCGCTGGGCTCGGGAAAGATGTACTACTGTTGACGGACGGCAGGTTCTCAGGCGGCACAACCGGCCTGTGCATCGGCCACATAGCACCCGAAGCGGTCGACGCAGGTCCGATCGCCTTCGTGCGCGATGGTGATCTGATACGGGTCGAT
>NZTV01000060.1 GCA_002703245.1 Microbacterium sp.
CAGATCGCCCTTCGGTACGCGGCTGGTGCCGCTACTCAGGAACCGTAGCCGCCAACGGCGGCGTATCGAGATCTGGACTCAGATCGCCCTTCGGTACGCGGCTGCTACTCAGGAACCGTAGCCGCCAACGGCGGCGTATCGAGATCTGGACCCAGATCGCCCTTCGGTACGCGGCTGGTGCCGCTACTCAGGAACCGTAGTCGCCGACGGCGGCGTATCGAGATCTGGACTCAGATCGCCCTTCGGTACGTCACTGGCGCTCCGGTCGACACGAAAGGCCCCCGGGAACCCCGGGGGCCTTTCGTGTGCCCGCAGGAGCGGCCACAATGGGCCGCGAGGCCCGGCACCCGGGCGGGAGGAGGATCGGATGGGTATCGATGATTTGGTGAACCAGGGCAAGGACTTCCTGGAGCAGAACAAGGACAAGATCGACGACGTGCTGAAATCGGAACAGGCGGAGGGCGTCAGTGACGGTGCCCTGGACGCGGCATCGGAGCTCGTGAAGAAGGTCGCGCCGGACGGCGTCGATGAGCATGTCGACAATGTGCGCGACGGTATCGACAAGCACATAGGTGACCGATAGGGGCGTCGTGTTGCGCATTTCATGACGCAAGGGCGGGGTGGGATTCACTGAGAATTCCGCCCCGCTCCTTCGTTTTCCCTGCGATTTCTCCGAAGTTGCCGGGGTGGGCGGAAGGCGCTTGTTAGCGTCCGGGGAGGGCCTCGCTGGGGGGCCTCAACTGGGAATCAGCAGGTACGGCGTGCCGTGGGGGCACGCCGAGCGGCGCGCTCTGGGGGCGCGCCGCTTGCTGCTGCTCCGTCACGGATGACGAAGGCATGCAATGGCATCGAACTGGGAATTTGCCGGAGCACACCGCGTGGGGACGCGGCGGGAGGCGTGGCCGCGCTCGTCTCGGCTGCGTTGATGGTGGCGGGGGTCACCCCCGCGACCGCGGCGGAGACCTCGACCGTGTCGAGCGCGTCGCGCGTGCAGACACCGCAGACGCAGCCCGCCGGGTCGCCGCTGGTCTGTGAGGCGAACAACGTCTATTCGATCTCCTCGGGCGGCACGATCCGGCACATCGTCAACCCGAACGACCCCGCACCGTCGGACGTCGTCGACCTGGGCGCCTACACCCAAGCGAACGGGCTCGCCATCGGGGCCGGCGGTACGGTGGTCTACGCGTACGAGCGTTCGGGCGACATCAATCAGAACGTCGCGTCGATCATCCGCTACACCCCGGCCAGCGGCGTGGTCGAGCAGATCCCGAACACCGCGCTGAACACCGGCAACAACCGTTCGCTGGTCACCGGTGCCGTCAACCTCGACAACGGCCGGTACCTGTTCGGAGGGTACGACCGGGTCGGCGGCGGCGGCGGCGGCGGCGGCGGGGATCTGCTGTTCCGTCTGTACGAATTCGATCCGTCGACGAACCAGATCTCCACGCTCGGCTTCTTCGACACCGGACTGTCCGGGAACGCGACGGCGAACGGCGACATGGCCTTCGACAGCGCCGGCAACCTCTACATCGTCCGCAGCGGTGACACCATCAACGTCTTCGCCGTCACCGCCGAGACACTCGCGGCCGCGAACGGGAGCGCACTGGCGTTCTCGGCGACCAACGCCATGACGCTCTCGGGCCTCAGCAACGTCAACGGAATCGCCTTCGACGGTGACGGCTCGGTCTACCTCGGCAACGGATCGACCGTGAAGCGGTACGACCCGTCGGACTGGTCCGAGCTGTCCACCGCGACAACCCAGCTCAACGGCTCGACCGACCTTGCCGGCTGCAACTCGCCCGCGAACCTCACGGTCAAGAAGAACGTCGTGGGCCGCGTCGCCGACAGCGACCAGTTCGTGTTGCGCGTCGCACGCGACGGCGAACAGATCGCCACGGCCACCACGACCGGAAACGACACCGGCGTGCAGGCCGAGCAGATCGGGCCGATCCCGGTCATCGCCGGCGACGACTACCAGATCAGCGAGATCATGGCCTCCGGGGACCTGGGCCAGTACGCCAGTTCCTGGAGCTGTGACGACGGCGCGACCACCACGTCGGGCACGAGCGGCACGGTGACCATCCCGGCCACCGCCGGTGCCAGTGTGCTGTGCACCTTCACCAACGCCCCGTTGGTGACCACCGTCACCGTCGACAAGACCGAGCTCGACGCCGCGGGGGAGAACCCGCAGCCGGGCGAGGGGTGGAGCGTCGGCGCGGCCCTGAGCGGCACGGCCGGTGGCACCGTCGAATCGACGCCCGCGCAGGAGACGCAGCAGACCGCGTCCGACGGCTCGGCCACGTGGGACATCATCTCCAGCACCACGGGGACGACCACCGACATCACGGTGAGCGAGACCCAGCAGGACGGCTGGGAGTTCGTCAGCGGATCGTGCACGGTCACCCCGCTCGGGGGAAACCCGACCGAGACGTCGATCGAGGGCGCGGCCGGAGTGACCCTCCAGGACGTCGGACCGGGCTCGAGCGTCGACTGCGCGTTCACGAACAAGCTCATCGCGCCCGGTTCCCTCACGATCGTCAAGGACTACGACGGCTCGGCCGGGATCCGGCCCGACGTGACCTTCACCGGCACCTACGACTGCAGTCCGACCGGGCCCTCCGGCCAATGGAGCATCGAGGGTGAAGGTTCGACGGTCATCGGCGACCTGCCCGTCGGCGCCACCTGCGTCGTCGCGGAAGACACCGCCGACCTCACCGAGAACCCCTCGGCCTATCTCGTCGACGCGTCCTACGCGTGGGACACCGTCGGCGAGGTGACCCAACCGGGCGCGATCGTCTCGGGCGATTCGGTGAAGGCGACCGTGGTGAACACCACACAGCGGGTGTACGGCGAGATCGCCGTCACGAAGGAGCTGGTCGGCACCCCGGACGGTTTCACGGGTGACTTCTCCGGAACCTGGTCGTGTGTCTACGGGCAGGATGCGCCGCTGACCGGAACCTGGTCGGTGGACACCAGCGGTGCCGCGACCCTCACCGGTCCCTTCGACACCATCCCGCTCACCTCCGAGTGCGCGGTGACCGAGACCGCCCCGGATGACGCGATGTTCTCGGATGCCTCGTACAGCTGGGCGCCGGTGCGCGTCAGCCCGGAGAAGGCGGACGTCGACACCGCCGGTGAGGTGGTGGAGTTCACCGTCACGAACACGGCGCAGCGCTCGACGCTGACCCTGACCAAGCTGATCCGGAACGACCACGGCGGAACGGTCACCGATCCGGCCGCGTGGGACCAGAAGCTGCAGGCGCAGCGCGGCGAGGACGCCCCGATCCTGTTCGACCACGACGAGACCATCGCCGTCCCGCACGGCGACTACACGATCGACGAGATCGACCAGATCCCCGGCTACCGACTGACCGACATCACGTGCACCGCCGACGGTGAACCCGTCGCGATCGCCGAGGACACCGTCGAGGTCGCCAAGGGATCCGATGTGGCGTGCGTGCTGACCAACACCGATGTCGCGCCGACGCTGACCCTGGTGAAGAAGGTCGACAACCGGGATGGAACCGGGTCACGCGTCGCGGACGAGTGGAGCCTCACCGCGTCCGGCGACGGGTCGGAGGACTGGAACCCGCAGACGCAGTCGGCGTCCGACCCGCTGGTGGCCACGACGGCGACACAGCCGCTTCTCGGCGGCGCGACCTACCTGCTCGAGGAGAACGGCCCCTCCGGCTACACCGCCGGTACATGGTCGTGCGACAGCGGGGTGGAGGTCGTGGACGGCGAGATCACGCTGGCCGTCGGTGACGACGTGACGTGCGAGATCACCAACACCGCCGTCCCCGCCGAGGGAACCGTCGGAAAGGCGCTGGTGGCCGGATCCCCGGTGCAGAACGCCGACGGCACGTGGACGATCGTCTACGAGGTGTCGGTGACCAACGAGTCCACCACCTCGACGTTCTTCTACGACCTCACCGACGAACTCCGGTTCGGCGAGGGCATCACCCCGACCGCGGCCGGTTGGACCGGTCCGGGCGGCAGCAGCGGCGAATTCGCCCTGCCCGCCGGCACGGCCACCCTCGCGACGGACGCCTCGATCGCCCCGGCGGCAGAGCCGGCGGACCGCACGCATACCTACACGGTGACCGTGGTGGCCACGATCGCGGACGGAACCCAGGATGGCGACACCTGGCAGTGCCAGGAAGGCCAGGAGCCGGGCGCCGGAGGGTTCCTTAACAGCGCCACGATGGTCACCGGTGGCGACGACACCACCGTCTTCGCGTGCGGTGAGCCGGCGTTCCCGACGATCACGAAGACCGGATCCGCCGCGCAGCACAACGCCGACGCCTCGGTGGACCTCGCCTACACCGTGACGGTCGCCAACACCGGCGCGGTCGACATCCAGGCGGTGCTCACCGACGAGTTGCCCGCGGCTCCGGCCGGGTGGTCGCTCGAGGGTGACGCGTGGTCCCTTGCGGCCGTGGACGGCGCTCCGGCGCCCGCCACCCCGACCGCCGGCCCGGGCGAGGTGACCGTCTGGGAGGGCACGCTCCCCGTCGACGCGGTCTACGCGTACACGGTCGTCGGCACCCTCGTGCCGACGGTCGACGCCGAGTCCATCGGCGTGTGCGGCACTCCCGAGGGGGGGCTGGTCAACACGGCGACCGTCGGCTCGGGAGAGATCGTCGAAGACGCCGAAGGATGCGTCTCGGTGACACTGCCGCCGGTCGAGGTCGTCAAGACCGACGGTGACGTCCAGCAGCTCGAGGACGGAACCTGGCAGATCGACTACGACGTGACGGTCATCAACGCCTCGCCGACGGCGACGGTCTACACCCTGACCGACACCCCCGACCTCGGAACCGGGTTCTCTCTGGTCTCCGAGGGGTGGGTCGGCGACGCGCCCCAGCCGAACACCCCCATCGCGGGGGCGGATGTCGAGCCGGTGGCCCACGTCTACACGTACCGTGTGATCGCCGCGTTCGACCCTGAGACCGAGGACCCACAGCTGGCCTGTGAGCCCGGTGACGGGGGCGCGTTCCACAACATCGCGATCGTCGCCTTCCCCGGGGGGACCGACTCCGATGACGGTTGCGCCGAGCCGGCCTCGCCGACGGTCACCAAGACCGCCCGGGACTCCGCGCAGGATGCCGAGACCGGCCAGTGGACGATCGGGTACGACGTGACCGTGCGGAACGACTCCGACATCACCGTCGCCTACGACCTCACCGACACGCCGGAGAGCCTTCCGGACGGGGTGACCGGGGGGACGTGGCAGGCGACCGGGCCGGTCGTCACCGGCGGCGGCACGGCAACCCTCGAGCCGGACTGGAACGGCGAGGACGTCACCGCGATGGCCACGGGGATCCTTCCCGCCGGAGCCGTGCACGTCTACACCGTCACCCGCACGGTGGCCGTGGCGGTGGATGTCGACGACGCACTCCTCGCCTGCGGCGAGTCGGACGATGAGACCGGTTTGTGGAATTCCGCGACCGTCTCGAACGGCATCGCCGAGGTCACCGACACGGCGTGCGCCGGAATCGACCGACCCGAGGTGACCATCGACAAGACCGTGATCGACACGGTGGACCTCGGTGGAGACCGGTGGCGGATCACCTACGACGTGGTCGTCCACAACCCGGACCCGGAGCTGGCCGCGGTGTACGACCTCGACGACACCCTGCGCTTCGGTGAGGACATCACCGTCACCGGTGCGAGCTGGACCGGTCCGACCGAGGGGGAGTTCTCCGCTGCGTGGAGCGCGACGCTGGCCACCGGTCGCGTCCTGGCCGCGGGGGCGGAGGACATCTACACGGTGACGGCGCTGGCGACCGTCGACATCGAGACCGCATCGGCGGCGTCGCTGGCCTGCCAGGCGGGCGACGACCCGGCGGCCGGCGGGTTCCTCAACACCGCGACGGTCACCGCCGCCGGTGGGGAACAGTCGGCGCACGACTGCTCGCGTCCGAGCGGTGAACTCCCGGTCACGGGCGGTCAGATCGCCCTCCCGGCGGTGCTGTTCGGACTCCTCGCCCTGGTGGGTGGGGCCGCGCTGACGGTGGCGACCAGCCGCCGCCGTCGATCGGGAGCGAGCGTGTAAACGCCGGCTCCCTGTAGGTCAGACCCCCCCGGGTTCCGCGCCCCCCTCCCGCGGAACCCGGGGGGTCTGGACCGAGGAGACCCGGTGCGGACCGGAACGGAGTGGGCGCGCGGGCCGGTCAGTGGCCTGAGGGCGCGTCCGTGCGTCGGGGGACGATGCGCATCAGCGCGGATCCCGCAGCCAGAAGCGCGAAGGCGGCGAGTAGCCACCAGATGCCGTTGGCGCCGGCGACCATGGCGCCTCCGCCCGTGACGGCCAGCGCGGAGTTCGTGTTGTACATGTCGGACCTTCTCTCTCCTACCACTGACGACGGCGCCCGGTGAGCGCGTCGACATAGGCTTTTCCTTGAACGATCTGGAGGAACCCGTCCAGGACGAGTTCGTACATCGTGGCCGCGAGCAGCATCTGACGCCACCCGCGCAGACGGACGGTCACGATCCGCTCGACGATGAAGATCGCGGTGATCCCGAGCCAGAAGGGGTGCACGGCGAAGGTTCCGAGGGTGACGGCCACGACGAGCGTCGCCAGGTAGATCGCCGTCACCAGGACCCCGCAGATCGTGAGCACCTGGCGTCCCCAGTACGACCACGTGACCCGCGTGAGCCCGTACTGCAGGCAGTTCTCCACGGCACCGCGCTTCCACCGGAGCCGCTGCGCCCACAGGTCGTGCCAGGTGGGCATGGTCTCGGTGACCAGCGTGCACGCACTCGGGGAGATGATGCGATAGCCCAGGTGCAGGATGGCGAAGCTGATCTCGTTGTCCTCGGTCAGCACGGTGGTGTCGTACACGCCGCCGTGGCCGTCGCCCACCGGGAGGCGGCCGCCGAGACGGCCTGCGGCCACCTCGCGCAACGTGCGCACGCGGAACAAGGCCGCCGTTCCGGTGACCACGAGATATCGGCCCTGCAACCGGGAGACGTCCCGCGCGTAGCGGGCGTACTCGTTGCGTTGCAGGTGGGCGACGAAGCCGGGCCGGTCGTCCCCGCGGAACACGCCACCGACGGCGCCGTATCGGGGATCGATCAACCGCATCAGGGCGCGTTGGATGAACGGGGCGTCGAGGATTGAGTCGGCGTCCTGGACCAGAACCACGTCGTCGTCGACCAGGTCGGGGAGTATCGCCGCCAACGTCTGGTTGAGCGCGCCGGCCTTCTTGTCGGCGTTGCCGGTCGTGGGACGCACCTCGACGCCCTCGGTCGCCGCGATCACCGCGGTGTCGTCGGTGCAGTTGTCCGGGATCACGATGATCCGGTCGGGGGTCGCGGTCTGGGAGCGCAGCCCCGCTATCGCGCGCCGGATGGTGGTCGCCTCGTCATGTGCGGGGACGAGCGCGACGACCCGGCCCACCGGCTGTCGGTCCGAGACGGACATCGTCTTCGACATCGTTCATGACACCCCCGAGTGTCTGTCGCGCCGGAACGCGACTTCCGATCCCGCCCGGCCCCAGGACCGGTTTCGCGGGTGTCCGAAGGCTAGCCCCGGCGGGCGAGGCCGATCCCGTCCCTCGGGAAAACAGGTCACAATACGAGGGGGCGTGCGTTCCCGCTCGCCCGAAGCGGCCGTTTCCTTGCGCCTGGTCGGCTCCGACGAGGTTTCCTGGGAGTCGGCCCAGCGCGACACGCCCGGGTTTGCGTGGGGTGTCGACCCGCGGCTAAGCTAGTGAAGTTCCACATTCCGGCGTGCGCTTTTGCTGCCGCCGGATCACTGCCAGGGCAGTGCATAGGCGGCGCGGCAGGCATCTTCGGAGGCCTCGCGCAGGGTCCTAGGCCGCGGGCAGCAGAACGCCACACCGACACCTCCTCGTTCCGGGATGCACTCCCGTGCGTGCGAGTGCCGGCCGGACACCCCGGTGTTCGGATTGACATCAGAACAGCGGTGCAGCAGAACCCGTGAGAACGGGACGAAAGTGCCAGGGCGCGAAAGCGCCATGTGCGTCCGATGCCTGCGCTGTGCCCCGCGAGGGGAACACCGCGGTAAGACGCGAGAAAGAGAGTGAGCAGACAATGGCGGGACAGAAGATCCGCATTCGCCTGAAGTCGTACGACCACGCAGGTCTCG
>NZTV01000061.1 GCA_002703245.1 Microbacterium sp.
CCCGCCGCGGCGGGCGGCGCCGGCGGGATGCGGCGCGGCGGGAGCTCGGGTCGCACGGCGTCACCGTCCCCGGACCTGGCGTCTTTGACCGTCCCTCAGTTGCGTGCACGTGCGCGCGACGAGGGGCGCACCGGGTACTCGCGCATGACCAAGGCCCAGCTGGTCGACCTTCTCAGCTGACGTGCTCGCAGACATCGCCGCCCAGGACGTCCTCGACGGTTCTGAGGCCGTCACGCCCCCGCGGACGCTCATCGACATCTTCCGCGACACCGTCGCGCGGTATCCGGAGGCTTCGGCGCTGGACGACGGTGCCGGGGCGCTCAGCTATGGGGAGCTCTCCGCGCTCGTGTGGCGCACCGCCGCGCGCCTGCACGACGCGGGCGTGCGTCGAGGAGACCGGATCGGGGTGCGCGTGCCTTCCGGCTCCCGCGACCTCTACGTCTCCATCCTGGGTGTGCTCGCCGCCGGCGCCGCGTACGTCCCGGTCGACGCGGACGACACCGACGAGCGCGCCGCTCTGGTGTTCGGCGAGGCCGCGGTGACCGGGATCATCGGGGCCGGCGGTGTCTACGTGCCCTCCGCGCCGGCCGAGCACGGGGAGACCGCCTCGGTGGTGGCGCGTCTCTACGGCGACGCCGACCCGCATCCGAACACCCACGCCGTCGCCGCGGTGCCGCCCCCGACCGTCGAGGACGACGCGTGGATCATCTTCACGTCGGGCTCGACGGGTGTGCCCAAGGGCGTCGCCGTGACGCATCGAAGCGCGGCGGCGTTCGTGGACGCCGAGGCGAATCTCTTCCTTCAAGGCGCGCCCCTCGCGCCGGGGGATCGCGTTCTGGCCGGCCTGTCTGTGGCCTTCGACGCCTCGTGCGAGGAGATGTGGCTCGCATGGCGGCACGGAGCGTGTCTGGTCCCCGCCCCCCGCTCGCTGGTGCGCTCGGGCGACGACCTCGCACCCTGGCTGCTGCGTCAGAGCATCACCGCGGTGTCGACCGTGCCGACGCTCGCGGCGATGTGGCCGGGGAGTGCGATCGAGAACGTGCGCCTGCTCATCTTCGGTGGCGAGGCGTGTCCGCCCGAACTGGCCGCCCGCCTTGCGGCGGATGACCGCGAGGTCTGGAACACCTACGGCCCCACCGAGGCGACCGTGGTCGCCTGCGCCGCGCCGCTCGGCGGAGACGGTCCGGTGCGCATCGGCCTACCGCTGGACGGTTGGCGGCTCGCCGTCGTCGATGCCGAGGGCGCCCCCGTGGGTGAAGGTGAGGCGGGGGAGTTGATCATCGGCGGGGTGGGGCTCGCGCGCTACCTGGATCCCGAAAAGGACGCACAGAAGTACGCACCGATGCCCTCGCTCGGGTGGGAGCGCGCCTATCGCTCCGGCGATCTCGTGCGCTACGAGCGCGAGGGCCTGATGTTCCAGGGGCGTGCCGACGACCAGGTGAAGATCGGCGGCCGACGAATCGAGCTTGGCGAGGTCGAGGCTGCTCTCGGCGACCTTCCCGGTGTGACCGCGGCGTGTGCGGCGGTGCGTAAGACCGAGGCGGGTGTGTCCGTCCTGGTCGGCTACATCGTCACCAGTGCGCCGCTGGACCGTGCGTCCGCGCGCGCCCGGCTGACCGAGCGCCTCGCCGCCGGTGTCGTCCCGATCCTCGCGGAGGTCGACGATCTGCCGGTGAGGACCTCGGGGAAGGTGGATCGGGCGGCCCTGCCGTGGCCGCTGCCCGGTGCCGACGATCTCGCGGCCGCGGGCATGACCGACGATGAGGCGTGGCTGGCGGAGCAGTGGCAGGCCGTCCTCGGCATGCCGGTGACCGACCCGTCCGCGGACTTCTTCGACCTCGGCGGCGGGTCGCTCGCGGCCGCCCAGCTCGTCTCCCGCATCCGCGTGCGGGTTCCGGAGTTTTCGGTCGCCGACATCTACGATGTGCCCCGACTCGCGGCGATGGCCTCGGCGATCGGCGCCGTGGCCGCCGCGACGCCGGCGGGCGAGTACTCGACACCGAAGCCCACGCCGCGTCGGATGCAGTGGATGCAGTCGGTCCTCGGGGTGCCGTTGTTCATCGTGACCGGCGTGCGCTGGCTGCTGTACCTGCTGACCGCGAGCGCGGTTCTGCGGCTCGTCCCCGGATTCGAAGTGCTCCCCGCGGTGCCGTGGTGGCTGCTCCTGGTCGGTCTGGTGCTGTTCGCGACGCCGTTCGGTCGGATGGGGATCGCCGCCCTGGCGGCGCGGGTGTTGCTGGCCGGCCTGCAGCCCGGGGACTATCCGCGTGGAGGCTGGGTCCACCTGCGGCTGTGGTTGGCCGAGCAGTTCGCCGATCAGATCGACGCCGTGGGGTTGGCCGGTGCACAGTGGGTGACGTATTACGCGCGCATGTTGGGCGCGAAGATCGGCCGTGACGTCGACATGCACACCCTGCCGCCCATCACGGGCATGCTCGAGGTGGGGCCGAGGGCATCGATCGAACCGGAGGTGGACCTCACCGGATACTGGATCGACGGCGACCAGGTGCGCATCGGGCCGGTCCGCATCGGCGCAGACGCCGCGGTCGGCGCCCGCAGCACCCTCGCACCCGGAACGCGCATCGGGCGTCGCGCCGAGATCGCGCCGGGTTCGGCCGTGTTCGGTCGGGTGCGCGCCGATCAGAAGTGGGCGGGGTCGCCGGCGGTCCGTGTGGGTGCCGCCGGAGACGACCGCTGGCCTGAGGACGCCCCGCCGCCGGCGCGGGGTTGGTTGTGGGCCTATGCGATGTCGTCGCTGTTCCTTGCACTCCTCCCGATCGGCTCGTTCGCCGTGGGGGCACTGGTCGTGGCGGTCGGTGCCCGTGGCGCGGACACGCTCGGCGGGTCCTACCTCGCCGCTGTGCTGTGGCTCGTTCCGGCGGTGCTGGCCGCCGGTGTCGTCTACGCCGGCGCGGTGGTCCTCGGGGTGCGTGTGCTCGCGCTCGGCCTCGAGGAGGGCACGCACCCGGTGCGCTCGCGCACCGGGTGGCAGGTCTGGACCACCGAGCGTCTCCTCGACTCGGCGCGGCAGTTCCTCTTCCCGCTCTACTCGAGCCTTTTCACGCCGGTGTGGCTCCGGATGCTCGGGGCGCGGGTCGGGAAGAACGTCGAAGCGTCGACGGTGCTGCTGTTGCCGTCGATGACACGCATCGAAGACGGCGCCTTCCTCGCCGACGACACCATGGTGGCGTCCTACGAGCTGCGCAAGGGGTGGATGCGCATCGGCAAGGTGCGCATCGGCAAGCGCGCCTTCCTCGGAAACTCCGGAATGGCCGGTCCCGGTCACCGCGTTCCCAAGGACGGGCTGGTGGCTGTCCTGTCTGTGGCCCCCGCTAAGGCGAAGGCCGGTTCGTCGTGGCTCGGGTCGCCCGCCGTGCGGCTGCGGCGCGTTGCGACAGAGGTCGACGAGAGCCGCACGTATCGTCCCGGCGCGGGGCTGCGCGTCGCGCGGGCGACATGGGAGCTGCTGCGGATCGTCCCGGTCTTCGTCAGCTGTGCGCTGGGACTCTCGGTGCTCTACACGCTGGCGGCGCTGTGGGAGACGCTGGGCCCGCTGTGGACCTTGATCCTCTCGGGACCGGTCCTCATGCTGGCCGGCGGTGTCGCGGCGGCGGTCTCCACGGTCGCCAAATGGGTCATCGTCGGCCCGATCCGCGCGGGTGAGAAACCGCTGTGGTCGAGTTTCGTCTGGCGCACCGAGGTCTCCGACACCTTCACGGAGATGGTCGCCGCACCATGGTTCGCCCGGGCGGCGGCCGGAACGCCCGCCCTGGCGGTGTGGCTCCGCTCCCTGGGGGCGAAGATCGGTCGCGGAGTGTGGTGCGATTCGTACTGGCTGCCCGAACCTGATCTGGTGACCCTCGGCGACGGATCGACGGTCAATCGTGGCTGCGTTGTGCAGACGCACCTCTTCCATGATCGAATCATGAGCATGGATGCCGTCGAACTGGAGTCCGGGGCGACCCTCGGGCCGCACAGTGTGATCCTTCCCGCCGCGACGATCGCCGCGGATGCGACCGTCGGCCCCGCCTCGCTGGTGATGCGCGGCGAGAGCGTGCCGGTGGGCTCGCGCTGGAGCGGCAACCCGATCGGCCCGTGGCGTGCGGTGAAGGTCCGCGCCTACCAGACGACCTCGTGAGCGACGCCTATACGCCCGCCAGCGGCGACGACTCATACGACGTGGAGTCCTACGATCTGGACCTCCGGTACGCCGTGCGCACGAACCACCTCGAGGCGCAGGCCACGGTCAACGCCGTCGCCGCCGTCGACGTGCGCACCGTGTCGTTGGATCTGGTCGGCCTGCGGGTGAGCCGGGTGACCGTCGACGGGGTGGCGGCCAAGCACAGCCAGGGCCCGCGTGCCGTCCGGGTCACCTCCCCGCATCCGATCGCCGCGGGCGAGCCGTTCTCGATCGATGTGCGCTATTCCGGACGGCCCTCCCCTCGCCGGTCCGCGTGGGGGCCGATCGGCTGGGAGGAGCTGGAGGACGGGTCGCTGGTGGCCTCGCAGCCGATCGGCGCACCCACGTGGTTCCCGTGCAACGACCGGCCGGACAACCGGGCGCGGTTCACGATCGCCGTCACCGCAGACACCGGCTACACCGTCGCGGCCACCGGTCGGCGTGTGTCGGTGACCAAGCAGGGCCGGGCGACGCGGTGGGAGTTCCGCAGCGAGGTGCCGACGGCGACCTATCTCGCGGCGGTGCACGTCGGCCCGTACCGGCAGAAGCCGTTGGGACCGGCCACCGTCTTCGCCCCGGGCGGGCTGCTCGCCGAGGCCCGTCGCGCACTCGGGGACGTGCCTCGGATGATCGCGTGCTTCGAGCGGCGTTTCGGGCCCTATCCGCAGGAGGCGTGCACGTTGGTCGTGACACCCGACGATCTCGAGATCCCGCTGGAGGCCCAGGGGCTTGCGGTCTTCGGTGCGAACCATCTCGACCCCGAGCACGAGCGGTTGATCGCCCACGAGCTCGCCCACCAGTGGTTCGGCAACAGCGTGGGCGTCGGCCAGTGGCGGGACATCTGGCTGAACGAGGGTTTCGCCTGCTACTCGGAATGGGTGTGGTCGGCGGACTCCGGCGGGCCCTCCGTCGACGATCTCGCCGAGCAGTTCCATATGCAACTGGGCGATCTGCGCCAGGACATCGTGATCGGTGACCCCGGACCGGATGTCATGTTCGACGACCGTGTGTACAAGCGGGGGGCGCTCACCCTCGAAGCACTGCGCCGCACGCTCGGTGAGGCGGCGTTCTCTCGGATCCTCCACGAGTGGACCGCGCGGCATCGCCACGCGCTGGTGGCGACCGAGGACTTCATCTCCCTCGCGGAGTCGGTCGCGCAGCGCCCGATGGGGGCGTTCTTCGACGAGTGGCTCGCGTCGCGGCCGCTTCCCCCGCTCCCCCCTCGCTGATCACCACGGGCGAGGTCACGCGGTGCGCCACGCGGCGCTCAGCAGGACGCCGGTGGGCCCGTCGAGATCACGTCCCCGGACGATGTCCGCGCCGTCCCATGCGGCGGTCCAGCCGTTCTCGGAGGGGGTCACCCGGGCCAGAGCGGCGCGGAGGCCGCGGCCCTCGGCTTTCGCCGCCGCTTCGATCCGCACCCAGTCTCGCAGTGTGTCGACGCCGAGCACGCCCGAAGGATCAGCAGGCTCACCGGCCTGCGCGTCGATGCCGAATCCCACGAGTCCGCGACGCTCCTTCACCGCGACGACGACGCCCACGACGCGGTTCATGCCGTCTCTGACATACGTCGCGGACGCGAGCGCATCCGTGCCCGTGAGCAGGGGCGCGCCGTGACCGCCGCCGCACCGGGGGCACACCCGCGAGATCTCCGCCGTCGGCATGAGGTCGCCGAGCAGCGCATCGGCCACTTCGCGTCGGCGCGGACCGGTGGCCGCGGCCCACGCGACCCGGATCGGCGTCATCTCACACGCCGGAGTCGTGTTTCTCGGTCGCGACGATGCCCGAGCCGGGGTTCCCGGTGGAGAGATGCACGACGGAGAACTCGCCGGTGTCCAGCGCAGAGACGCTTCCGAGGTAGGACCCCGGGATGCTCCCGGTCGCGAGGGCGAGTTCGGCGACGATATCGGGGAGGACGGGGCCGTGGCTGCACAGCAGGGCGGGTCGCCGGGCGCGCACGCGTTCGCCGACGACACGGCGGGCGTCTGCCCGACCCTCCTCCCACGCGTCCTGGCTGATCGCCGGCTCCAGATGGACCTTGCCTCCCGACGCCGCCGCGAGGGGGCGTACGGTCGACGTGCAGCGCAGCGACGGGCTGGAGATGATTTTGCGCACGCCGAACGCGAGCAGCGGGCCGACCAGTTCCTGGGACTGGCGACGCCCACGCGGCGCCAGCGGGCGCTCGGCGTCGCTGGCGCCCTCGAAGTCGTCGCGTGAGATCGCCTTGCCGTGGCGCAGGATCACGAGGGGGAAGGTGCGCAACGCGCCCTGATCGAGCTTCGCGCGGAACTTCTCCACGATGTCCACGTCGACGGGGTAGCTGAGACGCTTGAGCGCCTTCTTGGGCGAGACCCACTCGAGACCGGCGATCTCTTTGTTGGGCACGAAGGTACTGGCCTTCACCGCGGCGTCGGTCGCTTCCGCCGCCCAGTAGTGGACGATCTTCTCGCGCGAACTCGGGAGCCGGTAGTGAGAGATGCCGACGTGCACGCCGAGGCTGACGCGGATGCCGGTCTCCTCCTGGATCTCGCGCACCGCCGTCTCCGGGAGCGTCTCGCCCGGGTCGACTTTTCCCTTGGGAAGGCTCGCGTCGCGGTACTTCGTGCGGTGCACGAGGAGGATGCGCAGCTTGCCGTCGACGACGCGCCACACCACGCCTCCGGCGGCGTAGACGACGGGCGCCGTCATCGCACCGCTCGAGCGCGGCGGCGACGGCGCACGTCGTTCATCGTGCGGTCCTGGAGATCCGGCAGCGGGGCGCCGTCCTTGTCCTGCCAGTGGCGTGTCCACTCCGCGTCGGGCCCCAGCCACCAGGAACTCGTGTGGTCGCTCATCGCGAGGGTGAACAGATCGTCGATCTCGCGCAGGTGCGCGGGCGCGACGATGCGCACGAGCGCTTCGATGCGGCGGTCGAGGTTGCGGTGCATCATGTCGGCGCTGCCGATGAACACCTGCGGGTCGCCATCGTTGTCGAACGAGAAGATCCGGGAGTGCTCGAGGTAGCGGCCGAGGATGCTGCGGACGGTGATGTTCTCGCTGAGTCCGGCCACGCCGGGACGAAGCGAGCAGATCCCGCGCACCCAGATCTCGATCGGAACCCCCGCCTGGCTGGCACGGTAGAGGGCGTCGATGATCTGTTCGTCGACCATCGAATTCACCTTGATGCGGATGCGCGAGGGCTTGCCCGCGAGCGCGTTCTTGCGCTCCTTGTCGATCCGTCGCAACAGTCCCTTGCGCAGGTGGAGCGGAGCGACCAGCAGGCGCCGGAACTTCTTCTCGATGGCGTATCCGCTCAGTTCGTTGAACAGGCGGGTGAGGTCTCGGCCCACTTCGTCGTCGACGGTGAACAGGCCGAAGTCCTCGTACAGGCGGCTCGTCTTCGGGTTGTAGTTGCCCGTGCCGACATGGCTGTAGTGGCGCAGGACACCTTCTTCCTCGCGGATGACGAGCGCGAGTTTGCAGTGGGTCTTGAGGCCGACCAGGCCGTAGACCACGTGCACACCGGCCTTTTCGAGCTTGCGCGCCCAGACGATGTTGTTGGCCTCGTCGAATCGCGCCTTGACCTCGACGAGTGCGAGGACCTGCTTGCCGGCCTCGGCTGCGTCGATGAGCGCCTGGATGATCGGGCTGTCGCCCGATGTGCGGTACAGAGTCTGCTTGATCGCGAGGACGTGGGGGTCCTTCGCGGCCTGCTCGAGGAAGGCCTGCACGCTCGTCGCGAAGGACTCGTACGGGTGGTGCACGAGCACATCGGCCTTGCGGATCGTCGTGAACACGTCGTTGCGCTCGTTGTTGTCGCCGGGCTGGAACGCGACGGCGGTCGTGGGCAGGTGGGGTTTGTAGTGCAGATCCGGGCGGTCGATCTTGGCGAGGCCGAACAGCCCGCGCAGATCGAGCGGGCCGGGGAGGCGATAGACCTCCTGCTCGGTGATGTCGAGTTCGTTGACCAGAAGCTCGAGGGTGAGGTCGTCCATGTCGTCGGTGACCTCGAGCCGGATCGGCGGACCGAAACGGCGCCGCATGAGTTCGGCCTCGAGCGCCTGGATGAGATTCTCGGTCTCGTCCTCCTCGATCACGAAGTCCTCGTTGCGGGTGAGGCGGAACGCGTGATGGTCGAGCACCTCCATACCGGGGAAGAGGTCGCTGAGATTGTTGGCGATGAGGTCTTCGAGCGGCAGGTAGCGCACCCGCTCTTCGTCGCGGGAGACCTCCACGAACCGCGGGAGCATCGGCGGCACCTTCAGACGCGCGAACTCCTGCCGCCCGGTGCGGGCGTTGCGGATGCGGATGGCGAGGTTCAGCGAGAGTCCGGAGATGTACGGGAACGGGTGTGCCGGATCGACCGCGAGGGGCATCAGGACGGGGAAGACCTGCGTTTGGAAGTAGGTGTAGAGCTTCGCGCGGTCGTCGTCGTCGAGGGCGTCGTACGAGAGGACTTCGATGCCTTTGTCGGTCAGGCCCGGCTTGACGAGGTTGGTCCAGGCAGCCGCGTGACGCACCTGGAGGGCATGAGCCTCGGCGGAGATGTCGGCGAGAACTTCGTGCGGGGACCGCCCCACGTTGGTCGGCACGGCGAGGCCGGTGACGATGCGGCGCTTGAGGCCCGCGACGCGCACCATGAAGAACTCGTCGAGGTTGCTGGCGAAGATGGCCAGGAAGTTCGCACGTTCGAGAAGCGGCGTGCTCGCATCCTCGGCGAGCTCGAGCACGCGCTGGTTGAAGGCGAGCCAACTCAGCTCGCGATCGAGATATCGGTGCTCGGGCAGATCCGCATCGAAACTCTCCGACTGGTCGAAGTCGTCGTCGTCCGCATCGCCGAGGCCGGCGTCGAGCACCCCTGGTTCGATCATCCTCACATCATTGCAGGACCCAGGTGACGCGGGCGTGAACGCGGTGCGTCACGACGCGTCGCCGCGCTCGCGCGGCGGGGGCACCTGGTCCTCTTCGTACACATTGAAGCGGTATCCGACATTGCGAACGGTGCCGATCAGCTGCTCGAGGTCGCCGAGCTTGGCGCGCAGGCGCCGGACGTGCACATCGACGGTGCGCGTGCCCCCGAAGTAGTCGTAGCCCCACACTTCGCTCAGCAGCTGCTCACGGGTGAAGACCCGCGACGGATGTGTCGCGAAGAAGTGCAGCAGCTGGAACTCCTTGTACGTCAGGTCGAGCGGCTTGCCGTGCACTTTGGCCGAGTAGGAGGATTCGTCGATCGATATCCCCGATGTCTGGATACGGCTCGAGCCCTGGTCCTGGCTCTTGCGCCCGACGGCGAGCCGGATGCGCGCGTCGACCTCGGCGGGGCCGGCGGTGACGAGGATGACATCGTCGACGCCCCAGTCCGTCGACACCGCCGTCAGGCCACCCTCGGTGACGATGAGGATGAGCGGTGCGTCGGCGCCGGTGGTGTTCAGGATCTTGCTGAGCGACTTCGCGCCGACGAGGTCGGCCCGGGCGTCGATGAAGATGACATCGGCGCTCGGGGCGTTCACCAGCTGCGCGGCTTCGGCGGGGATCTGACGCACCCGGTGGCTCAGCAGTTCGAGCGAAGGCAGGACGGGGCCGCCCCCTTGTGCGGAGCTGAGAACCAGAAGCTGTGCCAAGACGCCATCCTCTCGACGCCGATCACGCCGTGGGCCCATATTAGGGCTTGGGCGCGGCATGCTCCGAATGCGCCGCTTGGCGCAGGGTCGTCGTGTGGGGGACAATGGCGATGATGTCCACTCCACCCCTGGCCCCGCGCTCGACCCTCGGCGGTGTCATCGCCGTCTGGATCGTCGCCGCGGTCGCGGGCGTCTCGATCGGTCTTTTCGTGCCCTCGGAGTGGCGCGCGGCTTGGCTTCCGCTGGCTCTGGGAGGGTGTTTGATTCTCGCCTTCGCCGTGCAGCTCGGTTATGGGCGTCCGCACCGTTTCATCCAGCGCGTGGCCGCGAGCGTGGTCGGCGCACTGTTGATCCTGGGCGTGATCAGCCTCGGGTTCGGTCTGGCCGCGGTGGTTCCGGGATAGAGTGGACGTATGGATCTCGTCGCGCTGGAACTGTTCTTCATCGGCCTTCTGGGCCTGGCGTCGCTGGCGATCGTCTTCATCTCCGGCGTCGTCGTCAAGAACCTGTACCGCGGTCAGCGCTGACGGAACGCGTCGTGCTCGAGCTGCCGACCGACCTCCCCGCCGACCTCGCCCCGCTCTCCTGGCTCATCGGCGTGTGGGAGGGGGACGGGTTCCTCGACTACACCGCCGGTGACACGCGGTTCTCGGGGGAGTTCACGCATCGGGTGAGTTTCCGTCACGACGGTGGGGACCACCTCGCCTACTCCGCGGACGCGTGGACGACAGGCCCCGAGGCGGAACGCATCCCGCTGGTCTCGGAGGTGGGCTTCTGGCGCCTGGACCGACCCGCCGTCGACACCGACGCGGGCCCGGCCCTGCTTCCGCCCCGATCGACGGCGCCGACGCGCACCGCCGACGATGTCGAAAAGCTCCGTAACGCGGAGGGGGGCTTCGACATCCAGGCCCAGATCGTGCACTCCGACGGGATCGGTGAGCTGTACCTCGGGCAGATCACGGGCCCGCGCATCGACCTCGCCACCGACGCCGTCGTCCGCCCGGCGGGCGCACGGGAGTACGCCGCGGCGACCCGCATGTACGGACTGGTCGACGGGCACCTGCTCTGGGCGTGGGACATCGCCGCCCTCGGGACCGACCTGCGTTCCCAGGCGTCGGCCCGACTGGCCCGCGTGGAGTGACGCGGATGGTGGATCTCGGTCGCATTCCCGGTGCCGTCGTCGACGACGGGGTGCTGCAGCATGCCGGCTCGCCGCTGGCGGAACAGCGCGCGCTTTCCTCGGGCCGCGCCGTCGCCGTGCTCGGCGATCGACGTGTGATCGCGGTGACGGGGGAGGACCGGCTCTCGTGGCTCGATTCGATCTCCTCGCAGGAACTGCGCGCGCTTGAGCCGGGACGCTCGACCGAGACGCTCGTGCTCGACCCGCAGGGACGCGTCGAGCACGCCGCGTCGGTGTTCGACGACGGTGAGACCACCTGGCTGATCGTCGATGCCGCCGACGCAGAGGCGCTGCTGGCCTGGCTCATGCGCATGCGCTTCCGCCTGCGCGTCGCGCCCCGCGACGCCGGCGACGAGTTCGTCGTCGTCGGTGGCGTCGCCGATGCGGTGACGCCATGGGTGGGTCACACGGGTGTTCCGCTGCTATGGCGGGACCCATGGCCGCAGGTGGCCGTCGGCGGCTGGTCCTACGCGGTCGTCGATCCCCACCCGGGCGGGGACCGCTCGTGGACGGAGGGCCTCGTGACGCCGGGCGGCCTCGACGGGCTCCTGGCGGCCGTGACCTCCGGGGAGGTCGGTGTGGCCGGCAGCGTCGCGGCCGAGGCGCTGCGGGTCGCGGCGTGGCGTCCCCGGTGGGCCACCGAGGTCGACGGGCGTCTGCTTCCCCATGAAGCCGACTGGCTGCGCACCGCGGTGCACCTCGACAAGGGGTGCTATCGCGGACAGGAGACCGTCGCGAAGGTGCACAATCTCGGCCACCCGCCGCGGCGGCTGATCTTCCTGCAGCTGGACGGCAGTGAGAGCGTGCTGCCCGAGCGCGGCGCCGAGGTCCGAGCCGGTGGCGATGCGATCGGCGAGGTCACCTCTGCCGGCTTGCACTTCGAAGACGGCCCGATCGCCCTGGCGCTCGTGAAGCGCACCGCCCCCGTGCCCGGGGATCTCACCGTCGAGACGCCGGAGGGCGAGATCGCCGCCCGCGCGGAGACGATCGTGCCTCCCGACGCCGGACGGACCGCGGCGATCCCTCGTATGCCCCGGCTGTCACGTCGCACGGGCTCGGGGTGACGTGAGCGACGCGCCGCCACCTCTGACCGAGGCCATTCCGGTCGGATGGCGTGCTCAGCTCGACCCCCGACCGCGTCTGCGGCGGCTGCGGGAGTCGGCGAACGCCATCCTGCAGATCGTCGTCGCCGCGACGGTGGCGTACTCCTTCGCGCACGGGGTCCTGGGGCATCCCGCTCCGCTGATCGCGGCGACGGTGACCGTCTCGAGCCTCGGTCTGGTGCGGGATGCCCGGCCGCGGCGGGTGCTGCAGACCGTGCTGGGCATGCTCGTGGGCATCCTCGTGGCCGAGCTCATCGCGATGGTGGCCGGTTCGGGATGGTGGCAACTGTCCCTCGCGCTGGCGTTGACGATGACGGTCGCGCGTCTGCTCTCCTCGCACGCCGGCTTCACGATCGCCGCGGCCATCCAGGCGATCATCGTGATCGTGGTCCCCGCCGAGGCGCCGTTCCTGCGTCTGATCGACGGGGTCGTCGGCGGTGTCGCGGCGCTCGCGGTGACGGCACTGATCCCCCGCAACCCGCACAAGGCGGAGAGGCGCGACGCGGCCGCGCTGTTCGCGGCCACCGGCAAGACGATGGACACCCTCGTGCAGGCGTTGCGTCGCGGCGATCGACTGCGTGCCGAACGTGGCCTGCAGCGGGCCCGCGCGCTCCAGCGCCACGTCGACCGGTGGACCGACTCGCTGGATTCGGGACTGTCGATCGCTCGGATCTCGCCATTCCTCCGGCGAGCGCGCAGCGAATTGCAGCGCCACGAGCGTGTGAAGCAGGCGATGGATCTGGCGACGCGAAACCTGCGCGTCGTCGCCCGGCGGGCGGTGTACCAGACCGACGACCGCCGCCCACGGGTCGTCGTGGCCGAGGTGCTGGCCGAGATCGCACGCGTCGTCGCGCTCGTGGAGGACTCACTCGACGACATCGCGCTCGAGCCGGCGGCGCGCGAGGCGGGCAAGGCCGTCGCGGCACGTCTGGACCCTCGGGGGATCCTCCCGGACGGCGATCTGGGAGAGCACAATCTCATCGTCGCGATGCGGCCTCTCGTGACCGACCTGCTCGCGGCGACGGGGATGACCCCGGACGACGCCCGGGCGTGCCTACCGCGGCTCTGAGGACCTCAGCACCGCGGCCCCACCACCTCCCACGGCACGGTGACCTCTCCGAGCCGCCAGCGTCCACGATCACGGACAGGCCACCCCGCCGCCGAGACGAGGGCGAGCGTGCGCCGCCATCGGTGCACCGGGCCGAAGGCGCCCTCGGGAGCGGCGCGCTCCCACGACGCGGACAGATCCCGGAGGAACCGGTGCACGGGTTCGCCCTCGACGTTGCGGTGGATGAGGGCCTTGGGAAGGCGCTCGGCGGCGACGGCGGGCGAGGCCAGGCCCGCCAGGCGCAACGAGATCGTCAACGACACAGGACGGGAGCCCTCGTCGACGGCAACCCAGGTCGAGACCCGCCCGATCTCGTCACATGTTCCCTCCACGAGCAGACCACCGGGTTGCAGACGTGTACTCATCCGGCCCCAGGCGTCCGCGACGTCCGCCTCGTCATATTGGCGGAGCACGTTGAAGGCACGGATGACCGCAGGACGCCGGCCTTCGGGGAGGGGGACCTCGAAGCCGCCGCGGGCGAAGGAAACCGTCGCGTCGCGGGGGAACCCGGTCACCCCCGCCCGGACCCTGGTCATCTGCGCGTTCGCGCGGTCTACGCGGCCTTGGTCGATCTCGAGACCGACGACCTCCGCATCCGGCCGCGTCCGCACAAGCCGTGAGTGCAGCTCCAGGGCGGTGACGGCGCTGGCGCCGAAGCCGAGATCGACGACGACCGGGTCGTCGGCGCGCCGCAGGACCGGGTGCCGGGCGATCCAACGGTCGACACGTCGGAGGCGGTTCGTCCCGGTCGTCCCCCGCGTCGGCCTCCCTATCGGGGCGGCGTGTCGAGGAGCGGGGGGAGAGGCCACGACACCATCCTCGCAGTCAGTAGGATTGCGGGTATGAGCGAGCCCTACACGCTGATCCTCCTCCGCCACGGTCAGAGCGAGTGGAACAAGACCAACCAGTTCACCGGCTGGGTCGATGTCCGCCTCACCGACCAGGGTAAGTCCGAAGCCGCGCGCGGCGGCGAGTTGCTGGCCGAATCGGGCATCCTCCCCGACGTGCTGCACACATCGTTGCTGAGCCGGGCGATCCAGACCGCGAACATCGCGCTGGACACGGCCGACCGCCTGTGGATCCCGGTCAAGCGCACGTGGCGCCTGAACGAGCGCCACTACGGCGCTCTGCAGGGCAAGGACAAGGCCCAGACGCTGGAGGAGTTCGGCGAGGAGCAGTTCATGCTCTGGCGTCGGTCCTTCGACGTCCCGCCGCCCCCGTTGGCCGCGGACGCCGAGTACAGCCAGTCCGCCGATCCGCGTTACGTCGGCATCGACGGCGACGTGCCCGACACCGAGTCGCTCAAGCTCGTCATCGACAGGATGCTGCCGTACTGGCACAGCGACATCGTGCCCGATCTGCAGGCGGGCAAGACCGTGCTGGTGACGGCGCACGGCAACTCGCTTCGCGGCCTCGTCAAGCACCTCGAGGGCATCAGCGACGACGACATCGCCGCGCTGAACATCCCGACCGGCATCCCGTTGGTCTACCGACTCGGCGAGGATTTGGCCCCCCTCGGCCCCGGGGAGTACCTGGACCCGGAGGCGGCCGCGGCGGGGGCCGCCGCGGTGGCCTCGCAGGGCAAGGGCTGACCTGGATCCACGAAAGGGCGGGCACCGGATCTCCGGTGCCCGCCCTTTCGTACGTCGGTCGAGGTCAGTCGTCGGCCACGCCGGTCGTGTCGATCTCCTGGTCGTGGGTCGCCCAGTCGCCGGTGGCGAGGTAGACGACCTTCTTCGCGACCGAGACGGCGTGGTCGCCGAAGCGCTCGTGGAAGCGGCTGGCCAGGGTCGCGTCGACGGTCGCCGAGGCCTCGTGGTCCCACGAGTCCGAGAGGACCTTCTCGAAGACGCTGACGTGCAGCGCGTCGATGTGGTCGTCGATCTCGCGGATCTCCTCCGCCAGGGCGAGATCCTCGGTGCGCAGCAGCTCGGTGAGCGTGCGTGCGGCGGCCACGTCGAGCTCGCCCATCTTCGTGAATGTCGCCTTGAGCCCGTGCGGGACGACGCGTTCCGGGAAGCGCATGCGGACCAGCTGGGCGACGTGCTCGGCGATGTCGCCCATGCGTTCGAGCGAAGCGCTCATCCGCAGGGCGCTCACCACGATCCGCAGGTCGCGGGCGACAGGCTGCTGTCGGGCGAGGATCTCGATGGCCAGCTCGTCGAGGGCCACCGCCTTCTCGTCGATGATGATGTCGGCCTCGATGACTTCTTCGGCGAGAGACACGTTGCTCTTCTCGAACGCGGTGGACGCCTTGTCCATCGCGATCGTGACGAGCTCGGCGATCTCGACGAGACGTGACTGCACGTCCTCGAGGGACTGGTGGAAGACTTCGCGCATTGCAGCACCTTTCGTTGGTCGTGCGGGGTGCGGCCCCGGCGATTCTCCTGAGAGAAGGTGAACGGACGGTTCCCCCGGGGTGAATAGTACTGATCTTGCGTGCTCGGCATCCGGGCTTGCGTGAATCGCGCGTTCCCGCTCCGTTTACGCTGGTCGAATGACCACGACGGCTGCCGCGCTGCTCGCGCTACTGGTCGGTGCGGTGATCGGCGCCGGCATCGCGGTCGTCATCTTCCTGGCGCTGCGTGAACGTGACCGCGCGCGTGCCCAGGTGTCGCGGGCGATCCCGGAAGGCATCCAGGAGGTCCTGCACGGTATGGAGGACCCCGCCGCCATCGTCGACGCGTCCTTGACGGTCCTGGCCTCCTCGCCCGCGGCCGCGCCCTACGGCATCGTCGAGGCCGTCGCGCTCACCGCAGACGAGCTGCGACAGGTGTCCCGGAAGGCTCGGGACTCCGAGGGGGCCGCGACGGAGACGTTCCGGCTGATGCGCGGGGCCGCGCCCGCCGAGTCCCGCCTGGTGACCGTGCGCGCGACCAAGGTCTCGCCGCGGCTCACGCTCCTGGTGCTGCGAGACATCACCGAGCGCGAACGCGTCGAGCAGATGCGTCGTGATTTCGTGGCCAACACCAGCCACGAGTTGAAGACCCCGGTGGGGGCGGTGAGTCTGCTCTCCGAGGCGATCGAGTCGGCCGCCGACGACCCCGAGCAGGTGCGGATCTTCGCGTCCCGGCTGACCGGCGAGGCCCAGCGGCTCGCCTCGTTGACCTCCCGCATCATGAACCTGTCGCGCCTGCAGGCCAGCGACGAGCTGACCGAGATGCGCGACGTCGCGGTCGACGAGGTCTTGACCTCGGCCATCGAGGCGAGCCTGATCCAGGCGGCTGCGGGGGGCGTCGAGATCGTGCGCGGGGGAGACCGGGACCTCTATGTGAGCGGTGATGCCCAGGTGCTCTCCGAGGCGCTCAGCAACCTCATCACCAACGCGATCGCCTACTCCTCGGAGGGCAGCAAGGTCGGTGTCGGAGTCAAGCGCGTCGACGACGTCGTCGAGGTGGCCGTCACCGACCGGGGCATCGGCATCCCCGAAGCCGACCAGCAACGCATTTTCGAGCGCTTCTACCGCACCGACCAGGCTCGGTCCCGACGGACGGGCGGAACCGGGCTCGGCCTGTCGATCGTCAAGCACGCCGTCCAGCGTCACGGCGGCGAGGTGCGGCTGTGGTCGCGTCCCGGCCGCGGCTCGACGTTCACCATCGTGCTTCCCCTCATCGAGGCGCCGGTCGAGGCGACCCCGGGTAAGCGGAAGAAGAAGAACAAGATGAAGGCGTCCAAGAACGGAGACCACCGATGACACGCGTTCTGATCGTCGAAGACGAACCGGACCTCGCCGACCCCCTGGCGTACCTGCTCCGGCGGGAGGGGTACGAGGTCGAGACCGCCGAGGACGGCGCGCTCGCCCTCACCGCGTTCCGAGAACGCGGCGCAGACATCATCCTTCTCGACCTGATGTTGCCCGGGATGCCCGGGACGGAGGTGTGCCGTCAGGTGCGCACATCCTCACAAGTGCCGATCATCATGCTGACGGCGAAGGATTCCGAGGTCGACATCGTCGTGGGGCTCGAACTCGGAGCCGACGACTACGTCACCAAGCCATATTCGACACGGGAGCTCCTCGCGCGTATGCGCGCCGTCCTGCGTCGCAACGCGCAGGCCGAGGCCGACTTGGAGGACCACATCCTCGAAGGAGGGCGGGTGAGCCTCGACATCGACCGACACACCGTCTCGGTGGACGGGAACGAGATCAGTATGCCGCTGAAGGAGTTCGAGCTTCTCGAGGTGCTGATGCGCAATGCCGGTCGCGTGCTCACGCGAGGGCAACTCATCGACCGGGTCTGGGGTACCGACTATTTCGGCGACACCAAGACCCTCGACGTCCACATCAAGCGCATCCGCTCGAGGATCGAGCAGAGTCCCAGCGATCCGACGATGCTCGTGACCGTGCGCGGGCTGGGGTACCGATTCGAAGCGTGAGCCCCCACCGATGAGGAAGGCCCCGGGGATCCCGGGGCCTTCCTCATCGGTCGATCGTGCTCAGGGCACCAGCGGTGCGAGGTAGTCCTGTGCGCCGTCGAGGACGGGGATCGGGACCACGGCGGTCTCTCCGTCTCCGGACTGGAACGACATCGGGATGTCGGTACCGGGCATCGCGCCCCCGAGGTCTTCGATCAGGAGCGGTTCGGTCTCATCGGAGCCGAGGCTGACGACGGAGTTGGCGGGAACGCGGATGGTGGCCGATCCGATCGAGCCGGCCTCGCCGATGTCGATGCGCAGCGTGTGCGCCGACCCGGTGCCGTTGACGACGGCCGCGACGAGGTTGCCCTGCTCGCCGTCGTCGCTGACGACGAGGACGTTGCGCACCTGCAAGGGGCCCGACGTGTCGGGGACCATCATCCCGTCACCGGGGGAGTACTGAATGGTGGTGGCCTGCGTGGAGATCATGCTGCAGCCGGTCGCCCCGAGGGCGACGGCCGCGCCGAGCGCCAGAGACGCCAGTCGTCGCGCAGTGCTGCGGTTGTTCGAGATCACGGATCCTCCCGGGACGGATGACGGCATCGTCTCCGATTCTAGGGTGTCCCGCGCCGGACCGCCGACGCGCCGGTTCTGCGCCGCCCTGTGGATGCGGCGGAGAACTCTAGCGTATGTCGCCTGTGGTATTCTGGAGGTTGCCGAAGGGACATAACTCCATGCTTTTTGAGGTTGGCGAAACCGTCGTTTACCCCCACCACGGAGCG
>NZTV01000062.1 GCA_002703245.1 Microbacterium sp.
CGAGCGTCTGATCACGTTCGCCAAGCGCGGTGACCTGCACGCCCGTCGTCGCGTGCAGTCGATCATCGGTGACAAGGAAGTCGTGCACATCCTGTTCGCCGAGATCGCGCCGCTGGTCGCCGAGCGTGAGGGCGGCTACACCCGCATCACCAAGGTCGGCAACCGCAAGGGTGACAACGCCCCCATGGCCGTGATCGAGCTCGTCCTCGAGCCGGTCACTCCGAAGGCGAAGAACACCAAGAAGACCGCCGCGCCGGTCGCCGAGGAGACCCCCGCCGAGGAGACCCCCGCAGAGGAGGCCCCCGCCGAGGAGACCCCGGCCGCCGAGGCCGGCGCCGAGTCGACCGAGGAGGGCGAAGCCGCCGAGGCCGCCGCCGAGGACGCCGACACCACGAAGTGACGCCCGCCGGCTCTGCCGGATCATCGCAGCCGGAAGGCCCGCCACCCGCGAGGGGCGGGCCTTCCGTCGTTACGCGCTCGGTTTGACCGGCCCCGGGGGTGCCCGCGTACCGTGGGGAGGTGGCCGATCAGACCCTGAACCACCGTGTGTCCGCCCCCGAGACCCTCGCACCCGTCGCGCATCCCGACGTGGCGTGGCGATCCCCGACCCCCGAGGACATCGACGCGATCCATGCCGCGCTCGTGTCCGCCGACGAAGTCGACCACCCGACGTGGGCCTTCGCCCGCGGGGACGTGGAGGACTGGTTCGAGCTGCCGCAGACGACCGCCGAGGACCTGCTGGTCGGGGAGACGCCCGAGGGGCGCATCGTCGCCGTGGGTGCCGCGATCAAGCAGGAGGACACCTCGCTCGAGGTGCGGGTGAGTCTGCAGGGCGCGGTCGTCCCCGACATGCGCCGCCGCGGACTGGGAACCATCGTGGGACGGTGGCAGTACGACCGGGCCCTCCAGTTGCTCGCGGCCGAAACGGAGGCGACCGTCGACGGCGTCATCGAGCAGTACGTGCACGAGAACGACCCGGGCGCCGCCGCCATCGCCGGAGCGCTCGGGATGACCGTGGGCCGCTGGTTCGTCGTCATGGAGCGCGACCTCACCGAGCCGGTCTTCGAGGTCGAGGGCGACATCGAGGCCGGGGTGGACCTCGTGCCGCTGACCGCCGACCGCGTCGACGATGTGCGCCTGGCCCGAAACGACGCCTTCCGCGACCACTGGGGCAGCGTGCCGTACTCGGAGGAGTACTGGGGGTCGTTCACCGGGTCGGAGCACTTCAGCCTCGAGCTGTCGACGGTGGCCGTCATCGACGGCGAGGTCGCGGCGTTCTGCCTCGTGACCGTCAACGAGGAGAACTGGGAGCGCCGCGGACTGCCCTACGCCTACATCGAGTACGTCGGCGTCGTGCGGGCCCACCGGGGCAAGGGGCTGGCGCCGCGCGTGATCCGCCGGACGCTGCGGGCGATGGCCACCAGCGGCCTCAAGGCCACGCAGCTCGATGTCGACACCGACAGCCCGACCGGCGCGAACACCCTCTACGAGAGCCTCGGGTTCGTCGAGCGCGATCGGGAGCAGGTGTTCACCCGCCACTATTGAGCGTGAGCCGCTGTGCGCGCGTGTGGCGGGGCATAGAGTGTGCGGGTGAGTCAGACCCCGCCCGCCGCCGGTGCGCCGCTCAGCGCGCGCGTGACGGCTCCGCAGCGCCTGTCACACCCGACCCATCCTGACGTGGCGGTGTGGAGAGGGGCGACGGCGGCGGATATCGACGCGGTGCACGCGGTGATCGCCGCGGCGGATCGTGTCGACCATCCGACGTGGGTGACACCGCGGGAGGACGTCGCCGACACGTTCGCCCTCGCGGACGTCGATCATCTCACCGACACGGTCCTCGCCTTCACCGCCGACGGGGAACCCGTCGCGGTGGGATCGGTGATGCGGCACCCGGACACATCCGTGGCGGTCAAGATCCACCTCAGTGGTGCGGTGCATCCGCAGTGGCGCCGTCGGGGTCTGGGCGCGCGGTTGATGGCCTGGCAGCAGACCCGTGCGCGCCAGATGCTGGCCGCGTGCGAACGCGCCGTGCCGGGCGAGGTGCACGTGTACGCGCACGACGGTGACGACGGGACCGTCGTGCTCGCCGAGCGTGCCGGGATGGTCACCGGACGCTGGTTCACGACCATGGAGCGCCACATGTCGCATCCGATCCCGGAGCTCGGCGTTCCGGAGGGCGTGACCCTCGTGGGCTTCGACGCCGCGCGCGACGAGGCGACGCGTCATGCCCGCAACGACGCCTTCCGCGACCATTGGGGGAGCTTTCCGACGCCGCCGGAGCGGTGGGCGCACTTCACCGGCGGGGCCTTCCTGCGGCGCGACCTGTCGACCCTGGCGGTGATCGACGGTGAGGTGGCGGCGTTCTGCCTGGCGTCGGTCAACGAGGACGACTGGGTCACCCTGGGTGCCACCCACAGCTACATCGACCTCATCGGCGTCGTCCGTGCGCACCGCGGCCGCCGCCTCGCGCCGCTGGTGATCACCCGCACCCTGGCGGCCATCGCGACCGCCGGGCTCGAGCGGGCGGTCCTGGATGTGGACACGGCCAGTCCCACGGGGGCGAACTCGCTCTATGAAGGCCTGGGTTTCGTGGCGACCGAACGCGACCGCGTCTTCGTCGCCCACTTCTGAGTCCTCCCGTGCCGCCCGCTACCGTGGCACCATCGGCGGGCCATCGCTGTGCTCCTCGCGGAACGCGCGCAGTTCCTCGCCGTAGCGTCTCACCGCGCGTTCGTACTCGGCACGTTCGATGCCGGTCGCGACCGCTTCGGCGTACACGTCGCCGCCGCGGCGACCGGGGTGGATGCGGTCGCCGGCCAGCAGGTCGGTGTGCGGGGTGATCGCGCCGCTCCAGTTGGCGACGCTCACGCCGGCGTGCGTGGCGGCGAAACCCCGCAGCGTGTCGTTGACTCCGCTGATCCAGTCGCGCGGTGCGTAGGCGTTGACGAGCACGAGGCGACGGTCGGGCCCGGTGATCTCGACCATCTCCTCGAGCGTCTCGCGGTCGACGGGGCCGTTGGTGCCGAGCCCCACGACGACCACCGGTCGCAGCCGTCCCTCGTCGGCGAGGGTGCGGAGGATGCCCGGACCCGCCCAGGCCGACCGCGACTCGGCGGCGTCGACGACGATGCCGGGGAACTCCGCGAGCAGGGACGGGGCGGAGGCGAGCATGACCGAGTCGCCGACGGCGACGATCTCCTCGCCCGAGACCGGGGTGGGTGACGGGGTCGGGACCGCGCCGGGTGTCTGTCCGGGCGTAGGGGCGGCGGTCGACTCGGCGGGCGCGGGGGACGGGGTGGCCGTCTCCGCGGCCAGCGCGGCGGCGCCCGCTTCGACGGCCGCCTGCCCCGAGGAGACGGCGGGCGCTGCGGCGAGGGCCGCGCCGGTGCCCGCGAGGAGGACGGCACCGGCGGCGAGACCTGCGAGTGCCGGGATCCGGTGTGCCGCGCGGGCGCGAAGCGAGGCTCCGAAACGGCCGAGGGTGCCCCAGAATCCGAAGCGGCGCACCGGCGACTCGACGACGCGGTGGGAGAGCTCGGCCAGCGACAGGGTCAGCGCGAGAGCGAGGAGGCCGATCCCGCCCGGCACGCCGGCGTCGGGCCCCGTGCCCTCGAACGCGGCCAGCAGCAGCACGAGCAACGGCCAGTGCCACAGGTAGATCCCATAGGAGCGTTCGCCCACCCAGCGCAGCGGTGCGATATCGAGAGCGCGTCCGAAACGCGACCCGGGCCACACACCGGCGAGGATCGTCACCGCCGCGCACACGCTTCCCGCGAGCAGGGCTCCCGGGAAGGTCGCGGTGGTATCGCCGGCGGGAAGGGACGCGACGACGAGGACCCCCAGCAGGGCGGCGACGCCCGCGACGGTCGTGGCCCCGCCGACCGCCCCCGAGCGGGCCCACGTCGGGACGGCGCGTATGGCGAGGCGGTGCCGGAGTGGCGGGACGGCGAACGCGAGCGCGATGCCCAGCAGGATGCCGAACGCGTGGCTGTCGGTACCGAAGTAGGCGCGGGTGAGGTCGTCGCCGGAGCCGACGAGCAGCCCCATCCACACCGCGGACGCCGCAGCGAGCACCACCGTCGCCGCGATCCGGGCCCAGGTCCGGCGGATCAGGAGGAACAGGGGCAGCACGAGCGGCCACACGAGGTAGAACTGTTCCTCGACCGCGAGAGACCAGAAGTTGCGGAACAGCTCGGGGGTCGCGGCGGAGAAGTACCCGGTGCCGCCGGCGACGGCGATCCAGTTGTAGCTGAACGTGAACGCACCGACCACTTGTGCGCCCAGGCGCACCAGAACGTCGCCGCCGACCATCCACGCCGCCGTGGCGCACACGGTGACCACCAGGGCCAGCGCCGGTAGGAGGCGTCGGGCGCGTCGGCGCCAGAAGTCTGCCAGAGACACCCGGCCCGTCGCCCGGTGCTCCCGCAGGAGGAGGCTCGTGATCAGGAACCCGCTGATGACGAAGAAGACGTCGACGCCGACGAAGCCGCCGGCGAAGATCGTGCCGGGGAACAGGTGGTACACCACGACCGACGTCACGGCGACGGCCCGGAGGCCGTCCAGACCTGCGAACCGCGTCCGGGGCGCGGTCGAGGGGGTGTGCGGTGCGGTGGTCATCGATTCCGGGAGGGAGAGGCGGCCTGCGGGGCGAGGGGGACACGTCAGTGTACGACTCCGGGACGGGAAGTGGCCGAGCATCGGTGGGGAAGCCGCGGCGTAGGCTGAGGCCGTGCGTATCCGGCTCGACATCGCCTATGACGGCACGCATTTCCGCGGGTGGGCGCGCCAGCCCGGGCTCCGCACCGTGCAGGGGGAGATCGAGGGGGCCCTCGCGCGCGTGCTCGGGGGAGAACCGCGTCTGGTGGTCGCCGGCCGGACCGACGCCGGCGTGCACGCGTCGGGCCAGGTCGCCCACGTCGACCTCGACCCGGTGCAGACCGAGCGGATGCTCTCCGGTCGGGCACGCACACCGCACGGCGACCCGGTCGGGGTACTCGCGGGTCGGCTACGGGGGGTGCTCGGCGCGTACTCCGATGTGACCGTGATCGCGACCCGCGCGGCACCGGAGGGCTTCGACGCGCGCTTCTCGGCGGTGTGGCGTCGCTACGCCTACCGGATCGCCGACCACGAGAGCGGATACGACCCGCTCGAGCGGTTGCGCACCACATCGGTCCGGGCCGCCCTCGACGCCGACGCGATGGACGAGGCGGCGCGATCCCTCGTCGGGCTCCATGACTTCGCGGCCTATTGCAAGCCGCGGGAGGGGGCGACCACTATCCGCACCCTGCTGGAATTCGATTGGGCCCGCGACGACGACGGCGTTCTCGTGGCGAACGTGAAGGCGGATGCGTTCTGCCACAGCATGGTGCGCGCGCTCGTCGGCGGGTGCGTCGCGGTCGGGGAGGGGCGACTGTCGGTGCCGGATCTGGCGGCGATCCGCGACGGTCTCGCGCGCGTTCCCGAGGTGAAGGTGCTCGCGGCACGCGGTCTGACCCTCACCGGGGTGGGGTATCCGGCCGATGATCTGTTGGCCGCCCGGGCGGTGCAGACCCGAAACCGTCGCGACGTCGACTGACCACGCGAACGGGGCGGTGCGTGCCTATTCGCCGGGCTGGAAGATCGCGACCGTGAGGGTGTCGCTCGCGGTCTGCTTGGCGTACTCCTTCGAGGTGGGCGTGGTCTGCACGAGGAAGTCGTACGTGAACTGCAGTTGAACGTACGCGGTGTCCGCGGGGACCGCGCCGACGTTGAAGGTCTGCGAATAGCTGTAGGGCGACAGGACGAGGTAACCGGGGGAGACCGCCGACGTGTCGCTTTGCGGGTCGAGGGCGTCGAGCGTCTCACCGTCGCGGTCGTGGGCGACGGCGACCATCGTGGCGCTTTGCAGGTAGACCTTCTGCCCGTCGTCGGGAGAGACCTCGGTGACCATGGAGATGCTGACCGGTTTGACCGCGTCGGCGGTCCACAGATCCATCGACAGGGTCGACCAGTAGTCGACGGTGGCCGTGACGGCGCCCGCGACCAGTTCGCGCTGCGTCGAGCCGCTGGAGAGGTCGTTGGGGACCGGGGCGGGCGCCGGGGATGCGGTGGAGGTGGTGGGGGAGGGGGTCGCGTCGCCGCCGTCGCCGTACTCCCACGGGGCCGGGCCACATCCGGCGAGGGCCAGGGCGAGCCCGCCGGCGGCCACCGCCACCGCGGCGCGTCGTGCTGTCCTCATGCGTGGTTCCCCTCCGACGTGTTCGTTGGGCCCAGTCTACGAGAGCACCCGCCGGCGCTGACGCGCAGGGGGGCCGCTCCATCCTCAAGGCTCCCTCAAGGCAACCTCAAGAACCTCAAGACGGCGACATCGCGTGGTTCTCTTGATCATGTCGCGGGATCTCCTGCGACGCCGCCGGGGACCCGAACCCCGGCGGCACACTCGACCAGCTGGAGCGGAACATCGTGAGCATCTCGACATCGCCGGCCGTGCGCCGCATCTTCGCCGTGGGCGCGGCCGCCGGGCTGGCCGTCTCGCTCGCCGGCTGCACGCAGGTCGCGGAGGTCTTCAACGGGTTCCAGCAACCCGGCGCCGCCGACGAGCCTGTCACCTACGCCAGCCCCACGCCCCTGGTGACCGAGGACATCGCCTTCGACTCTCTGTTCACGTATGACGGCTCGGTCTCGTTGTCCACCGACGTCGCCGACCAGCTCGAGCTACGACTGGACGTGTGGGCGGCCGACCCGAAGCGCACCAGCGAGTGGGACACGGACAACGCGAAGACCTTCGGCTTCGCGGTGAACGTCTACGACCACTACGTCGATGAGAAGGCGGTGCTGACCGAGAAGCGTCGGGTGTACATCTCGTCGATCTCGATCAGCTCGCAGACCGCGCAGACCTCGGGGCAGGTGCAGAGCCCCTTCCAGTTCAGCTCCGACCCGCGCACCCTGGTGCCCAGCGACACGCTGCGCTCCGATCGGGGCCTGCTGCTGAACAGCTTCCAGGGTGGTCTGCTGGTGCCGGAGACGACCATCAACCAGCTTCCGGCCGACACGTACGGCATCACCCTGGAGTTCGCGATGACCATCGCGGTGGAAGGTGTCGCCGACGACGACGACTCCTTCTCGCAGCAGACGGTGTACCAGTACCTGCCGATCGCGATATCCTCCGACGAAGAAGTGGCCGAGCAGTGACGGCGGTGAGGGGAACGATCATGACGGATGTCAACAGCCCCCGCACGGTGGTACCGCACGCGCCCGACTCGATCCTGCCGCGTGAGCCGGACCGCGAGCCCGAAGCGGGCCCCGGGTTCGCGGACGATTTCTCCGCGGTGCTGGAGAACGCGACCGGACACCGTTCGACGATCGGATGCGTCATCCCGGCGTACAACGAGGAAGAATCGATCGCGGACGTCATCCAGTCGCTGCTGGCGCAGACGCGCGTGCCGGATGTCATCCACGTCGTCGTCAACAACACCTCCGACGCCACCGTGCAAATCGCCTCCGAGTTCGCCGGCGCGCACGAGCTCGAGACCGAGATGGGTGAGCAGTTCACCGAGGTCTTCGTCCACGACATCGGAAAGAACCCCGACAAGAAGGTCGGCGCGCTCAACTACGGCTACTCGCTCGTGGAGGGTTACGACTACCTGCTCGGCGTCGACGGCGACACCACGGCGGACCCGCGGGCGGTGGAGTACCTCGAGACCGAGGCCGTGTCGGACTCCCGCATCGGGGGGATCTCGGCGATCTATTCGATCGACGACCGCCCCATCAAGGGCCTGATCGGCAAGTGGCTCATCGCCGGGCAGCGCACGCAGTTCGCCGCGTTCAACCTGCAGAACCTGCTGCGCGGGCGCAACATGGCTGTGCTGGGCGGTCAGTTCTCGATCTTCTCGACCAACGCGCTGCGCGAGGTCATGCGACAGAACCACCAGTCGACACCGTGGGTGAAGGACAGCGAGGTGGAGGACTCGCTGCTGTCGCTGCAGATCAAGAGCGCCGGCTACCTCACCAAGATCAGCCCGTTCTCCCGCGCCGACGTGGGCGGGATGACCACACTCCGCGGGTACGACGCCCAGCAGGTGAAGTGGACGTACGGTGCGATCGAGCTCATGTGGCCCGGTCAGCGCGGCGACACGAAGGGTCAGCCGTTCCACCCGAACCTGCGTCTGCGCTGGTTCGAGAACTTCGGCATGCTCACAAACCTGTTCGTGCGTGTGGCGTTCGTCACGCTGCTGGCCGCGTCGTTGTCGATCAACGCGTTCGTGTTCTCGGCGTGGTGGCTGATCCCGGTGCTCATGGCGGTGCTGCTGAACCTGCGTATCGCCTACACGATGGAGAACCGCACCACACGCGACGTGCTGTTCGCCGCGCTGGTGTTCCCCGCGGAGATCTTCATGTGGATCCGGCTGAGCCACTTCCTGCGGTCGTGGACGCGCTTCCTGTCGCGCAAGAAGGTCGACAACTGGGCGATGCAGGCCAAGGCGGAGAAAGGCGGCGGCAGTACGCACTGGATCCCGTTGATCCTGCTCCTGGCCGTCTTCATCGCGCTGGCGGTCATCTGGTCGATGCTCGACCCGGTGGTGCAGTCGACGATCCTGTGGATCGGGTGGCCGATCGTGGGTGTGGTGACGATCCTGCAGACGCTGCTGATGTTCTTCAAGCTGATCCGCCGTCACCAGGGATACAAGGTCTGACGGATAGACCGCCTTCGCACAGACGAGAAGAGCCCCGCGCAGATGCGGGGCTCTTCTCGTCTGTCAGGCCGACGCGCTGAGTTCGCTGGTCATGCGGTAGCCGACGCCGCGGACGGTCTCGATGTAGCGCGGGTTGGTCGGGTTGTCTCCGAGCTTGCGGCGCAGGTTCGTCATGTGCGCTTCGATCGCGCGCTTGTCGGCCTCGCCGACGAAGTAGGAGGTCACATACGACTCACCGCGCAACACGAGGGTCAGATCGGCCTTGCTGCGCACGCGTCGCTTGGACTCCATGAGGGTGGCGAGCAGGTCGAATTCGGTCCGGGTCAGTTCGAGTTGCTCGCCGCCGACGATCACGACGCGGGTATCGGGGTTGACCTGCAGATCGCGGTGGGTCATCACCGACGGGCCCGCGAGTTCCATCGCGCCACCGGTGGTGGTGCGCTCGATGTCGGTCCCGGGTGCGGGGCGCTCGGGCTCGGCCGGCGCCCACTGGCCCGGGGCATCCGGCTGCAGGCGGTAGGTGGACGGGTCGTCCCGCGGAGGGGCGGCGTCGGGGCGGGGTGCCTCGAACGCGTCGTATCGCGGGTCCTGCCAGCCGCCGTGCGGGGGCGCATCCCACCCTTGTTCCTGGTCGTAGGCCGGTTGCGGGCCGCGGGAGGTGTTCCGGCCGCCGGGGAAGGACGGCCCGACCGAGTCCTGTCGGGGCGCCGGCGCCGCGGTGTTCTGGCGCGGGCGCCGCAGCATCGCGTCGATGCGGGCGCGGAATTCTCGCGGGCGGAACGGCTTGGTGATGTACTCGTCGGCTCCGGCTCCCAGACCCAGAACCACATCGGCCTCGTCTTCGAGCCCGGTCAGCATGATGATGTAGGTGTCGCTCTGTGCGCGGATGCGGCGGGCGGCCTCGAAACCGTCGATGCCGGGCATGTTGACGTCGAGCGTCGTGATGAGCGGGCGGTAGGACGCCACCGCGCGGACACCGTCGATCCCGTTCCCGACCGACACCGTCGAGAAGCCGGCCGCTTCCAGCACCTCGCGCAGGAGATGACGGATGTCGGGATCGTCCTCGACGATGACGGCTGTCTTGAGGTCAAGCGATGGATCGGTCATCGGCGAAGCTCCGGCTCTTGGGGGAAGGGTGCGGGCCCGGTAGGACATTGCTGTGGGAAGGTATGTCTTCCGGTCATGCTACACACCGCCGGTACACCGGTGTATGCCGCCCCGCGCGCGTCAGCGGGCTTCGCGGGTGAGCTCGACGGCGGCCTCGGGCCACCAGACGCCCGCCGCGGGGCCACCGTTGCAGGTGCCGTCGCTCTCGCCCGGCGGCTTGATCCACAGGTTCGTGTCGACGACCTCGTCGCCCAGGGTCCCTCCGGGTTCACCGAGGAGACGGCCCGACGGGTTGCACCAGTCCCCGTTCGACCCCGCGCCGGATCGGGAGGTGTCGACGATCGCATGCGCCCCGCCGAGCAGATCGGAGAGTTCGTGCGCGTAGACGAATTCCTCGGTCGAGTGGTTGTAGTTGGAGACGTTCGTGGCGAACCCGCGGATGGCGTCGTCGCGGTCGAGCGCGTCGATGAGGGCGGCCATCTCTGCGGCGGGGACCCAGTTGGAGTGGCCGCCGTCGACGTAGATCCAGGTGTTCGTGCCGCCGAGGCGGTCGATGGCGTTGCGGAGCTGCCGGATGCGTTCTTCGACGTTGCCGCACTCCGGCGCCAACGCCAGGCTGTCCGGCTCGAGGATGACGATCTTCTGCACGTCGGGTGCGGCGTTCAGGCCCCGGGCGATCTCGTCGATCCAGGTCGCGTAGTCCTCTTCGGCCAGCCCGCCGGCGGAGAAGTTGCCGCAGTCCCGGCCCGGCAGGCCGTAGATGGCCACGGACAGGGCGGTCCCGGTGTCGCGGGCTTCGGCGGCGAGGGTCGTCACGCGGGCGGTCGCCTCGCCCAGGGGATCCTCCTCCGGCGTGAGCCAATAGGTGGTGGGCTGCTCGGCGAGGTACGCGGTGGCCTCGTACTCGGGTGTGCCTTCCTCGAGCGCGTCGAGGGCGCGGGCGGCTTTGGATTCGTCGGGGGCGACGACGGTCGTCCCGACCGCGGGTGGGTGGGCGGACAAGGTCTGCACCCCCCACGTGATCAGAGAACCGACGCCCGCGAGGATCGCCAGGATGACGAGGGCCGCGAGACCGAGCAGTGTGAACAACAACCACCGCGGCATCCCGAACCGTCGCCGCACGGGTGCCGGGCGTACAGTCACGCATCGATGCTATCCCGATCGTGCCGGGAACCGTACGGCGCCCCGTCCTCGGCTATGGGATTGCTCCACGATCGCCCGCCGATCGGCGGGTGGGCAATATGCTGGCGGCATCATGAAGGTCATCTCATACAACCTGCGCAAGCACCGGGCAGCCGGCGAGCTCGCCCACCTCGTCGAGCATCACGGCGCGGATGTGCTGTGCCTGCAGGAGTATGACACCCGCGACATCCCCGCGACGATCGGGGGGCTGCGGTTGGCCGATGCGACGCAACGCAATCGCCTGGGGCTGGCGGTGTACTACCGCGAGAACTCCTACCGCGCGATGGAGGTCCGGTCGCTGTCGCTGAAGAAGTCCCTTCACGACCGCGTGCTCAAGCCCGCCGAGGAACGACTGCTGGGCGTGCGGCTCCACGACATCGACGATGGGCACGAGTTCATCGTGGCCTCTTTCCACGCCGCGCCGCTGACGGCGCTGAACTCCCTCCGGCGGCACCAGATCCGCACGGCGCTGAACGAGCTCAGCGCTCTGGGCGAGGGGTTGCCGGCCCTGATGGTGGGGGACTACAACTATCCGGTCTTCAAGGAGAACCTCGGTCAGAAGGTCCGCGAGCAGGGGTATGAATTGAGTCTCAGCGACGCGCGGACGTACACCCGGTACCGGTTCTTCCGGGGGCACTACGACTTCGCGACGTCGGTGGGGTTCCGGGTCGACAAGGTCCGCACCCTCCCGCAGGGGCGCTCGGACCACCTTCCGATCCTCGTGACGGCGCACCCGACCCAGGCGTCGAGCCCGGTCCCGGAGCCCGTCGAGGTCGCGGGAGCCTGAGTCGGCTCAGGAGTTGCGGTCGCGTGAGCGGCGCACGCCCGCCACGACCGCGAGCACGGCACCGGCGGCGAGCAGCGCGCCCCCGCCGATCCACACGATCGCCAGCGAGGCCTGGTCGAGACCCGTCGTGGGCAGACCCTCCGCTGTCGTGATGCTCGCGGCGGCGGTCCCGCCGGCGGAGGTCGGGGAGACCGCGGCGATGTTGTAGGTGCCGGTCGCGTTGGTCGGCAGCGTGATCCGGATGCCGCCGAGGGCGCCGTCGGAGGTGGAGGTGAAGGTGGAGCTGGCGGTGCTGATGGCCATGCGCACCATACCGAAGGTGGCGTCGGCGCCGTTCTCGCCGGTGACGGTGACGGTCACCGGTTCGTCGGCCGAGAACGTGCCGGCGGAGCAGGCGAAGGTGATGGTGCTCCCCGCGGTCATCGTCGCCGGGCTGGTGGTGCACGACCCTGCGGGCGGGTAGATCGTGGCGGCCTGCGCGGCGCCGGGAGCGGCGACCAGCCCCAGGGTCAGGGCGGCGGCGGTGAGGAAGCGGGTGAACCGGCGTGTCATGAGGGTCCCTCGGGGAAGCGGGCGACCGGGGACATGTCTCCCCTTGGCGGGAAGTCTAGGCGCGCGGGCACGTCGCGACAACTTCCGTGGTCTCGCCGATCCGCGGGGTGGAGACCGCTTCGACCGTGCGGGCACCCGGTTCGGGGGTGCGCGCGGTGACGAACACGCTCGCCTGTTCGCCGGATTCGAGGTCGAGTTCGAAGGTCAGCACGCGGCGGCCGTCGTGTGTGCCGCCGCCGAACCCGACGTCACCGTCGATCTCGGCGTCGATGAGTTCCCATCCCTCGGGCAGATAGAGATATCCGACGGTGCGTGCGGTGCCGGCGGGCACGCCGAACCCGCCGCCACCGGTGATGTAGTCCGGGAGCGGCGCGTCGGGGGCCGTATTGGTGAGCGTGACGCTCACCGTGGCCTCCCCTTGTGCCGCGCCCGCCTCGTCGACCATGCAGGTGTCCCACCCGATGGCGGTCTCGGCGGTGACGTAGTAGTCCATCTTGGATCCGGTGCCGTCGTTGAGGAACACCCCGAACCGCGCGGTGTCGTCGTCGGTGGGGGGAAGCCCACCGGCGAGGGTCGTGTCGGCCAGAAGCGCCTGGTCCTCCTCGTGGGCGCTCCACAGCAACAGGCGGTGTTCGTCGCCGGCGCGGGTGAGAGCGGACAGCAGAGCCGCCGGATCGCCGTCGCCGTCGGCGACGGCCTGGAAGACGGCGGCGGCCGCCGCAGCGAAGAAGGCATCCTGCTCGGCGGGGATCTCGTAGCGGAAATAGACCTCGTTCAGCAGGAGGTCGACAGCGTTCTCGGCAGTGAGCTCGTCACCGGTCGGGAGGGTCACCGGGCCGGTGGCCTCGAGGAGGTAGGACAGGGCCACCGGGTCGACCGCGATCACCCCGTCGACCGTTTCGCCGGTCTCCCGTTCCCACATCTCCTGGGCCAGCGCACCGGAGATCGCGAAGTCGGGGACCTGGGTCACGTTCTGGATGTAGCGCCCCGGGCGGGTGCCGTAGATGCCGAGGACCTCGTCGTCGAGGGGCAGGACGGCGTCGTCGTAGCGTGGGAAGTCGCTCGAGGAGCCTTGCGCGCTCAGCGAAAGCGCGCCGTCGTCGGTGTGGATCGCCGCGACTGCACCGGTGATCCCGCCCAGGGAGCGCCACTCGGCGTTGTTCTGGAACAGCAGGAGGTAGGTGCGGGGACCGTCGGCCCCGAGCATGGCCGGCAGGAGCGCGGTGGCGCGGGCGACCGCCCCCGCACCGTCACGGGTCTCGGTCAGCAGTGCCGACAGGTCGCCCACGGCGTCGCGGACCGGCGGCAGGAGCGCGTCGCGATCGATGGTGGCGACGGCCGCGGTGGCGTCGACCAGCTCCGCAGCGCTCATGGCGGCGGCGTCCTGGATGGTGGTGAACGGCGCGAGGTCCAGGCGTCCGTCCTGCGGTCGCAGGGCATCGACGTCGAATGTGCCGGCGACCTCGACGAGGGGGGTGAGGGCCGAGCCGGCGACATCGTCGACGGCCACGGTCATGGTCGACACGGCCGCGAGTTGGGGGCCGACCCAGGGGAGGGCTTCGGCCGCTCGCCAGATCGGGTCGGTCGTCAGCTCGCGGGCCTGCGCGGTGTCCTCGCCGATCACGGCGACGGTGTCGGCGGCGGTCGCGGGATCCGTCAAGCTGTCGCGGGCCAGCGCGGCCGCGGTCTGGGCGTCGCTCAGGTGGCCGTATGCGGCCAGGCCCCGCACGCCGATCCACGCGGCCGCGGCGACGGCGAGCACGAGGATGCCGCCGAGGACGGCGGCGAAGACGACGCCGGCGACGCGGAAGGCGTGCGGGAGCACGGGTGTCGACGGTGCGGGGGTCACCCTGTCACTTTAGAGCGCCGATGGTGTGGAGCCGCTGGATGCGGTCTGGTCGTCGGGTCGACGCGGGACGCCGAGGGGCGGCCGCGTGTTGCCGACCCGATACCAGCCGTCCCCGCCGGCGTCGCGTGCTTCGGCCTCCGCCTTCGCGGCGGCGGTGATGAGCTCCTCGAGGTCGTATCCGACTTCGCGGACGGGGGCCCAGCCGATGCTCGCCGACAGTTGCACCGCGAGAGGCTGGCCCGGGCGCATGGTGCTCAGGCGCTGGAGGAACGCGCGCATGTGCTCGCGCACTTCATTCTCGGAGCGTGGGACCAGGATGAGGAGGGACCCGGTCGAACCGCCCGGACCGATGTCGGACTCGGGCGGGAAGGTCGAGCGCGCGTCGGCGGTCATCCGGTCCATGGTCGAGGTGAACGCGCCTTCGCCGGCCGCCGCACGGATCTCGGCGACGTCGTCCAGGGTCATCGTCAGCAGCGACCACGCCACGTCGTCGCGCTCTTCGGCCCGGACGAGTCGATCCTGCATCACCCGTCGCAGGTCCCCTTCACGTCCGCCGATGCCGTCGTCGCCGGTCTCGGACAGGAAGAGCAGGGAGACCAGGGCGCAGATGATGTAGACGATCATCGCCACCGAGTTCACGGCACGCACCAGGATCAGGTCGTTCTCCCCGGCCGGACCCATCGCGATCGTCACGACCGCCACGACCGCCACGAGTGCACCGATGAGCATGAACGCGCCGGAAGCGAGGGTGAGGGGAAGGAGCATCCCGCCCCCGTGTGCCGGCCCGCGGAACAGCTCCCACCCGGTCAAGCCGGCGACGGCGGATGCGGCGAGGTAGAGCACGGCGAAACCGGTGCTGTACGCCGGGCTGCCCGCGAGGACCACGAGGACTCCCGCCGAGACGAGCGCCTGCAACGGGGCGACCCACGCGAAGGTCGCCGCACCCCGGGCCGCGCGCAGGCCGCTCCAGATGAAGGCCGGCGCGCCGAACATGAAGCCGATGGCGGCGACACGGGCGGTCTCCTCATCCGCGGTGTCGGCGCTGATCGACGCATACGCGGTGATCATCGTCAGGACGAACGCCATCGACCACAGGGCGGTGGCTGTGGAGGGGCGGCGGAGGAAGCCGAGGCCGATCATCAGGGTGGTCGCGAGCGTCGCGACGGCGGCCTGGCTGACTCCGAGGTTCAGCACGACGGTGGTGTTCACGGGGTGGCCTCCGGAAGGGTGATCGTGACGGTGGTGCCGCGTCCGACGGCGCTGTCGACACGGATCGAGCCGCCGTGGGATTCGGCGATGGCCTTGGCGATGCCCATCCCGAGCCCGGAGCCGGGCAGGCCGCTGCCGACCGCCTCCTTCGCGCGGAAGTAGTCGTCGAACAGATGGGGCAGGTCTTCCTCGGCGATGCCGAGTCCGCTGTCGCTGATGGTGATCTCGATCATGTCGTCGTGCGTGCGCGCGGCGACGCGGATGGCGCCGCCGTTCGGTGTGTATTTCACCGCGTTGCTGAGGATGTTGTCGATCAGCTGTCGCAACCGGAACGCGTCACCGGCGAGTCGGAAGGTGCCCGCGAGGTCGAGGGTGAGCGACTGGTCGCGGGTCCGCGCCGCCGCCGAGAACGAAGCGACCGATTCGCGCAGCAGACTCACCAGAGACACCGGCTCGTGCGGCACGGCGGTGTCGCGGTCGGTGGTGAGGATGCTCGCGATCAGGGCCAGCATGCGTTCGGCCGCACGGTCGATGGTGTCGAGGCGTTCGACCTGCTCGTCGGTGAGGTTCTCGTCGTCGCGCATGAGATCGACGTTGCCGAGCATGACGGTGATGGGGGTGCGCAGTTCGTGGGAGACGACGGCCGCGAGGTTCTCACGCCCGCGTTTCTCCTGGGTCAGCTCGGTGATGTCCTGGACCATCAGCAGGGTGCTGGGGCTCTCGTCGCCGACCGGCGGCAGCGGTTGGGTGGAGACCGACACGGCGCGCCACTGTCCGTGGTGATCGAAGACCCAGCCCCGTTCGCCATCGAGATGCTCGCCGCGTGCCGCGCGACGGACGGGGCGTTCGTCGGCGGAGAGCGCCCGACCGCGCTGGCTCTCGTAGTCGACCGTACGCGGAGGTTGCGTCGGGTCTTCGGGGTCGATGCCGTACAGCTCGAGGTAGGCGGCGTTGGGGGAGACGAGCTCGCCCGAGGGGGTCACCCGGGCGATGGCGATGTTGACGCCGTCGAACATCTGCGTGGCGCGGGCCTGCTGGGCCGACACCCGCGACAACGTGCGCTGGGTGCGACCGGCCTGACTGCGCAGCAACGCCTTCATCGCCGTGGTCCGTCGTGCCATCTGCCGGAAGAGGACGCCCAGGAAGGCCAGGCACAGGAGCACGATCGCGAATCGCAGGGTGGCCAGCGACGACATGCTGGCGTTCATCGCATCGACGGCGATGACTGCGGAGATGAGCGCGAACGCCGCCACGAGCCACCGCGCGGAGTAATGGGTGGCGATCCACGCGACCGGGAAGCACCACAAGAACTCCAGCCGGAGCTCGCCGCCCAGCGACATGATCCCGATCGCGCACGTGTCCGCGAGCGGCACGGCGACGATGGCGGCGTGGGGCACCCGGTCCCACGGGATGACCATCACCACCGCGCTGATGACGATCAGCAGGGCCGCGCCGATGATCAGGGGGGCGTGGACGAGCTGGCTCGTGGTCAGCGTGGTGATCACGAGCATGATCACGACCACGGCCGCGGCGAGGACGAGTTGCCACAGCCAGATGGACCGCGTGCGCGTGCTGACGACGCGCTTCGACCCGGTGGGGGCCGTGCGCGCGGCAGCTCTCGTGTCGGCAGGCCCCCGCATGCGGCCTACCCGGCCGCCGCCGCGGTGGTGTCGCCGTCGGTGAGGCGGTAGCCCACGCCCCGGACCGTCTCGATGTAGCGGGGGGCGGCGGAGCTGTCGCCGAGCTTGCGACGGAGGTTGGTGATGTGGGCTTCGACGGCGCGCTCGTCGGCGTCGCTCACATAGGTGTCCTCGGTGGTGTCGCCGCGCAACATGCGGGCGAGTTCGGCTTTGCTGCGCACCCGACGTCGCGTGCGAAGCAACGCGGTGAGCAGATCGAACTCACTGCGCGTGAGGCCGGGATCGTCACCGGCGAGGGCCACCATGCGGCTGCCCGCATCGAGGGTGATGTCGCGGTGGGACAGCACGTCGGCCTGGGTGGTGACCGTGCCGGTCGGTGCGGACTTCTCCTGTCGTTCCAGGCGCCGGGCGAGTGCGTCGATGCGCGCCCGCAACTCCCGGGGGCGGAACGGCTTGGCGATGTAGTCGTCCGCTCCGGCGCTGAGTCCGAGCACGGCGTCGACCTCGTCGGCACGGCCCGAGATGATGAACATGTACGCGTCGCTGGCGGCGCGGATGCGTCGCGCCGCTTCGAATCCGTCGATGCCGGGGATCGAGATGTCGATGGTGATGGCAGACGGTTCGCGGTCGATGACCTCCTGCACGCCCCGTTCGCCGTCGGCGACGGCGACGGTGTCGAAACCGGCGCCCTCGAACACCTCGACGATGACGGCGCGCATGTCGGGGTCATCTTCGATGATCACCGCCGCCCGGCGGTCGGCCTTGGTCATATCTCGCCTCCCCCGATGGATGCCACGTTCTCCGGGGCTCCCCGTCCCGTCCATGGCGTGCGTGAATTGTCTCACATTCCTTGCGCTCGTCTTGCGCTTTCTCCTCGCCGAGTGAGCACGTGTCGCAGATACATCTGTGCATCGTGGCCGTGAGGCTCGCAGAGCCGGGACCGGGCCGTTCCGGTGTCGACGAGACGGGTGATCGTCGCGACGGCGATGTCGACGGGGGTCGCTAGCGTTGCGGCACGGCCGGAGGAGGGTCGGCCGGTGGGAAGCACGAAGGTCAGTGACGAGATGCTGCAACTCGTCCTCGCGAACGTCGCGCCGTGCACGTTGCCGTCCGACGCCTACGGACCGGTTCCGATGGAGTGGGTGTCGCCGCGGGTGCCGGTATGGGCATGGGTGTCGTGGCCCCACCGCGCGGCGGAACGGGTGGCGGGGTGGGCGACGGGCTGGAACGACCGGGTCGTCGCCGTCGCGTGGGAGACCGACCGGGGCGAGCGGAGCACGATCGTGTGGCGCAGCGCCGTCAGTAGGCGCTCGGCGGACCCCCCGGCGACCTCCCGGCGGTGAGATTGCTCTCATTCTCGGCGGACCGTTCCGCACCACGACGGGGCGCCGGTGGCCGTGTCCCCCGAACGGCGGACAGACGGGAGCCATCCGGCGACGTATCGTCGTCGACGAAGCATCCGCCCGCTGATGCGGACCGGCGGATTTCGGGTATCCGACCGCTCCATTCGAAAGCGGAAGAGTGGCCCCGGCGACCCCAGTGCCGGGGCCACTTCTCTCGTCGCCGGTCGTGCGTTCCCGCGCGAGGAAACGCCGCGTGAGATCCCTCTCATCGATGTCGGGATCGCGCCTGTGGGCGGTAGAGTTCAGGTATCGGTGTCGGTCCTCGCGCGTCCGGTCTCTGCAACACCCGTGAGGCGAAGGGATGTCATCCCGTGGGCTACCTCTACTACGGCAATCTGCCGGATCCGATCGAGTTCCCCGACCGTCTGCTGGCGCACCTGAAGGTCGTCATCGCGACCAAGCTGCGCCGTCACGAGAGCTTCACGATGTCGTGGCGAAACGCCGCGGGGGATGAAGGAGGTCGGTCCACCGTGTGGATCGAGCCGTCGATCCCGTTGCGCTTCGTGTTCGGCTCGGCCGAACCCGAGCCGCTTCACGCGCCGACTCTCAGCGAGCTGGCCAACCGGGCGAGCTCGACAGCCGGTCTCACCGTCGACCTCGACGCGGTGATCCCGTTCGACGCCGACGCCGTCCCGGCGTCGTCCCCGTCGGCGTTGGCCTAGCGCGACAGCGCGTCCCAGTCGACCTCGACCGTGCCCGGATGGGTGCGCGAGATGCGCGCCGGGAGCACGGTGCCGACACGGGGCCAGTGGCGTCGATCGATCACCGCGGCCGTCTCGACGATCGATGCGCCGAGGCCTTCGGCTTCGGCGCGGAGGGAGAGGGAGCACTCCTGGTATCGGGCGCGCCCGTCGGGTGCGGAGACGGTGATCACCGTCACGGTGCCGCGCGCGGCACCCGCCATGGGGTCGCCGATCAGTCGCTCGAGCTGTTCTGCCGCGCTCTCCACCCCATCCATGCCGACAAGTCTCCCACGCCGGGGGCGGCGTCGGAGGCGTGTGCTCGATACGATCGGGGTGACGCCGCGTCCGCTGCGGCGCGGAGAGGGGCCGATGTGATGTCCGAACGCATCGTGGTGGCCGTCACCGAGTCGGCCTCGACCGTCCACGCGGTCGAATGGGCCGCGGCGCGAGCCGCCGCGCACGGGGCACGGCTGTTCCTGCTGGCCTCTTCGCCCGAGCACGGCGACACCGAGGCGGTCCCCACCGCACGCATCCTGCTCGACGCCGAAGAGGCGCGCATCGCCGAGATCGCCACGCGGCTCGGGATCGCGATCGACGTCGAGGCCCGCACCGTCCGGGGTGATCTCGCCCACCTCCTCGTCGAGGAGTCGGAGGGTGCCGGCATGGTCGTGCTCGGGCACGACCCTGCCGAGCATGCCCTGGCGCGCCACGTGGTCTCCGGCGCGCACTGCGCCGTCGCCGTGATCCCCGCCCGAGACGACACGGTGAGACGCGGCGTGGTGGTCGGGATCGACGACTCCGAGGTCACCGAGGCCGCCGTCGCCTTCGCCGTCGACGAGGCGGTGCGCCGCGGGGAGCCGCTGGTCGCCGCCAGTGCGTGGCTTCCGGCTCCCATGCCGGGGGACCTCACCGGCAGCGGCGACTATCTCATCGGGTCGGCGGACCCCGCCGGTCTCTATCCGGTCGATCTCGATGTGGTCGCGGCCGACCGTATCGAGCGGGCTCTCGCTCCGGTGCGGGCCGCGCACCCGGAGGTGGAGGTGCAGACCCGGGTCGAGGAGGCGGACGCGGCGCGGCTGCTGACCGACCTCGCCCGCGATGCCTCGGTGCTCGTGGTGGGCACGCACGGCCGCGGGGCGCTGGCTCGTTTCTTCCTCGGGTCGGTCAGCACCGCCGTCCTCGACGACCCCGCTTCGCCCACGATCGCCGTTCGCTGACCGGCGCGGTCGACCCGGATCAGTCCCCGGCGTGCGCCGCGGGCGGATCGGCCGCGCGGAAGACGAGCGTCGAACGCAACCCGCCCTGACGGGGTGACTCGAGGCTGACGTGGCCGCCGTTGCGCTCGGCGAGCTCCCGCACGATCGCGAGGCCGAGGCCGGTCCCGGGGGTGTTCTGGGTCTCGGCATCCGGGGCGCGGTAGAACCGGTCGAAGGCGCGCGCGAGCGTCGCGGGCGACATGCCGGGGCCGGTGTCGGTGACGGTGAATGTCACGAACGCGCCGTCGGGCGCGGCCTCGACCAGGACGGTTCCCCCTTGCGGGGTGAACTTGACCGCGTTGGAGACGAGGTTGCCCAGGGCGCGCACGGCATCGCTGCGGTCCGCGAGTACTACGGCCTCCGTCGCGATGCGATGCGTGAGGTCGACCTGCCGCGTCATCGCCATGGGGTTGTGCGTGCTGATGACGTCGGCGGCCAGCTCCGTCGCCGTCAGTTCGACCGGCGTCAGGGTGGCGGGTTCGGCGTCGTCGTGTCCGAGGGACAGCAGGTCTTCGACCAGGTCGCTCAATCGGACCGCGTTGCGGCGGATCACCTCGACCCAGTCGCCCTCGGGCCGATGGATGTCCGCCTCGTGCAGCAGCTCGCTGTAGCCCAGGATGCTTGTGATCGGGGTACGCAACTCATGACTGGTGGTGGCCACGAAGTCCTGTCGCTGCCGTTCCAGCTCGAGGCGTTCGGTCAGCGCGGCGGCTCGTTCGCGTTCCACGGCCGCCTGCGCCCGCGTCAGCTCGAGGGCCGCGGCGGCGCCCGCCACCGTCTCGTATCGGGCGGAGGAAAGCAGCACGCTGAACACCGCGAGCGAGGTCATGAAGATGACCGTGACCGCGGCGGTCTCCAGGGGACTGTCCACGCGCTCCGCGAACGCCCCCTGACCCAGAACGGTGAGGGTGAGCACCGCCAGCGATGTCAGGAGCGCCTGCGGGTAGACGACCCGGATCGGGAAGCGCAGCACCGCCCAGGTGAACAGCCCGAAGATCAGGAAGGCTCCGGGCAGGTTCGTCAGCGGCGAGAAGGTGAGGACGATCATCGCCACCAGCAGGAGCGATTGCGCGAGGACCTCGACCGTGTTCAGACGGGTCGCCAACGGTGGCGGCAGCAGCGCGAACGGGGCGATCAGCAGCACCGCGGCGCAGTGCGACGCCCCCACGAACAGCCCGGTGAGCGGGGTGAAACCGGTGGAGAAGGCCGATCCCGCGATACCGATCACGACGGCGCTGGCCACGCAGGCGACAGCGGCGGCGAGAACGAAGTAGAGGGCGTTGTTGGCGGTGTCGAGGGCGAATCCGCGCGTGGTGCGGTCGAGCAGGTGTGCGCGGCGCGCCGTGAGCCGGGTGCGTCGCGCGAGCATCACGACGATGACGGCCGCCTCGAGCGCGTTCGCCAGGCCGTACCCGGCGGACAGGAGCACATCCCGTCCCGGCAGGGTGTTCGCGAACGTCGTGACCGCGAAGATCGCGACCACGGTGATCCAGCGATGATGCGGGGCCGCGCGGAGCGCGAACCACGCCGAGAACCCTGCGGCGGGCCACCACACGGCCAGCTCGACCCCGGGGATCGAGAACGAGACGCCGACGACGGCCAGCAGGAGCACGCCGAGCGGGCCGACCGCCCACAACCACGCGGGGGTGTGCTCACGGTCCTGCCGCGAGGGCGACGGCCGCGTGTCGAGGATCACGCGTTCCACGGTCAGAGACTAGCGGTGATTATGGGGGACGACCCGGATTGATGCAAGGGTGCATCGCCGTGGTGTGTCCGTCGCGGCGGCTGGGTAGATTGGGATGACACCGAATCGCGAGCTGGAGGTGCCCGGTGGCTCAGGTGCTGATCGTCGAAGACGATGACGACGTCGCATCCTTGGTCAGAGACGTGCTCGCCCGCGACGGTTACGACATCCGTGTCGGTCGCGACGGCGGTGAGGGTCTGGATCTCGCCCGGGAGCACCGCCCCGATCTGGTGTTGCTGGACTGGATGATGCCCGTGAAGTCCGGGATCGAGGTCTGCGAGGAGTTGCGCTCGGACGAGGGATTCGCCACGACGCGGATCGTCATGCTCACCGCCCGGCGTGCCGACGAGGACCGCGAGCGGGCCATGGCCGCCGGCGCCGATGACTATCTGGTCAAGCCGTTCCTGCCGCGCGCGCTGCGCTCCCGCGTCGCCGAACTCCTCGCCGGTTGACGTCGACGGGGTCCGTTCACAACTTGCCGGTCATCTCCCGAAGCCGGTCGTAGACCGGCCTGCTGCGCAACGCCGTCGCGGTGAGCACGGCGGCTGCGCCGGCGGCGATCATAGGGATGATGGCGGAGGTGACCGCCGTCATCTCGATCACCAGCACGATGCCCGTCAGCGGGGCACGGACGACGGCGGCGAACAACGTCGACATCCCGACGAACACGAACGTCAGCGCGAGGTCGGGCCCGAGACCCGGCCACAGACCGTCGATGACCTGGATGAAGGCGAGGCCGGACAGCGCACCGAGGGCCAGCAGCGGCGCGAACAGTCCGCCGGGTGTTCCGGCCGCGTACGACAGCGGCCCGGCGAAGAAACGGATCACCAGGTAGGTGAGCACGACCGGAAGGGCGACACTCTGACCGTGCAGGAGTAACTGGGTCACCGCATCCCCACCGGAGACCGTGAGGGGGTCGTACAACAGCGCCGCGCCGACCACGGCCCCGACGAGAGCGGCGCGGACGGTCGGGGGGATGCGCCGTAGACGGTGCGCCACGGTGAGGCAGGTGACCACGACAGACGAGTACGCCGCGCCGAGCAGCCCGATCACGACCCCGAACGCGACGAACAGCGGCAGCGCGTGCAGCGGCGCGGGCTCGACGCGGGCGACGTCGAAGTCGGCGGAGTTGCCGATGATGATCCGGGCGCACGCGACCGCGACGCCGACGGCGACCAGTGTCGCGAGCATGAGCCGTGTGGTCAGGCGGTGCGTGAGCTCCTCGAACACGAACAGGGCGCCGCCGATCGGCGCGTTGAACGCGACGGCGAGACCGGCCCCAGACAGGGCGCTCTGCGCGATGCGCACATCGGTCTCATCCCGTCGGACGGCCTGGGCGGCCGCGGCTCCGAGCGCGGCACCCATGTGCACCGTCGGGCCTTCGCGCCCGAGGACGAGACCGCCGCCGATGGCGAGGGCGCCGCCGACGAAGCGTGCGGGGATGACATCGAGCCGGGGCGGGGCGACCTCACCACGGACCACGGCCTCCACATCCTGGATGCCGCTGCCGGCCGAGCGGGGGGAGAGCCGCACGATCGTCGCGGCGGTCGCTGCGGCGAGGGCCGTCAGGAGGATGGGCACGATCCATCCGGAGGGGGTCTCGAGCGCCCACGTGACGATGTCGCCGCGCAGCTCGGTCGCGCGGTCGAGCACCCATCGGAACGCGCCGCCGACGAATCCGGTCGCGAGTCCCGCCACCGCGGTGGCCAGGAGCAGGATCAGCAGGCCGGAATGCAACCCGTCGCCGTCGCGCTGCTCCCGCTCGGCCTGGTCCACATCAGCCACGCTAGCGAAGGACACGACCCGGAACGCCGAGACGGCCCCCGACCGGCGGGTCGGGCGCCGTCTCGGGGACCGCTCAGTCCAGCGCGGGGTACAGCGCGGGAGTGGTGCGGTACTCGGTGGCCTGCTCGAACGAGCCGGCGATGTCCCACTTTCTGCTCTTCAGGGGCGCCAATAGATCAGAAAAGGGGACATCCTCTCTGCGGTGGAGGAGGCATGTCCCGGTTTCGGTCGCCCCCAGGCGGCTTTGAAGCCGAAAGTGGGACATGCGTGGGGCGCGGGCGCGGATGCGGCGCCGGCGGTGGGGGGCGGGGGTGCGGTGCGGCGCGGCGCCGGCGGTGGGGCGCGGATGCGGCGGGGCTAGAGGGAGATGCGGGGGTCGATGATCTCACCGCGGGCGGTGGACAGGCCCGCCCCGAGCGCGGGGTCTCGTTCCAGCGCGGCGTCGGTGCCGTGCTCGGCGAGGGCCAGCGTGTACGGGAGGGTGGCGTTGGTGAGCGCGACGGTCGAGGTGAGGGGCACCGCGCCGGGCATGTTGGCCACCGCGTAGTAAACGGAACCGTGCACCCGGTAGGTCGGCTCGCTGTAGGTGGTGGGGCGGGTCCCCTCGAAGCAGCCGCCCTGGTCGACGGCGATGTCGACGAGCACCGATCCGGCCCGCATGTTCTCCACCATCTCCAGTGTGACCAGCTTCGGCGCAGCCGAGCCCGGGATGAGTACCGATCCGATGACGAGATCGGCGGAGGCCACGGCCTCGGCGATGGTGGTCCGCGTCGAGACCCGCGTGTCGATACGCCCGGCGAAGCGTTCGTCGAGCTGCCGCAGTCTCGGCAGTGAGGTGTCGATGACGGTCACGTGCGCGCCCAGGCCGACGGCCATCTCGGCGCCGTTGGTGCCGGCGACTCCGCCGCCGATCACCACGACGTGCGCGCGCGGGGTGCCGGGGACACCGCCGGGAAGGATGCCCCGGCCCCCGCCGGGCGCCATGAGGTGGTGCACGCCCGCCTGTACCGACAGGCGTCCGGCGATCTCGCTCATCGGCGCCAGCAGGGGGAGTGAGCGGTCGGGCAGCTGCACGGTCTCATAGGCGATCGCGGACGTTCCCGCGTCGACGAGGGCGCGGGTCAGGTCGGGCACGGCCGCCAGGTGCAGGTACGCGAACAAGGTGAGATCCGACCGGAGCCGAGGGTACTCCGAGGCGACGGGCTCCTTGACCTTGACCACGAGGTCGGCTTCGCCCCACGTCGCGTCGGCGGATGAGGCGATGCGCGCCCCGGCGGCGGTGTAGTCCTCGTCGCGGAACCCGGAGCCGGCGCCGGCCCCGGACTGGACCAGGACCGTGTGGCCGCGGTCGTGCAGTTCACGCACGCCGACGGGGGTCATCCCGACCCGCAACTCACTGTCTTTGACCTCGGTGGGCACCCCGATGATCATGCGCATCCCCTTCCGACGTGACCGTATGGGCGCCACGCTCACAGAGTCCGCGGCAGCACGACAAGGAGAACCGAAGAATCCGTCTCCGAACGCGTGACCTCCCGCTGTATCGTCGGACGATGACTGAACGAGCGAAGATACCGTCGCTGGATGACACGGACGTGCGACTGCTCGACGAGTTGCATCGGGACGCGCGCGCCCCGCTCAGTCGTCTGGCCACCGCCGTCGGCCTCGCGGCCTCGACGGTTCACGCGCGGGTGTCACGCTTGGTGTCCTCCGGCGTCATCCGCCGATTCACCGTCGACGTCGATCCCGCCACGCTCGGGTACGACACCGAGGCGCTGGTCTCGGTGCGCATCCGCCCGGGCGCCCGTGCGCAGCTGACCGCGTTCGCCGAACAGCTCGAGAAGCATCCGGACGTGGCGCAGTTCTTCTACCTCGCGGGCGCGGAGGACTTCGTCATCCACTACCGTGGCCGCACCCGCCACGACCTGCGGGGCTTCGTCACCGACCATCTGTCGACGCAGCCGATCGTGGCGGCCACGAGCACGAGCCTCATCTTCGAGCACACCCGCGGACCGTTGTCGGGGTGACCGCCTCGCGGCGCGTCGGGTCAGACGAAGCGGTCCTCGACGGCCGCGCGGATGTGGTCGCGAAGCTCGCGCACGCCCTCCAGGCCCCACGATTCCGGGTTGGGGAACTGCCACGTGACGAGCTCTCCGGCGACCTCGCCCGGCAGGTCGAGGCCCGGCTTCATCGTCACGACGACATCGGCTTCGGCCAGCAGCTCGGCGGTGACCGGACGCGGGCTCGCGGCGGAGGTGTCGATGCCGAGCTCACCGAGGGCCTCGGCGACCTCGGGGCTGATGCTCTCGCCGGGGGCCACTCCTGCGGAGGTCGCGTCGTAGCGGTCGCCGGCGAGGTGGTCGAGCAGATGGGCACCCAGCTGGGAGCGCCCGGCGTTGTGCGTGCAGATGAACAGGACGACGGGGCGCTCGGCGCTCATCGGGTGACCTCCAGAGGGTGGGTGGCGTGTTCGCGCGACCACGCCTGGGTGGCAGCCTGCACGGCATCCCATGGCGAGCCGAGCGGCGGGGTGTAGGACAGGTCGAGTTCGCCGACCTGGTCGACGGTGAGTCCGGCGTACAGCGCGGTGGCGTAGGTGTCGACGCGTTTGGCGGTCTCGGTGCCCAGGCGTCCGGTGAGTTGGGCGCCGAGGAGGCGTCCGGTCTCGGTGTCGCCGGTGATGCGGAAGTGGATCTGTTGCGCGCCGGGCTAGTAGCGCTTGTGGTCGTCGGCGGCTGAGGACGAGGTGGCGGGGTGGAACCCGTCCGACTCGGCCTCGTGCTGCCGGAGGCCGGTGCGGGCGGCGACGACATCGAAGACCTTGACGACCTGGGTCCCCACCGACCCGGCGAAGCGGGCGGCGCCGCCGACGGCGTTCTCGCCGGCGACCCGGCCCTGCTTGTGCGCGGTCGTCCCGAGCGGCAGGTAGGTCGTGCCGAGGAGGCGATGGTGGGTGATGACGCCGTCGCCGGCGGCGAAGACATGGGGCAGGCCGGTGCGCATGTGTTCGTCGACGACGACCGCGCGACCCGCGCCGAGCCGGGCGCCGGCGGACTCCAGGAGAGCGGTGTGGGGTCGCACGCCCACCACGACGAGCACGAGGTCGGCGGTGTGGGTGACCTCCTCGCCCTCCCGTTCGGCGTGCACCGTCAGTCCCGTGCCGGTCTTCTCGACGCCGCCCACCGCGGTACCCGTGTGCACGTCGACGCCGTGGGCGACGAGTTCGTCGTGGACGGTCGCGGCCAGTTCGGGGTCGAGGGTCGAGAGCACCTCCGGCCCGCGCTGCAGTTGCGTGACGCGCATTCCGCGGCCGCGGAAACCCTCCGCCATCTCGAGGCCGACGTAGCCGGCGCCGACGATGATCGCCGAGGCCGGGCCGCGGCGCTCCAGGTCGGCGTCGAGGGCGAACGTGTCGCCCATAGAGTGGATGACGTGCACGCCGTCTTCGGGGCCGAGCCGGTCCATTCCGGCGATCCCCGCGAACGAGGGTAGCGCCCCGGTCCCGACGACCAACTCGTCGTAGTCGATCGTGGTCGGACCGTCGTGATCCGTGACCGTGAGTCGACGCGCGGCGACGTCGATCCCGGTCGCGAGGGTGTTCAGGCGCAGCCGCATCCCGGTGGCCTCGAGATCGGCGTGGGTGCAGTGGGCGAGGGACTGCCACGGCTGCACGTCGCCGGAGAAGTAGTACGGGATGCCGCAGATCGAGTAGTTCGGGTACTGATCGGCGACGACGACGGTCACGTCGACATCCGGGTCGAACTCGCGGGCGCGCAGCGCCGCGGAGATCCCGGCGTCGCTGCCGCCGACGGCGACGAGGTGCGTCATGGGGGCCCTTTCGACCCCGTCACTGTGCGCGCGTCGGATGAACGGGGGGCAAACAGCCCCGCTACGCGGGCAGGTTCATCATCGTGTAGGCGATGAGGATCGCGCCGACGGCGGCGAGGACGAGCATCGCCCAGACCGGGAGGCCTCCCACCTCCTGCCGGTACCAGGGCGTGAGAGCGCGTGAACGGCGGCGTGAGCGGCGTGTGCGACGAGCGTGCATCGGTGATCTCCCGAGGTCGAGTGACGGGTCGAGCGGTCCCCGTTACCCCTGCGTCCGCTCGGGGCGATGCTAGCGACTTCGTGTTTCGACTCTGCGGCGGGCCGGTGTCGGAGGGAGGTCGCGTCGAGGGGCGTCTGGCGAGCGGCGGTCACACGACGAGGCTGCGGGCGGTGCTGATCAGGCGCACCGCCTCCTCAGGGGAGATGCGGGCGAGCGCGTAGGCTCCGACGACCAGACCGGTCACGGTCGCGGAGGTGCGCTCGCGTTCGGCGGGGTCGTCGTGGGGGCGACGTGCGCGGATGCCGCGGTCGATGGCGTGGCGCAGTTCGGCCCGGTAGGCGGTGATGACCTCCGCGACGTCGGCGTCGTGCGCGAGCGGGGAGCCGGCGGTGTTGATGAGCAGGCATCCGTTCGCGGCGGCGGGGGTGTCGGCGCGTGCGAAGACCTGCGCGAGGCCGGAGAGGTAGTCGGCCAGTGCGCCGGAGGGCACCGGGTCGTGCAGGAGCGGACGCAGGCGCGGACGCACGATCTCGTCGAGGTAGCTCTGCACGGCAGCGTCGAAGAGACCGCGTTTGGAGCCGAACGCGTGGTAAAGACTGGACCGCCCCAGTCCGGTCGCGTGCTCGAGGTCGGGGATCGCGACCGCCTCGAACCCCAGCCGCCAGAACACCTCGCGCGCGGCGCGGACGGCGGTGTCGCGGTCGAACGTGGCCGGTCTTCCCATGCGCGTGCCCCTCTGCCCGGTGTGGAGTCGATTTTTTGAAACGGTCGGTCCACTATATTGTGAAACGCTCGTTGCAGAAAGTTCGGACGCGCGCGATCCGCGCATCCGAGGAGGAGGTACCCGCATGGCAGAGTTCCGCAGTACGCAGATCCGACTGGCCGCCCGCCCGACCGGATGGCCGACGCACGACGACTTCGAGACCGTCGAGGTCGTCCATTCGGATCTCGCCCCCGGCCAGGTGCGCGTGCGGAACGCGTTCGTGTCGGTTGACCCCTACATGCGAGGTCGCATGAGCGATGCGCGCAGCTACGTCGCGCCCTACGGCATCGGTGACACGATCGCGGGAGGGGCGATCGGTCGCGTCGTGGAGTCGACCGTCGACGAGATGCCGGTGGGTGCGGTCGTGCTGCACCAGCACGGGTGGACCGACACCGTGCAGGATGAGGCCGCCACCTTCCGTGTCGTCCCGGAGATCCCGGGGCTGCCCCTGTCGTTGCGTCTGCACATCCTCGGGATGACGGGCCTGACCGCGTACGTCGGCCTCACCGCGATCGCGGGGATGAAGGAAGGGGACACCGTCTTCGTGTCGGGCGCCGCCGGCGCGGTCGGGACCGCGGTCGGGCAGATCGCGAAGCTGCTCGGAGCCGGACGCGTGATCGGTTCGGCCGGGTCGGCCGAGAAGGTCTCGTTGCTGACCGGAAAGTACGGGTACGACGCGGCGTTCGACTACAAGGACGGCGACGTGCGCGGCCAGCTGGCGGCGGCCGCGCCGGAGGGTGTCGACGTCTTCTTCGACAACGTCGGTGGCGACCACCTGGAAGCCGCTCTCGCGGCGTTCAACGACGGCGGTCGGGCGGCGCTGTGCGGCGCGATCTCGGTGTACAACTCCACCGAGTCGGTCCCCGGACCTGACAACATGTCGAACATCATCACGCGGGGCCTGACCCTGCAGGGCTTCACGTTGGGGTCGTGGCTGCACCTCGCACCGGAGTTCCAGGAGAAGATGACCGCGTGGTTCGCCGCGGGGCGCATCGCGTACGACGAGACCGTCTACGAGGGCATCGACCGGACCGTCGATGCGTTCCTCGACATGATGCGGGGGGTCAACACGGGCAAGATGCTCGTGCGTGTCGGCGAGGTCTGAGCGTCCGCGTCGCGACGTGGGGCGCGCGGCCGCGCCGAAATTTCTGGCCTGAGGCTAAGATCTCGATATGGCTGGTCAGAGCCGAAAGGCGACCCTGCAGGACATCGCCGACATCGTCGGCATGAGCCGGATGTCCATCTCGCGCATCCTGAACGGGAAACAGCAGACCTCTCCGGAGATGGACGAGCGCATCCGCGAGGCGATCGTCGAGACCGGTTACCGGATGAATCGTGCCGCGAGCGCCCTCCGTCAGGGGCGCGCGCTGCCCACCGTGGGCCTTGTCGTCGAGCGCTTCACCGACACGTCGTGCAGCGCGATCGCCGAGGCTGCGGCCGACGTGGCGGACGAACGCGGTGCGGTACTCGTCGTGGTGCGCGAGCGGCCAGGGGGTGGGGTCGAGGCGCTGGTGTCCCGCAACGTGGACGGCGTCCTCGTCTGCGACCGTGACGAGACCGCGAAGGCGTGGAACGTCGATCGCCCCGTGGTGGCGGTGGGCGGTGGAGCCGGCGCCCTCCCGCAGGAACTCGGTGTCGCCGCCCGTGCGGCGACGGCGCACCTGTTCGAGCTGATCAACGGGGCCGCCGCCGAGATCTCGGGAGAAGGCGCCGCGCGCGACACGGTCTAGCGTGCCGGTATGCGGCCCTCGCGGGGTCGGACGGGGGCGCCGCTAATGCATCACGGGGATGCGTGCAACCGGTCGCCGGAAATCGGGGTGATGGGTCAGAGTCGAGTCATGAGAAGTGTCACCTACGCCGGACAGAACATCCTGACCGCCGACGACGTCGCCGAGGCGATGGTGGCTCTCTCGGTGGCGCTGAGCAACGAGCGACGTACCGAGGTGGTGACCGTGCCGATCTGCACGACCGAGGGGAATGTGGCCACGGCAGACCTGGTCATCGGCGCCGGCAACGACGTGATCTCCGTGCCGGTCGAGTGGATGGGCGAGGAACCCGACTTCGACGATGCCGCCGAGCGGTTGCGCGCGCATGTGCTCTACCCGTCGACCCCGATCGTCGCCGCCGGGAACCCGCCGGAGCGCGGCGTCGACTGGGCCGGTGACCTCGACCTCGACATCGACCGCGGCTGATCCGCCGCCCCGCCGCCGGACGGGTTCAGTCGGTGAGCCACTGTTGGGCGCCGCGACGCAGACACGCGGCGGTGGCCGCGTCGACCGCGCGTTGCAACGCGTCCCCGCGGCCGGCCCCGGCCACGAGCGCGGCGGCGAGGGTGCCGGCGAACGCGTCTCCGGCGCCGGCGGTGTCCAGCGGCGTGATCGGTTCGGGCGTCGCGACCTCCCCCGCCCAGCGGGCACCGTCGCCGCCCCGGGTGGTGCAGATGCGGTCCTGCGCGACGCGTTCGCCGAGCTGACGCCGCTCGTGCTCGTTGACGATCACGACGTCGGCCTGTTCGAGCACATCGCCGAGATCGTCGCGCCAGGGCGAGGGGTTGACCACGAGGGTCGCCCCGGCGTCCGCGGCGCGGGTGGCCACGGCGCGGACGACCGCGGCGGGGATCTCGAACTGCACCACCACGACGTCGTCGGGTGTCCACGTCTCCGCCGCGACCTGTTCCGCCGACACCCGGCCGTTGGCACCCTCGGTGACGACGATCACGTTCTCGCCGGTGCTGTCCACGATGACGGTCGCGGCGCCCGTGGGGACGTCGGCGAGTCGCGCCACCGCGGAGGTGTCGATACCGGCGGCCGAGAGGTGGCGCAGGTAGCGGTCACCGTCGGCGCCGACCGCGGCGATCATGCGGGTCGGGGCGCCGGCGGCGGCCGCCGCGGCGGCCTGGTTGCCGCCCTTGCCGCCGGGCATGAACGCGCCGGAGAGGCTGTGCACGGTCTCGCCGGGGGAGGGGATGCGTTCGACCTCGAGCACCGTGTCGAGGTTGAGGGAGCCGACGACGACGACCGTGCCGTTCACGACAGCGCTCCGACGAACAGCTCGCGGTAGCGGGTGGTGTCGACGGCGGTGACGACGCCGGTCGAGGCGTGGGTTCCGGGGGCCCCGGGGGCGGCGTGGCGCATGTCCACGATCGTCTGTCCCCGGGTCTCGCCCGGCGCGAGCGCCACGCCGACCGGCGCGGCCACGACGGTCAGCGCGCCCGGGTCGATCACCGCGCACACGGTGCCCGCGTCGCCGAGCGGCGCTTCGCCGGCGCGCACGCGCCCCTCCTCGCCGCGGCCGGCGGTCAGGTGGTCCAAAAGCCCGCCGGCGAGCTGTGCCGCGGGCCGTGCGGACGAGGCGAGTGCGCGGATCGCGGTGGTGTCGCACGTGGCGGCGTAGAACGGTTCCAGCCCGTACATGAGGGTCGGCACGCCGCTGTCGAGCACGACCTCGGCGGCCTCCGGGTCATGCCAGACGTTGAACTCCGCGACCGCCGTGACGTTGCCGGTACCGATCGCGCCGCCCATGAACACGATGCGGGCGATCTTCGCGCGCACCGCCGGGTACATGCGCAGCAGGAGTGCGATGTTCGTCAGCGGCGCGAGCGCGATGATCGTCATCGGATCGGCGGCCTCGTCGAGGGTGCGGCGCAGGAGCTCGACGGCGTGAGCGTCGACCGGGGCCCCGCCGTGGGCCGGGAGGGTGATGTCGGCGAGTCCGTTGGCGCCGTGGACGTGGCTCGCGTCGCGGGGGCGTCCGACGAGCGGTCCCTCCGCGCCGGCGGCGACGGGGATGTCGTCTCGCCCGGCGACGGCGAGCACCCCGAGGGTGTTCTCGACGACCTGCGCGAGCGAGACATTCCCTGCGGCGCATGTCACCGCCTTCACCTCGAGGGAGGGGTGCGTGGCGGCCAGGAGGAGGGCCAGTGCGTCGTCGATGCCGGTGTCGACGTCGAGGATCACCGGGAGAGGGGAGGAGGGGGAGGCGTTCACCCTTCCAGCATGCCGTGTCCGCGCCTTCCGACATGCCGCAGGGCCCGCGTGCACCGGAGTGCAGCGGGCCCCGCGGGAGGTGACGGTCAGGGGCGCGGGGCCGCTCCGCCGGGACCGGTGCCGCCCCCGCCTGCGCCTCCGCCACCGGCGCCCTGGGTGACGGTCAGCTCGCCGGCGCCGGCCGTGGCGACGGTGGCGCCGTCGGCGACGAGCGAGTACGACGATCCCGAGGTCACGCTCGGCGTGGAGACGGTGATGCTGGTCGAGCCGTCCGCCGTGAAGGTGCCGATCTCGCTCCCGGAGGCGTCGACGACGGTGAGGGCGGTGCCGTCGGCGATGCCGGTGGTGGAGAACTGCACGGCCGACTGCGCCGACATGTCCAGGTCGGTGGTGAGGCCGCCGAGCGCGATGAGCACGCCACCGTCGATCGAGACCGTCCCGTCGGCGTCGACCGCGCCGTCACCGCCGCCGTAGGGGCCGGAGGTGATCACGGTACCGCCGGTCTGGGTCCAGTCGCCGTTGATGTCGATGCCGTCCCCGGCACCGTCGTTCGCGGTGCCCGCACCGCCGCCGTCGACCACGAGCGTGCCGCCGGTGACGATGAACTGGGCGCTCAGGTCGCCGGACTCGGGTTCGGATGCGCCGCCGCCGGGGACGGCGGCGTTGACGCCGTCTTCGCTGGCGGTGATGTCGCTGGTGCCGCCGCTGATCGTGATGATCTCGGCCTCGAGGCCCTCATAGGAGGTCGTGACCGTGACGGTGCCACCCGAAACCTGCAGCTCCTGCTCCGCGTGGACGCCGTCGTCACCGGAGGCGACCGTGAGGTCGGCGCCGGCGAGGTGGAGGTACGCATCGGCGTGCACTCCGTCGTCCGAGGCGTCGATGTCGATCGTGCCGCCTTCGAGGACCGCGACGACACCGGCGACGATACCCTTGGCGCCGCTGTCGGCCACCGCGTCGGTCGAGCCGCCGCCGGACACGATCGAGACCGTGCCGCCGGTGGTGACCACATCGGTGAACGCGTCGATGCCGTCGTCGCCGGCGTCGACGGTGGTCGAGCCACCCTCGATGAGGACGTAGCCGCGCTCGGCCTCCTCCTCGTTGTCGGCCTTCAGGCCGTCGCCGCCGGCCGTGACGGAGATGTCGCCGTCTCGGATGACGAGGTAGTCCTTGCCGCGGATGCCGTCGTCGACCGCATCCACGGTGACGGTTCCGGACTGGATGACCAGTCCGTCGCTGGAGGCGATGCCGTCGTTGCCGTTGCCCGTGACGGTCAGGGAACCGGTGCCGGTGATGGTGAGGTCGGCGGAGCTGTAGAGGGCGGCGTTCGCGTCGGCGTCGTCGGCGTAGGAGGACGCATCGCTGAGCGTGTTGCTCGATCCGTCGGCGAGGATCACGAGCGCCTCGTCGGCCGCCTGCACATCGATGGCGGCGCCGGCGTCGGTGGTGACGTCGACGTCGTCGAGGACGAGTCGGACCTGTCCGTCGGCGTCGGAGGAGACGACCACCTGGCCGGTGTAGTCGCCGGAGAGCACGTACGTGCCGGGTTGCGAGATGAGCACGGTGTCACCCTCGTCGACCGCACCCTCGCCGCTGATGGCGGCGGTGGAGCCCGAGAAGGCGATGGTGGTCGCCTCGTCGAGGTCGTACTCGTCGTCGTCGTCCTTGTCGTGGGTGTCCTGGTTGCCCGCGAGCACGTCGGCGGCGGTGACGTCGGCGGTGTCGATGTTCGCGACGGTCACGACGGTGTCGTCGGATTCCTCGGTGACGGCGGCGACGGTGTCCTCGGATGCGGATGAGGCGACCTCGGTCGCGGTGCAGCCGGCGACGACGAGGGTCAGGGCGAGGGCGGGTGCGGCGGCCAGCCAGAGGCGGCGGGGGCGGCGGGTGCGGATGGTCATGTCAGTGTCCTTTCGGGGTGCCACTTCGTGGGTGGGCGGGCGGCCGCGGAGGTCAGGCGGCCAGGGGTCGGGTGTCGGGGGTGGGGTGGTGGCCGTGGTCGACGGTCGCGTGGGAGAAGTGTCTGGTGAGCACGCGGTGCCACGGGTTCGACGGGAGGTCGGGGTGGAGGGCGGCCATCCCGGTGCCGTATTTCGAGATGCGGGCGGGACGGTGGCCTTGGCGCCACAGCGCCCGGTCGAGCGCACCGGCGCGTTGGCCGGACTTCGTCTCGACGATGACCGAGGCCGGCAGCTGGAGGACGGTGCCTCCGGCGTCGATCCAGGTCAGTTCGGTGTCGATGGTCGCGCGGGACGCGTCGCCCTCGGCGGCGGGCAGCAGCACGGTCGCACGGCGGTAGCGGGTCACGAGGGTCGGCTGCAACGTCTCGGCCAGGTGTGCGGCGTCCGGGATGCCGGCGTCGACGAGCAGGTCGGTGGCGTAGGCCACGGCGTCGTCGTCGAGTTCGTCGCCGGTGACCGGCACCCGCTCCTTGACGGTGGCCGACCGGGCGCCCTTGGTCTTCACCTCGAGGAACGACCCGCCCGAGTCGACGTAGGTGCGCGCTCGCACCTTGAACCGGCGCCGACGCTTACGCGCCGCCCCGAAGTAGCTGTCCAGCGCGGGGGTGTCGAAGTACTGCGAGGCGTACCGCAGCGAGCTTTCGCCGTCGATCTCCAGGATCTGGCTTCCGGGGGGAAGCGCCTGCAGCACGGCCGGCAGGTCTCGGCCGGGGACGATGTACTTGCGGTCGACCCGGGTCTGCAGTTCGGCTTGTGCGTTCAGCTCGTCGAGGCCGATCGGGCGGAGCCGGTCGAGGGGGGTGAGGGTGTTCATCGTGTCACCTGCCAGGTGTGGGAGACGGTGTCGGGGGCGCTGTCGCGGTCGGCCTCGGTCGCGGGGTCGGCGGGGCCGCGGGTGGTGCGGCGGCGGGCGGAGCGGCGGGGGAGGGTGTATCGGACGTTCACGGTGGTGGTGTCCGAGACGAGGTCGAGGTTGCGGACGGTCACGCGCTGCACGGCGGTGCCGAGGGTCTCTTCGACCGCTTCCCGGGCGTCGTTCTCGTCGGGGTAGGCCCGGTCGAGGACGAGGGTCTGCTCGCGCGAGCGGCGCAGCACGGCCGGGCTGTCCACGATCGCGATGACGCCGACGATCAGAGTCGACAGGGCCAGCGCGGTCCAGGTGGCCGATCCGGACAGTCCCGCGATCAGACCGAGCGCGAGAGCGGCCAGGTAGTAGGCGATCTCGCTCTGTTCGATCTCGCGCGACCGCAACCGGATGATCGACAGGACGCCGAACAGGCCCAGGCCGAGGCCGGCGCTGACGGTGGTGTCGGCCAAGACCATCGACACCGCCAGCACACCGACGTTGACGCCGACGAAGGCGACGGCGAGGTCGCGTCGACGGTGTCGGGGGTAGTAGACGGCGAAAGCGAGAACGGCGATCGCGACGAGGTCGAGGGCGATGATGCTGAGCAGGTCCATGGTCTTGTTCTCCTGACGGATGGTGTCGGGAGTACCAAGACAACGGCCCACCGCTATGCGGTTGCTATGACAGGCATCGGACGAGGTTACGAATCGGTAACGGGCCGGTTGTGTGCGTGAGGAGGTCCAGTGGCCGGCAGGCGGAAACCCCTGACGCGTGGCCGCTGAGATTAGGGGTTCCCCCGGAGGCGCGCATCCGGTTCGGGTGCGACACTCGTCTCACCAGACCACGCACCGGGACTCACTGGGGGCAGCCCGGGTGCAGCCGGCGGGATCTGTCGCTTGTCCCGCCGGCGTCTGGGGCCCCGGGGTGGGGGAGCGCGCGAGAATGGATGTCGTGTCCGCACCGACTGCCCTGACCGATGTGCCCGATCCGACGTTCGTCATGTCGGAGGGCGGCTTCCGCCTTGCGACGTACTCGTGGGGTGACCCGTCAGGGCCGACGGTCGTGCTCGTGCACGGGTTCGCGTCGAACACGCGCGACAACTGGGTCAACACGGGGTGGGTGCGCGATCTCACCCGGGACGGCTTCCGCGTCCTCGCACTGGACCAGCGCGGCCATGGGGCCAGCGACAAGCCGCACGACGCCCGCGAGTATGAGATGAGCGCCCTCGCCCGCGATGTCGAGACCGTGCTCGACACCTACCTCGTCGACACCGTCACCTACGTCGGGTACTCCCTCGGCGCGCGCGTCGGGTGGGAGGTCGCGCGGCACCTCCAGGGCCGCGTCGAGCGGGTCGTCCTCGGTGGTGTCCCCGACGGTGTCCCGCTCAGCCGGCTCGACCTCGCGCAAGCGCGTGCGTACGTGCGGGAGGGGGCGGAGGTGACCGATGCGCAGACCCAGCAGTACATCCGCCTCATCGAGCGCGTCGGGGGCAACGACCTCGAGGCGCTTCTGGCGATCGCCGAGGGGCTGAGGGCCTCCGGCGCCGCCGACCCCGACCCGGCGACCGCCCCCACCCAGCCGGTCTTGATCGCCACCGGGTCGCGCGACGCCATCCTCGAAGGGTCGAAGGCGCTCGCCGAGGCGTGCCCCGCGGGCCGCTTCGTCGAGATCCCGGACCGCCATCACTTCAACGCCCCGGGATCCCGCGACTTCCGCGCCGCCGCACGGGCATTCCTCGCCGACTGACGCGCACCCCGGTCTCCTCCCGGGTCTCCTCGATCCGGCCCCTTCTCGCCGAGCCACCCCCTTGCGCCGTGACGCAAACGGGCCGCTCGGCGACAAGAGGCCGGTTCGCGGGCGAAGGTCGCCGCCGCCGGTGCCGGGTCAGTCGGCCAGCACCGGATGCGCGTCGCCGAGGCGGTCGTTGCCGGGCTGCTCCGTGAGGCGGGCGCGGAGGGTGTTCCCGGCCGTGCCGGCCCGCAGGCGGCCGCGCTCGCGCAGGATCGGCATGACGAGTCGGCCGAAGTCCTCCAGGTCGGCGGGTTCGAAGACCGGCTCGATGAGAAAGCCGTCGAGGTCGGTCTCGGCGGCGAGGGCCTCGATGCCGTCGGCGACCTGCGTCGGGTCTCCCACGAGGCGGAATCCCCGCGTGCCGCGGCCCTTGAGCTGGTCGAGGATCTCCCGCACGGTGGGGGCGTTCTCGCCGAGGAAGCGCTCGATGTTGCTCGTGCCCATCTGGCCCACCGGGCCGTCCTGACCGAGGACCTGGTGCAGCGTCTTGTCGGGGTCGAGCGTGAGCAGGTCGATGCCGGTGTTCCCGGCGTAGAGGGATGCGACGATCTCGTCGGTCTGCATCGCGTCGAACTCCGCCTCGTACCGCCGTGCCTCCTCCTCGGTCTCGCCGACGAAGACGGTCAGGCCGGCCATCAGCTTCATGCCCCGGGGGTCGCGGCCGCGCTCGGCGGCCAGGGCACGGATGTCGGCGACGGCGGCGGCGGTGCGGGAAGGTGTGGTGGCCTGGACGAAGACGCACTCGGAGTTGCGGGCGGCGAACGCGCGTCCGGCGGGGGAGGTGCCGGCCTGGAACAGCACGGGGGTGCGCTGCGGCGACGGCGGGGCCCCGAAGTAACCGCGGGAACGGTAGTGCTCGCCGTCGAAGACGACCGGATGTACGCCGTCCCGCCGGGCGTAGACACCGGTCTCGCGATCGACGACCCGGGCGTCGTCGTCCCATCCCTCCTCCCACAGGCGTGCGGCCAGCTCCACGTACTCGGCCGCCATCGCGTATCGGGTGTCGTGGGGGACGATGCCGTCCTGTCCGAACACGTCGGCGACGGCGTTCTGCGATGCGCCGGTGACGATGTTCCAGCCCACCCGGCCGGAGGTGAGGTGGTCCAGAGACGCCAGACGGCGGGCGAGTTGGGCGGGATGCTCGAGGCCGGTGGAGAGGGTCACGACGAACCCGAGGGTGTCGGTGTGCTGGGCGAGCACCGGGATCAGGTAGTCCGGGTCGATCGCGGAGAAGTTGATGCCCTTGGTCGCGGCGATCTCGGGCAGATCACCGTCGACGAGCGGGTAGCCGTAGCCGCCGGCGAAGAACAGGAAGTCGAAGCCGGAGTCTTCGAGCACGCGGGCGATGTGGATCCAGTGTTGCGGGTCGAGGAAGTCCGCGCTGCGGCTGCGTGGGTGCGCCCAGCTGAAGGTGCCTCCCACCTGCGGAGCGGCCACCTCGAAAACGCCGAAGTGGAGGGTAGGGGGGTGTTCGTGCATGCGTTGCTCCCGTGCGTCGGACCGGATGATCCGCACTGTACGGGCGCGATGTTTCCGTCTCGTCACACCGGAGGCGGGGCGGTCGGGGGAGGCGTCGCGGCGGCGCGGTCAGAACCCCGGGTGTGACAGGGTCAGCAGGACGCGGGCGGCGGTGTAGCGGGCCAGGCCGATCGGATGACGGACGTCGTATCCCAGCAGGTCGACCAGCTGCGCGAGCCGATCCTGCGCGGTCGAGTGGTGCACGCCGGCCAGAGCGGCCGCCTGTCGGACGCTTCCCATCCGTCCGTACGCGTCGAGGATGACGCGGTGGCGCGGGTCGAGGCCGGCCAGGGTGACCACGTCGGGGTGCTCCGCGGAACGCTCGTCCGCGGCTTCGGCCAGCAGCATGATGGCGCCCACCTCGTCGGCGTCCACGAGGGGGAGCTCGGGGGATGTCATCCGCAGCGCGAGCGTGGCCGTCCGCCACGATTCCGGGAGGTCGTCGGGACGGACGCGGGTGCCGACGCCGATGCGGGTGGGCGTGGATGCGGCGCCGTCGGCATCGGCCGGGGGCGATGGAGCCGTGCGGGTGATGACGGCGCCTGCCGGACCCCATTCGGTGACCACCAGTGCGGACGGGCCGGCGACCGGCGGCGGGGCGTCGGGGAGGGTCGCGACGACGCAGACCTCGTCGCCGGGCGCGAGGCGCAGGCGTGCGGTCGCCGCCCGCCGTTCGGCCGGCGTCGTGTGCTCGTCGATCGACTGTTCGACCGCGTCGAGCGCGTCGTTCCCTCGGCGGGCGGCGGTGATCTCGAGCGCCAGGGCGAGGCGTTCGAGGATCATGGCGTCGTTCGCGTGCGGGTCGCGGCGCTCGATCCACACCTGCCCGTCGGGCGGAACCCGTCGCGACAGCCGCGGGGCGTCGGGTTCCTCGTCGGCGGGTCTGCCCGTGGGTTGCACCCGGCGGGTGCGGCCGGGCGTGGAGCTGCCGACCACGGCGCCGCTGAGAGCGGCGGCCGCGCGCAGGAGTGCGTCGGGTCCGACGCCGCGGGCGACCAGGGCGTCGAAGTAGGAGATGACCTTCAGCGACTCGCTCGCTTCGGCGTCGAGGGCGGTCAGTCGTCCCACCAGTTCCTGCACGGTCTCACTCCCTCATGGCGCGCGCACAGTCTATCGACCGGTGACGCCGGGCCGCGGGGAGGGGCGCGGTCCGGCGTCGGGCGGTCACGCGCCCAGGACGCGGTCGATCCAGCTCTCGCGGGCGGCGATGGCGGCCTGGGAGACGGCGGCTTGCGGCGCCATCGTGTCGAAGCCGTGGAACCCTCCGGCCCACACGTGCAGTTCGGCCTGAACGCCCGCGGCCCACAGGGCGGTGGCGTAGGCGACGTCTTCGTCGCGGAAGACCTCGGCGGAGCCGCAGTCGATGTAGGTCGTCGGAAGCCCCGACAGGTCGGTCGCGCGGGCGGGTGCCGCGTAGATCGAGACGTCGTCGCCGCCTTTGCGGTCGCCGAGCAGCGCGCTCCAGCCGGTGACGTTCGCTTCCCGGTTCCACACGCCGACGCCGTCGATCTGTGTCGTGGACACGGTCGCATCGCGGTCGTCGAGCATCGGGCAGAGGAGGATCTGTCCGGCGAGGGCCGGGCCCCGCCGATCCCGGGCGAGGAGTGCGGTTCCGGCGGTGAGGCCTCCGCCCGCGCTCGTCCCGCCGACCAGGAGGCGCTCGGCGTCGATACCCAGTTCGTCGGCGTGCTCTGCGGTCCACACCAGGCCCGCGTAGCAGTCTTCGACCGGGTAGGGGTCGGGGAATTCGGGGGCGAGGCGGTAGTCGATGCTGACCAGGACGGCGTCGTGGCGGACGACGGCGGACAGGAAGGTGTCGACACCGGTCATCTGGTCGCCCATGACCATGCCTCCGCCGTGGAGGTGGACGATGCCGGGTCGGTGACCGGCGTGGTCGGCTCGGGCGATGATGGTGGCGGTGATCTCGGCGCCTTCGTAGCCGGGGATGGTGACATCGCGCACGGTCACCCCGGCGGCGGCGATCTGCTCGTCGAGGCCCTGGGACAGCATCTCGGCCGTACTGGCCCGCAGCGCCGGGATCATCTCCGGCGTGAGCGTCGGGAGCATCTGCGCCACCGCGTCGAGGGCAGGTTCGAGCTCGGCGTCGAACGGGGGGCGGGGGATGGCTACGGTCATGGGAACTCCTTCGTTCTTCAGACCGCCACGGCTGCGTGGCGTGAGTCCATCGTGCGCTCCCCGTCGGGACGCTGTCACCCGCCGTAGGTGGCGGATCCGCGATCGCGAACCCGCCACATGGCGGGTTCAGCCGGCGAGCTGTTCCACCGCCTGCAGGTGGCGGTAGGCGCCCTTGAAGTACACGAGCGGTTCGGTGTCGCGCTCGTGCCACTCGGCCGGGCTCATCTCGACGACCTTCCCGATCACGATGAGGTGGTCGCCGGCCTCGTGCTCGGCCCAGATCTCGCAGTCCACCCACATGAGGGTGTCGGCGATGATCGGGTTGCCCGATGCCGCGGGGCTCCAGTCGATCCCGGCCCACTTGTCGGTGCCCTTGCGGGCGAACTGGTTCGAGACGGCGTGCTGGTCGTGGGCGAGCACGTTCACGGCGAACTTGCCGTCGGCGGCGATACGCGGATAGGTCGTGGAGGTCTTCATGACGCTGAAGGACACCAGCGGCGGGTCGACCGAGACCGAGTAGAACGACTGGCAGGTGAACCCGACGGGTGCGTCGTCTTCGATGCCGGAGACGATGGTGATCCCGGAGGCGTAGTGCCCGAGCGTGTCGCGGAAGCGGCGTGCGTCGATGGCGGTGGGGGGAGTGGTGTCGGACATGGGGGATCCTCCTTCTGCGGCGGCCATCGTTCAGGCGGGGGTCGGGGCGTCGGATGTCGCCGCGGCGACGGTGGCGAGTCGGGCGAGGTTGCCGCGGTACTCCGCGGCCGCGTCGGCGACGACCTCGTCGAGCTTGTCCATCTGGCTGAGCGGGAGGTAGAAGCCGCGGCCGGGTACCGTCGCGCCCAGCTCGACCAGCAGCGGTGCAAGGGTGAAGGTCGGACCCATGGCGTGGGTGGAATCGGCGCCGGTGTGCACCGGGATCGCGGTCACCCCGGCGAGCCCGTTGGCGGGATACCGGTCCAGGAACGCCTTCAGCAGACCGGTGTAGGTCGCCTTGTACGTCGGGGAGGCGAACACGACGAGGTCGCTCTGGGCGACCTGGGCGTTCAGCGCCGACATGGTCTCCGACGGCCACGCGAAGATCTGATCGACGTGGTCGGCGAGGTCGAGCACGTCGAGCTCGTACGAACCGGGGCTGAGCAGGTGGGAGACGAGAAGCTCCGCGACCTTGCGTGTGCGGGAGGCCGGCTTCGGGTTGCCGACGACCACCATGACTTTCAACGACATCTGTGACTCACATCCGTACCGATTGACTGGGAGAGGATGATGTCGTGACTCCACGTAGCGCGGGGCTGCGGAGCGCACGAGACCTCCACACGCATCCAGGTTCTTTTGGCCCGAAGCGCCCGCAACGGCTTACGCTGCGTCACCAATTCTGCCACCACCGTGTTTCGCGCGTGTATCGAAGGCGCGCTCCGGGCGGGGCAGTCGGCGCAATCTGCCGTTTACATCCGTGTGACCGGCGGGCAACGCCGATCACGCACACTGAGGGTGCAGCGTAAGCCGCTGTGGACCCTCTCGGGACACAAGACCCCGGGGGCAGGCATCGGGTCTGGAGACGGATCGCATTCGTTGCGTGCCGCCCATCGACCCGGTGCTCACCATCCGAGCGACGTCGTCGAAAGGGAGTCCGTCATGACCTTGTTGTCCCCCGCCCTCTCCGAGAGCACCCGTGTTCTCGATGTGCCCACCCATGATCCCGACCATGTCCGCGGGGCCATGGGGCGGTTCCCGACCGGTGTCGTCGCCCTGTGCGCGATCGTCGACGGGCGCCCCGTCGGAATGGTCGCCTCGTCGTTCTCGGCCGGTGCGTCGTACAGCCCGCCCATGGTGATGTTCTCGGTGCAGGAGTCCTCGACGACGTGGCCGGTGCTGCGTCGCGCCGAGCGGATCGGGGTGAGCGTGCTCGGTTCGCACCAGTCCGATGCGTGCATGCAGCTCGCTTCGCGCAGCCGCGACCGATTCGACGGGCTCGCCACCACGGTGACCGCCGAGGGGGCGGTTCTGGTCGACGGCGCCGCGATGTGGTTCGACTGCGACGTCTACAGTTGCGTCCCGGCCGGTGACCACTCGGTGGTCGTGATGCGCGTGCACAGCATGAACATCGACGACGACGGCGCCCCTCTGATCTACCACGAGCGCCGATTCCACGGACTCCGCGAGATCGACGGGGCACGAGCATGACCCCCGAAGAGCTGCGCCTGGCGTCCGATCCCGCCGAGACCGCGATGGTCCATTCCGTCGGAGGCGCCCCGGCCATCATCGGCACGGTCATCCACGGCGATCGACGCGGACGCGAACTCGGTTTCCCCACGGCCAACCTCGCGCTCGCCGACGGCGACCGCATCGAGGACGGCGTGTGGGCCGCCGACGTGTATGTCGGCAACACCCGCCACATCGCGGCCGCCTCCGTCGGGCGCCGTCCGACGTTCTACGATGCGGACGGCGTCCGTCTGCTCGAGCCGTTCCTGCTCGATTTCGACGGTGATCTGTACGGCAAGACGATCGTCGTGCACCTGCGCGAGCGCATCCGGCCCCAGCGTCGCTTCGAGAGCCTGGTCGCGCTCATCCAGCAGATGCGGCGGGACGTCGAGGAGGTCCGCCGGTGGGCGCAGACGGCCCGTTCGTTGCCCCTGCGTTCCCGCGCGACGCTACCCGCCGGCACCCGCTGACCCGCCCCCGCGCATCCCCGCCCCGATCCCGCGCCCCTCGCGCCCGGGAGCTTGATCGAGCCCTCCCTTTTGCGCCGAGCCGCCCCTTCTCCCACGTCTGGGAAGGGGCGGCTCGGCGACAAAGGGCTGTCTCGGCGTCGCGGCGTGCGGGGTGCGTGGCGCGCGGAGGCTAGGCGCGGTGGGTGCGGTAGTAGTCCAGCAGGGCGCGAGTGGAGGCGTCTTGCGCGGCGATCGCGTCGGCGTCGCCCTCGATGGCCGGCGCGATCTGCAGGGCGAGCTGCTTTCCGAGTTCGACACCCCACTGGTCGAACGAGTTGATGCCCCAGATGACCCCCTGCGTGAAGGTGATGTGCTCGTAGAGGGCCACCAGCTCGCCGAGCACCCGCGGCGTCAGCGCGGGGGCGAAGATCGAGGTGGTCGGACGGTTGCCGGCGAAGGTGCGGGCGGCCACCAGCGGTCCCGTGGTGCCCTCGGCCTCGACCTCCTCGGCCGTCTTGCCGAACGCGAGCGCCTTGGTCTGGGCGAGGAAGTTCGACAGGAACAGGCCGTGCACGTCGCGGCCGCCGTCCTCGAGGGGGTAGGCCGGGTTCGCGAACGCGATGAAATCCGCCGGGATGAGGCGGGTGCCCTGGTGGATGAGCTGGTAGAACGCGTGCTGGCCGTTCGTGCCGGGCTCGCCCCAGAACACCTCACCGGTGTGGGTGGTCACGGGGGAGCCGTCCCAGCGCACCGATTTGCCGTTGGATTCCATCGTGAGCTGCTGCAGGTACGCCGCGAACCGGCTCAGCTGCTGGGCGTAGGGGAGGACGGCGTGCGATTGGGCGCCGAGGAGATTGACGTACCAGACGTTCAACAGGCCCATCAGCACGGGCACGTTCTCGGTGAGCGGCGCCGACCCGACGTGCTCGTCGACGGTGTGGAACCCGGCGAGCAGCTCGCGGAAGACCTCCGGCCCGAACTCGATCATCAGCGACAGGCCGATGGCCGAGTCGACCGAGTACCGGCCGCCGACCCAGTCCCAGAAGCCGAAGGCGTTGTCGGTGTCGATGCCGAACTCGGCGACCTTGGCCAGAGCGGTCGAGACGGCGACGAAGTGGTGGGCGACCGCGTCGGTCTTCGCGGCCTCCGATCCGTCGATCGCGCCGGATGCCTCGAGCCCGGCCCACAGCCAGTCGCGGGCGAGGCGGGCGTTGGTGAGGGTCTCGAGTGTCGTGAAGGTCTTCGATGCGACGATGAACAGGGTCGTCTCGGGATCGAGGTCCTTCGTCTTCTGCGCGATGTCGGTCGGGTCGATGTTCGACACGAACCGGGCCTGGATGCCGGCGTCGGCATATGGCTCGAGGGCCGCGGAGATCATGACCGGACCGAGGTCGGAGCCGCCGATACCGATGTTGACGACATGCGTGACCTTCTTGCCGGTCACGCCCTTCCACTCACCACCGCGCACCCGATCGGCGAACGCCGACATGCGCGAGAGCACCTCCTGCACGTCCGCGTCGATGTCTTGGCCGTCGACGACGAGGGCGGGCTCGGCGCCGGCTGGGCGACGCAGCGCCGTGTGCAGCACAGCGCGATCTTCGGTGGTGTTGATGTGCTCGCCGACGCGCATGGCCGCGTAGCGTTCAGCGACGCCGGTCTGCTCGGCCAGCTCCACGAGCGAGGCGAGGATCTCGTCGGTGACGAGGTTCTTCGACAGGTCGACGTGCAGGTCGGCGAGGGTGAAGCTGAGCTTGTCGACGCGGTCGCCGTCCGCGGCGAACCAGCCACGCAGATCGGGGTCGAACGAAGCGCGGTGGGCGTCGAGCGCAGCCCACGCGGGAGTACCGGTCGGGTCGATGGGAGCAGTCACGCCCCTACCGTAGCGCGGCGCCCGCGACGTCGGGGGCCGGTGCGCGCCCCCGCGCGGGTGGGATGCGCGCCCCCGTGCGGGGTGGGCGATGCCGGCTGTGCCAGGCTGGAAGCCTATGACCTTCCCCGCTGCGGATCTTCGCCTCATCGCCGTCGACATGGACGGCACCCTGCTGGACGGGGAGGGCCGCATCCCCGACACCCTGTGGCCGTTGCTGGAGCGGCTGCGCGAGCGCGGCATCCATTTCGCGCCGGCCAGCGGCCGTCAGCTCGCGACCCTGCAAGAGGCCTTCTCGGCTCACCGCGACGAACTCGTCTTCATCGCCGAGAACGGTGCGCACGTGGTCAGCGCCGGAGTGGAGGTCTCCTCCGACGCGCTCGATCCAGTATTCGTGGCTTCGCTGCTCGATCGTCTGCGCGCGCTCGCGGCCGAGCGGGACTTCGGGGTCGTACTGTGCGGCAAGCGGTCCGCCTACATCGAGCGCCCGGACGAGGCGTTCCGCACCGAGGCGGACCGGTACTACGCCAAACTCGAGCTCGTCGAGGATCTCGCGGCGGTCGACGACCAGATCGTCAAGATCGCGGTGTACGACTTCGTCGAGGCGGCCGATCTGGCCGCGCGGATCGACGACCTGCGCGAGACCCATCAGGTCGTGGTGTCCGGGCACCACTGGACCGACGTCATGAACCAGGGCGTGAACAAGGGTGTCGCGCTCGGTCGACTGCAGGAGAGTCTCGGGGTGACCGCGGCGCACACCGCCGTCTTCGGCGACTACCTCAACGACCTCGAGATGATGGACGCCGCCGACATGTCCTTCGCGATGGCGAACGCCCACCCCGACGTGGCTGCGCGGGCGCGGCACCGTGCGCCGGCGAACACCGAGCACGGCGTGATCACCACCATCGAACGCCTGCTCGGCTGACGCGCACCTCGCCCTGTGGCGCGGCGGGTGATCTCGCTACGGTGGGACCAGGAATCCGGACGGGGGATGGGGATCACGATGAAGAAGACGTTTGCGGCTCCGCTGCTGGCCATGACGCTTGCGGCTTTCGGGCTGGCCGGATGCGCCACGTACGACACCACCGGCGCGCGTCCGGCGGGACAGGACCCCTCGGTCACCGAGGAGACCGTCGACGAGAGCACGCAGGATGACGCCGTCGGCGACGTGCAGCCGCTGTCGGTCGTGCAGACCGCCGCCGGGATCTACGAGGGCGACGACTGGTACTGGTACGCCGTCGTGATCGAGAACCCCAACGCCGACTACATCTACCCCGACGCCACATTCACCATCGAGGCGGTGGCCGCCGACGGCACCATTCTCGACTCCGACTCCCACTGGGAGGTGGTGCTGAGTGGTCAGACGGCGCTGGTCGGTTCGTTCCTCGACATCGGCAGCGAACAGATCGACCACCTCGATGTGATCGGCCCCGAGCCGGGCGAGGCGGTGTACTCGTCCGCCGCCGAGACCGGGTTCGTCACCTTCGGCGACCTCGAGGTGGTCGAAGATGAGTGGTATGTGACAGTCAGCGGGAACGTCACGAGCGAATTCAGCGAGGATCAGGAGTTCGTCGAGGTCGCCGTGGTCGGCCGCGACGCCTCCGGCGACATCGTCGCGGCGGAGTACGGCTACATCGATCGGCTCCCCGCGGGCGGTTCGGCTCGCTTCTCGGTCGACGTGTGGGATGCTCCCGCCGGCCTCGAGTACGAGGTCTTCGCCTCGTACTGATCCCAGCCCGGTGCGGCGCGGGCCCGGCACCGAGACCCGGCTCGGTGTCCGAGACCGCGGTGCGTGCAGCCAGGTTTCGGACACGGACCCGGGCTTCGCCGCGCACCGCATGCGTGGATCGCGTGCCGGGCGCCGGTGTCGGTATCAGCTGCCGAACGACTGGGTGCCGACGACTGCGGGCAGGCGGATCTTCTCCGTCGCATCGCTGCCCGCCCGCGGCGTGAGCACCAGCAGCGCGTGCGAGCGGTCTTCGGTGAACAGCGCCTGACAGCCGACGTCGATCGCGCCGAGCTCGGGGTGAAGGAGGGTCTTGCGGTCGGCGAAACGACGCGCCACCACCTGCTGTTCCCACAGGATCCGGAACTCATCGCTGCGCGCGACGAGCGCTGCGGCGAGCTCCCCGGCGATGGACGCCGAACCCACTTCGCCGACTGCGGCGCGCAGGCCCGAGACCAGGGCGCGGCTCTGCTGCGGGTGATAGCTCGCGGGTAGTGTGCGCGGGAACCCCGCTATCTACCCGCCGGTGCGTGGGTGGACGTGTGGACCGGCGAAGAGGTCGTCGGGGGAGTCGTCGACACCGTCGATGTCTCGAATCGCGCGCGCATCCCCGTGTTCGCCCGGGCCGCCGCGTGGCGCGAAGGCGGGCTGGAGAAGGTCTTCGCGGGCTGACGCCGCCGCTCGGCCACACTCCCGTGTCGAGCTCATGCCGCGGGGTCGGGAAAGGAAAACCGGCCCCGCGGCGGGGGGTCCGCGGGGCCGGCCGGAGGTGGCGTCTTCAGGAGGACCTCAGACGCACACCTGCTCGATGGCGCCGATCCCGGAGATCGACGCGCGGACTTTCTCTCCGCGACGCAGATAGCGTCTCGGAGACATCCCGAACCCGACGCCGGGAGGCGTGCCGGTGAAGATCAGGTCACCGGGCATGAGGGTCACCACTGCCGAAAGGCGGGCGATGAGGTCGGGGACGGAGAAGATCAGATCGCTCAGCGGCGCGGACTGCATGAGCTCACCGTCGACCGTGCACTCCAGCACGGTCTGCTCAGGCGAGGGCATCTCGTCCGGGGAGACCAACACCGGCCCCAGCGGCGCGAATCCGGGGAAGGACTTGCCCAGCGAGAACTGTGCCGGCGCGCCGAGGAACTGCACGTCGCGGTCGGAGAAATCCTGCCCGACGGTGAAGCCGGCGATGTGGTCGAACGCGTCGGCGGCGGCGATGTCGCGCCCGCCGATCCCGATCACGGCCACCATCTCGACCTCCCAGTCCACGCTGTCGCCGGTGAGGGTCAGCGGCCCGAACGGTCCGGTGATCGACGAGGCGAACTTGGTGAACACGATGGGGGCCTCGGGCACGGCGAAGCCGGACTCGGCGGCATGGTCGACGTAGTTCAGACCGACCGCGAGGATCTGCGCCGGCCTGGGGGAGACCGGGCCGAGCGTGTCCGGGGCGGGGAGGGCGTCCGTGGCGGGCGCGGCCGGATAGTCTGCCGCCCACGCGCGGAACTGCGCCCACCGGTCGTACAGACCTGTCACCTCGGCGGGGAAGCGCCCGTCGCTGGCGGATTCGACGTCGAGGCGACCCTCCGTGGTGAGGAGGGTCGCCCGACCGTCGATGACGGCCAGTCTCATGCGTCGGCCGGCAGGGCGACGATCGCGTCGATCTCGATGTCGAAACCGCGCAGGGCCGCCTCGATGGTGGTGCGGGCCGGCAGGGGTGCGGTGAGGTACTCGGCGGCGATCGCGTTGAACTCGGCGAAGTCGTCCAGCGACTTCAGGTAGACGCCGTAACGCACCGCGTTCGACAGGCTGCTGCCGGCGGCTTGGGCGACGGTCTCGAGGTTCTCGAACGTGCGTCGCACCTGGTCGGCGAAGGTCTCGCCGACGCGGTTGCCGTTCTCGTCGAAGGGGCCCTGGCCCGAGAGGAAGACGAGGCCGCCGACGGCGAGACCCTGGGAGTAGGGGCCGGCGGGCGGCGGGGCGTCGGTGGGCGAGACGGATTCGATCATGGTGGTGCTCCTTCGTGGTGCTTTCTTGCGGGGGAGGGTGAGGTCTTGGTCAGCCGTGCAGGCGCGGCACCGCGGCCAACAGCCGGCGCGTGTATTCGTGGGCCGGGTCGGTGAGGATCTGCGCGGTGGGCCCGTGTTCGACGACCGCGCCGCGGTACATGACGGTGACCGCATCGCAGAAGCGCGCGACCACCCCCATGTCGTGGGTGATCATCAGCACGGCCATGCCGCGTTCCTCGGCCAGTCGGTCCAGCGTGTCGAGCACGGCCGCCTGCACGGTCACATCCAGCGCGCTCGTGGCTTCGTCGGCGATGAGCAGGCGGGGGCGGGCGGCGATGGCCATTGCGATCATGACGCGCTGGCGCATGCCCCCGCTGAGTTCGTGCGGATACTGGTCGAAGACCCGTTCGGCGTCGCGGATGCCGACCTCGTCGAAGCTGCGCAGCACCACTTCACGCGCCTGCGCGGCGGTGAAGGTGGAGTGGGTCCGCAACACATCCAGCACCTGGCGTCCGACCCGGAACACCGGGTTGAGCACCGACATCGGGTCCTGGAAGATCATCGAGATCGCCGCCCCGCGGGTGCGGCGCAGCATCGCCGCGTCGGCGGTGAGCATGTCCTGCCCGTCGAAGACGACCCGCGAGTGCTCGCCGTACTGCATGATGCGTTCGTCGTTCAGCCGCAGCACGCTCATCGCGGTGATGGACTTGCCGGATCCGGACTCGCCGATGATGCCCACGCGCTGGCCGGGTTCGACCTGGATGGACACATCGTCGACGGACGGGGTCGCGGCGCCGGCGAAGGTGATGCGCAGGTTCTCGATCGACAGCAGGCTCATGATTCCTCCTCCAAGCCGGAGGTGAGGTCGATCGGACTGGTCAGGTCCGAAGGGGCGAGGTGGGTGCGGTGGCGCTCGGCGGGGTCGGGTTCGAGCACGGCGTCCAGGAGCGCACGGGTGTAGGGGTGTTGCGGGTTGCGGAAGACCTCGTCGGTGGGACCGGTCTCGATGATCTTCCCCAGGTACATCACCGCGACCCGGTGCGAGATTCGTCGCACCACGCCCAGGTTGTGGGCGATGAACAGGTAGGCGATGTTCTGTTCGCGCTGCAGTTCCTCCAGCAACGTGAGCACTTGAGCCTGCACCGACACGTCCAGCGCGCTGGTCGGCTCGTCGCACACGATGAGGGTCGGGTGCAGGGCGATGGCGCGGGCGATCGCGATGCGCTGGCGTTGGCCGCCGGAGAACTCGTGCGGGTAGCGACGCGCCATCGCCGGGTCGAGACCGACGCGCTCGAGTAGCGACGCGACTTTCGCGCCGAGCTCGGCGCGCGGCGCGGCCTTGTGCACGATGAACGGTTCGGCGATCTGGTCGCCGATGCGGATGCGCGGGTCCAGCGTGGAGTACGGGTCCTGGAAGATCATCTGCAGACGGCCACGGGTGGTGTGCCACTGCGCGGCACCGGCGGATTGCAGCTCCTGGCCCTGGAAGCGGACCGATCCGCGGTACGGGGTCAGGCCCAGTGCGGCGCGGGCGATCGAGGACTTGCCCGAGCCCGATTCACCGACCAGGCCGAGGGTCTCGCCTTCCCCGACGGTGAGGCTGACGCCGTCGACGGCGTTCTTGTCGGTGCGGCCGTAGTCGACGACGAGGTCGTCGATGGTCAGGAGGTCTGGTCGGGTCATCGTGTCCTCCTCAAGAGCACGCCGGGAAGGCGTCCGGTCACGTGGCCGTCGGCGGCCACGCAGTGTCCCGCGACCCACACCCGTTCGATGCCGGTGGGGGCCACGAGCGGGCGGGTGTAGTCGGCACGGTCGCCGACCGTGGACGGGTCGAGGGCGACCAGATCGGCGGGGGCGCCGACCCGGATCCGCCCGCGCGAGGTCAGCCCGAGCCGGTCTGCGGGCTGACCGGTCATCTTGTGCACCGTCTGCTCCAGGGGCAGGCCGGCATCGAGCAGGTCGCGCATCGCGTGCGGGAACGTGCCGATCGAGCGCGGGTGGGGCAGGTTGATGGTGTGATCCAGCGCCAGGGCGACACCGTCGGAGGCGACCGAGACGTACGGCTCGGCGAGCACACGTGCGGCGTCGGCCGGGCGGGTGCCGACCAGGATCGCGTCCACGGCGGCGTCGTGGCGGTCGATCACGTCGACGACGATGCGCGCCCAATCACGTCCGTGCGGGTCGTCGACCTGAAGCTGCGCGAGCGTGCGCCCCAGTTCGGGTGCCGCGCCCTCTCCGGCGCGGACGATGGTGACCGCGTCCGGGGGGAACTGCACCGTGCGCCGCAGCTGCTCGGCGAGGGCGTCGGGGGCGCCGCGTACTTCGGCGAGGATCTCGGCGGTGCCGCGGGCGCGCAGCGCGGGCGGCAGGAGCTGGAGCAGTGTGGTGTGCCCGGCCAGGTACGGGTAGGCGTCGGCGGCGACGTCGGAGACGCTGGCCCGGATGCGTGCGAGGGCGCCGTCGAGTGCGGAACCGTCGGGGTCGATGATCGAACGCAGGTGGGAGATCTGCAGGCGTACCCGGCTGTCGGCGGCCAGGCGGAGCATGTCGTCGACGGCGTCGACCAGTCCGTCGCCGTCGTAGGCGCGCAGGTGCACCCCCAGGAGGGCGTCGTGCTCGGCGACGGTCGCCGCGAGCGCCCGGAGTTCGTCTGCGTCGCTCATCTCGCCCGGTGCGTACATGAGGCCGTAGCTGAGGCCCCAGTATCCGGCGTCGAGCGCGTCGGATACCAGGCGTGACATCGCGGTGCGCTCGGCGGCGGTGGCCGCGCCGGGGGCGTCGGCCATGACACGGCGCCGCACCGAGCCGTGGCCGAGCAACGGGGCGACGTTCCAGGCGGCCTCGATGCCCTCGAGGGCATCGAGGTACTCCGCGGCGCTCTCCCACGTGATCGGTACGTCGGGGACGACGTCGATGGTCGCGATCGCGTCGCGGAAGCCGTCGCCGGAGGTGGGCGCGGGGCTGAGCCCGCAGTTGCCGACGACCTCGGTGGTGATGCCCTGCAGCACCCGGGTGTCGCCGGTGGGGTAGGCGAAGCGGGTGAGGTCGGAGTGGGCGTGCAGGTCGACGAAGCCGGGGGTGAGGACGAGTCCGTCGAGGCGTTCCCCGACCGTCGCGTCGGCGGCGCCGGGGGCGTCGATGGCGACGATGCGACCCTCGGCGACGGTGATGTCGGCGGGGCGGGCGGGGGCGCCGGTGCCGTCGACCACGGTCGCGCCGGTGAGCACGGTGGCGCTCATGCGGTCCTCCGTCGACGCATCGGGTTGCTCGATTCGGCGACCAGCTCGCCGGCGAACATCAGCGCCGCCGCGGCGAGGGTGATCGCCAGGCCTGCCGAGATCGCGTAGTACGGCGCGGTGACGTAGTAGGCCTTGGAGTTCTCCAGAATCGTGCCCCACGTCGCCTCGGGCAGCGGCACGCCGAGGCCCAGGTAGCTCAGCCCGGCCTCGATGAGCACCGCCTCGGCCATCAGCTGTGGCACGAGGGTGGCCAGCGGGCCGGCGGCGTTGGGGAGGATGTGCCGGCCGAGCATGCGGGTGCCGCGGACGCCGACCACGTGGGCGGCGGTGATGAACTCCCGCTCCCGCAACGCCTTGGTCTGGGCGCGCAGTAGGAGGAACACGCGGGGGAAGAACAGGAAGCCGATGATCAGCGTGAGGCTGCCCGGGCTCGATCCGAAGCTGGCGACCATGAGGATCGCGAACAGGATGAGGGGGAAGGCGAGGGTAGCCGAGGCGGTGCTCGACAGCGCCCAGTCCACCACGCGGCGGGATGTTCCCGCGATCAGACCGGTGGGGATGCCGATCACCAGGGCCAGCAGCACGCTGCCGCCGGCGATGAGGGCTTCGAGGCGGGTGGCGTACACCAGGCGCGCCCAGATGTCCGCGCCGGCCTCGTCGGTGCCCAGCGGGTGGGCCCAGCTGGGCGGCTCCAAGATCGCGGCGGGGTCGACGGCGGCGGGGTCGTACGGGGTGAACAGTCCCGGGAAGGCGATCATCAGCAGCGCGACGGCGGCGACGATCAGCATGAACACCCGGGCGATGCCCAGGCGGGCCAGCAAGTGGGGCGGGCGCAGGTCGGTGGTGGCGCTCATCGGGCGATCCTCGGGTCGACGAGACGGTAGACGATGTCGGCGATGTAGCCGATCAGCAGCACCGCCACGGTGGTCAGCAGCACGGCGCTTTGCACGACGAGATAGTCGCGGTTGAGCACGCTGCTCAGAAGAAGCTGGCCGAGCCCGCCGAGGCCGAAGACGGCCTCCACCAGCACGGCGCCGCCGATCAGCGCGCCGATCTGCACGCCGACGATCGTGATCATCGGCAGCACGGCGTTGCGTGCGGCGTAGGCGAACACACGCCGACGGGTGGGGAGCCCCATGGCCAGCGCGGTGCGCATGTAGTCCTGTCGGAACACGTCGGTCGCTTCGGCGAAGACGAATCGGGTGAGGATGCCGCTGAGGAAGACGCTCAGGGTCGCCACCGGCAGCACCATGTGTCGGAGGAACCCGACGGGGTCATCGGTCGGGGCGACATAGCCGCCGGATGGGAACCAGGAGAGGTTGACCGCGAAGACGATGATGAGCACCAGCCCCAGCCAGACGGCGGGGATGGCCACCCCCATCGTGGAGGTGAAACGCACCATGTTGGGGAACCATCCGCGACCTCGGTAGGCCGCCCACGTCCCGGCGAGGATCGACACCGGCACCGAGATGACGACGGCGAGGGCGATCAGCCACAGCGTCGGGGGGAGGGCGTCGACGATGAGGGTCGTCACGCTCACACCACTGCGGGCCGATTCTCCGAAGTCGCCCGTGAGCATCGCGCCGAGCCAGATCCCGTACTGCACGATCCAGGGTTGATCCAGCCCCATCTCGATGCGCAATTGCGCGAGGGTCTCGGCGGCGTCGGGGCGTCCCGCCTGGGGACCCAGCAGCAGCACTGCCGGGTCCCCGGGCGTGAGCCGGAGGGCGAGGAAGACAAGCACCGATACGAGCCACAGCACCACGAGGAGCTTGCCCGCCTCGAGAAGCGCACGTCGCGCCAGATTCATCTTCCGCACCCTCCCTGGATCACTCGGCGACCGTGACGCCGGTCAGCATCGGCCAACCCAGCGGGTTGACCGCGTAGCCGTCGACGCCGGTCGCGGCGACGGAGTAGATCGGCGTGAACTGCACCGCCATGATCGGCAGCTCCTCGACGAGGATCTCCTGCAGCTGGCCGTAGATGTCGGCGCGCGCCGACTCGTCCGAGACGGCGAGGGCGTCCGCGGCGAGGTCTGAGACCTCGGGGCTGACGTAGTCGTCGGTCAGGTGCGGGTTCATGATGATGTCGAAGAACGAGTTCGGGTCTGCACCCACGTTGAACACGTTCCAGGTCGCGTCGTAGTCACGCGAGACGTAGGCATCCAGCCACACCGACAGCTCGGTGACGTTCGGGGTGAGCGTTACGCCGATCTCGGCCAGCGACGCCTGCCACACGCGGGCGATCTGCTCGGCCTCGGGGAAGCCGCTGGGGATCTCCAGGGTGAAGCTCAGGTCGATCGCGCCGGCTTCCTCGAGCATGGCCGCGGCCGCGTCGAGGTCGTAGGCGTAGCCGTCCTGCTCGGCGTAGGCCCAGCTGGACTCGGGGATCGGGCTCCACTGGATGGATCCGTCGCCGCCGTAGGCGATGTCGCGGATCGACTCCTTGTCCAGCGCGGTCGCCAGGGCCTGACGGACCTGCTCGTCACCGAGCGTGCCGGAGGCGTTGAACTCGATGAGCGAGAGGCTGTTGGTGGTCGTCGGCTCGACGATCTGCGCACGATCGGTGTCGACCTGCTCGGCGGTGGCCGAGGTGACCGAGCTGACGATGTCGATGTCACCGCTGTACAGGCTGTTCAGCGCGACCTGCTGGTCGGTGACCGGCTTGTAGACGATCGACTCGGTCGCCGCGGCGTCACCGAAGTAGTCGTCGAAGCGCTCCAGCACGATCTCGTCGTTGGCGCTCCAGCTGACGAACTCGTACGGGCCCGAGCCCACGGGGGCGCTGGAGGCGTCGTCGAAGCCGCTGGGGGCGACGATGGCGATCGAGGTGATCCCCGCCAGGAACGCCGCGTTGGGCGAGTTCAGCGTGATCACGACGGTCTGGTCGTCGGGTGCGTCGTACGACTGCACGTCGGCCAGGCGTCCCGACCAGATGGAGTCGGTGCCGTCGGCGGCGCGCTCGAGCGACTCGATGACGGCCGCGGCGTCGACGGGGGTGCCGTCGTGGAAGACCGCGTCGGGATCGAGGGTGAAGGTGAACACGGTGGCGTCTTCGTTCGCCTCGAACTCGCTGGCCAGATCGCCCTGCAGGTTCAGGTCCACGTCGTAGTCGACGAGGCTGCTGAACACGAGCTCACGGATCGCGTATTCGTAGATGATCAGCTGGTTCGTGTGCGGGTCGAAGTTGTCGATGTCGCCGGCGAGGGCGACGACGAGTTCGTCTGCGACGTCGGCCGTGCTGTCACCGTCACCGTCGGAGCCGGCGGCGCAGCCACCGAGCAGGAGTGAACCCGCGGCGACCGCGGAGACCGCGGCGACCCAGGGTCGGTTACTCTTTCGCATGGTACGAGACCTCTTTCTGTTGGAGGGGTGGTGCTGGGGCGACCGGTGGTTCGGCATGTTGTTCGCGCTCAATGCCGAGCCACCGGGGTCCACATATCGACGACATCGGTGTCGTCGACGATGGCGATGCGGCTCCACATGTTGACGACGCCGCACGCGTGATTGGGGAGGATGCGCAGGCGCTCGCCGACGCGCATCGTGTCGGCCGCGGGGCCGTCGAGCACACCGTGCTCCTCGTAGGCCCGCACGAATTCGATGTCTTCCAGAGGGGTTCCCTCGTCGTCGACGACGAGCCCGAAGCTGCGGTCGCGGTTGGAGCCGTCGGAGCTGAGGGCTTTGATGCCCGCGTCGATGGCGGCTTCCCCGTCGCGGACGGTGCTGATGACCGTGGTGTGCAGGTGCAGGGCGCAGGCGTCGAGGGGTGCCGAGCCCAGGCGCCACTGGTTGGCGTCGAAGAAGACGTAGGTGCCGGGGCGGGCTTCGGTGACCCCCTCGACGAACGGGGCGGAGTCCCACCCCGGGGTGGAACCCACCGAGACGGCGGGCACCGCGATCCCCTCGGCGCGGATGAGTTCGGCGGCGGCGACCAGGGAGGCGGCGGCGGCGGCGCCGGCGTGGCGCAGGTCGTCGCGATCCCCCGGCAGCGACGCGAGCTGACCCTCGTGCATGTAGACGCCATCGAGGGAGACGCCGGGGAGGGTGGCGACGGCGCGGGCGACCTCGAGTGCTTGCTCGGCGGTCACGCCGGTGCGTCGCAGACCGGTGTCGATCTCGACCCGCACCGGCACGGTGATCCCCGCTGCGGTGGCCTGGTCGGACAACGCACGCACCAGGTGAATCGAGTCGAGGCCGACGATGACCCGTCCGCGACGGTTTGCCTCGACGATGCGGTGCCGCTTGGCGGGGGTCGCGGGCGCGTGGGCCCAGAACAGGTCGGTGTACCCGGCCTCCAGCAACGCCTCGACCTCGTTCAGCGTCGCGCACGTGAACCCGACCGCGCCGGCCTCGCGCTGGCGGCGGGCGACCTCGATCATCTTCGAGGTCTTGAAGTGGGGTCGTAGCGCGATCCCGGCGGTGCGCATGCGGTCGGCCATCGCCTGGATGTTCGCGTCCATGCGGGCCCGGTCGATCACGAGGACCGGGGTGTCGAGGTCTGCCACGGCGGTCATCGCAGCGTCCCCATCCGCTCGGCGGCGGCGCGGACCCACTCGAAGGAGGGGGCCGTCGCGGTGCCGTAGTTGTACAGCGCGAGCCGGTCGATGCCGCAGGCCAGGACCGCGTCGACCTTGGTGAGGAAGTCCGCGCGGGTCGGGGAGAAGCTCGGCCACACCGTGAGGGCGACCGTCACGGGGGTGGTGTCGGTGCCGCTCAGGGCGCGCACGGCGAGGGTGTGGTCGATCTCCGCGGCCACCTCGCCGGCGGTGGGGAAGTAGCTCTCCAGCACGAAGCCGTCGGAGTGTGCCAGGGTCGCGGCGATGTCGACGCCCTCGAGCCAGTTCGTGGGGGCCGGGCGGCCCCACACGGCCGCGCTCACATCGAGCGCGGCGCCGTGGCGGCGCACCGCCGCGGCGGCGTCGACGACCAGCTCGGTGACTGCCGCCATGCGCATCCGCGTGTATGCGGCCAGCTCGGGCCACACCAGCAGCAGCGAGGCGAGCGCGGCGGCGGTGTCGTCGTCGCGCCCGGCCGGGTGTTCGACGTTCCAGGTGCGGTGCAACTCGGCGACGACCTGCGCCCGCAGGCGCTCGCCGTCGATGCCGGCGTCGCCGGCGCGCGCCAGGCACGACGCGCAGAAGCACAGCGACAGCAGGTACCGCGTGGTCGCGTCCAGGCGCGCACCCCACAGCTCGTGGGGGTGGCCGTGCCCGACGAGCAGGTACGACAGGCTCTCGACGAGCACCCGCTCGAACAGGGCGGTCGCGCTGACGGCCTCGAGCAGTTCGATCGCGAAGGTGCGCGCGGCCGGGCTGGAGGGGCATAGACCGTGGGTGAACGGGTCGCCGAAGCAGTTCTCGATGGCCGCTTCGGGATGCGCGGTGGCCAGGTCGGTGTTGTGGAACGCGATCGCCCAGCCGTCGACGGCGACGCCGGCCGCCTCGGCGGCCCGTGCGAAGCGCGGATACAGGTCGGGGTCGGTCTGCGCGATCGACGAGGGCGGCACGCGCAGGCCGCTGAATGCGTCCGCCGGCAGGGGCAGGTGCGCGCGGTTGGCTTCGGCGACGGTGGCGACCCGCGCGGTGCGACGCGGAGCGAGCACCTCGGCGGAGTGGTACGCCGTGGCGATCTGCAGGCGGGTGACACCGCGCTCGGCGACCTGGTCGACGACACGCTCGGGGGTGTCGGCCTGCAGGTCCCAGGGGTAGACCATCATGCTCAGTTCAGCCATCGGAAGCCTCCCGGTAGAGCGATTCGATGAGGGTGAGGGTGGGTTCGAGGTCGTCGACGCCGAAGCCGACGGCGCGGGAGCGGAACGCCTGCCACTGCGCCGCGAAGGGGACCGTGTCGATGTCGATCGCGTCACCGGTGCGGGTTCCGTCTCCGTTGGAGATGCACCACGAACCGTCCATCGCGATGTGCGCCGCCCCGCGGGTCCCGGTGACCACGAGGCCCGTGCCGACCGGCTCGTAGGGCGCCCACAGCAACTCGATCGACCCGGTGGTCGTTCCGGCGCGGAACCGCACCACGGCGTGATCTTCGGTGTCGTGGCCCGGGAGGACGGGGCGTATCGTGGCGGTGACCTCGTCGAGCGGTCCGAGCAGGGCGCGGGCACGGTCCAGGGCGTGCACCCCGTTGGTCACGAGAACCCCGCCGCCGCTGACGGAACGGTCGAAGTACCACGCCGGAAGCGCACCCTCCGGCAGCGCAAAGGCCATGCGGTCGGTGTAGCCGACGATCTCGCCGAGCTCGCCGGCGCCGACCGCGCGGGTCAGCTCGACGTATCCGGGCCAGTGGCGGGTGGACATCCCCACGAACACGTCGGCGCCGCCGGAGGCGGCCGTGAGGAGATCGGCCGGGTCCTGCCCCGGGATGCGGTGGGGCTTTTCGACGAGGGTCGGGATGCCCGCCGCGGCGAGCGTGACCAGCTGGTCGAGATGCTGGAACGAGGGGGTGGCGATGATCGCCGCGTCGACGGTTTCGGGGGACGCGAGGGCGCCGGCGAGGGATCCGAAGGCGAGCGCGTTCTCATCGAGGGCGCGGGCGCGGGTGAGATCCGCGTCGACCACGACGGCCACGCGGTCACCCGCCGCGCGTACGGCGGCCGCGTGACGGTGACCCATCACACCGGCGCCGACGACGAGAACGCGCCGACTCATGCGAACAGTCCGTCTCGCTGCATGCCCGCCAGCACGGTGTCGGCCGCTTCGAGGGTGCGGTCGATGTCGTCGTCGGTGTGTGCGCCCGAGACGTGGTTGCGCTTGAGGGTCATGGGGTACATCACGAACCCGGCGTCGGTCATCCGGCGGTGGAAGGTCGCGTAGGCGGTGTCGTTGTTGCGCAGCAGATCCCGGTAGCCCTTGATCTCGCCGTCCATGAAGTAGCAGATGAACACCGATCCGAGACCGGTCACGGTGGCGGTGATGCCGCGGCGCTCGGTGATCTCGGCGAGCCCGTCGCGCATGCGCTGCCCGAGTCGTGCGGTGTGCGCGTGGAACCCGACGTCGGGGTCGGTGATGACGTTCATCGTCTCGATCGCCGCGGCCATCGAGACCGGGTTTCCGTTGAAGGTGCCGGCGAGCACGACGTCGCCGCCGGCGGAGCTGAACCGGGACATGAGGTCGGCGCGGCCGCCCATACCGGCGACGGGGAAGCCGTTGCCCATGGCCTTGCCGTAGCTGGTGAGGTCGGGGGTGATCCCGCACAGCTCCTGGTATCCGCCGGGGGCGTGGCGGAAGCCGGTGATGACCTCGTCGAAGATGAGCAGGCTGCCCTCGGCGGTGGTCAGTTCCCGCAGCCCCTCCAGGAAGGCCTGGTCGGGCAGGAGGGCCCCGACGTTGTGGGGGACCGGCTCGAGGATGACCGCGGCGATCTGGTCGGGGTAGGCGGCGAACAGCGCCTTGACCGAGTCGAGGTCGTTGAACTCGGCCACGAGGGTCGAATCGAGCGCGTCGTCGAGGATTCCGGCCGAGAGCGGGTCGCGAGTGTAGGCCTTCTCGGCGGAGGAGGCCACGTTCCGGGCGACGGCGTCGTGCCAGCCGTGGAAGCATCCCTGGAACTTCAGCAGGTACTTGCGGCCGGTGACGGCGCGCGACAGACGCACCGCCTGCATGGTGGCCTCGGTGCCGCTCATGGTCGTGATCGACATTTCGACGGACGGGATGAGCTCGGCGGTCAGGCGCGCGACCTCGATCTCGAGCTCGGTGACCCCGAGGCCGACCAGGTCGAGGTTGCCCAGCGAACGGGTGACGGCTTCGTTGACGCGGTCGTCGGAGTGACCGAGGAGGATTGCCCCGAACGCGGCGTGGTAGTCGACGTACTCCCGTCCGTCGAAGTCGACCAGGCGTGAGCCCTTGGCGGATCGGAAGCCGGTGGGGGAGCCGATGCTCCGGGTCGCCGAGTTCACCCCGCCGGGGATAAAGGTGCGGGCCTGGGTGAGTAGGTCCTCGGTCGCGGTTGCCACGGGTGGTTCTCCTTCGGTGGTGCGGTGATGCTCGTGTGCGGAAGTGGAGGCGGTGGTCAGCGGCTCGGGCGCGGGTCGTCCAGACCCAGGAGGCTGAGTGCGTCGCGGTGGATGATGCCCTCGACGGTCTCGTCGAGCACGTGGGGCAAGTCGCCGGCGCGGAATCCGGCGATGCGGCGCAGTCCGTCGATCGCGACGGACGGGCGCCAGAGCGGGAAGTCGCTTCCGAACAGGAGCTTGTCGGTCACGCCCCACTCCTGGGCGGCGACGAGCGCCATGAACCCGTCCATGGGGCGTGACCAGGCGGCGGAGACGTCGGCGAACACGCGGGAGTGCTTGCGGAGCACGACCATCGAGTCGCGCTGCCACGGGTGTCCCATATGGGCCATGATCTGGGTGAGGTCGGGGTGGCGACGGGCCACCTCTTCGATGATCAGCGGCTGGCTGATCGAGAGCCGACCCTGCGGGCTGGGGGTGGCGCCCATGTGCCAGAGGATCACCAGTCCGTGTGCGGTGCACATGCGGTAGAAGGGGTCGAAGTCCTCCGAGAGCGGGTCGAACAGCGACAGCACGGGGTAGAGCTTGACGCCCTTGAATCCGAGCGCGATGGCCTCTTCGAGCTGTTCGCGCCAGTCGGTGTCGAGCGGGTCGAGCGCGGTGAAGGCGATCGTCGGGGTCTTCAGCTGCGCGCAGTAGTCGGCGACGAAGCTGTTGGGGGTGTGCACCCCGGCGCGCGTGGCGGCGAGCCCGAACACGATGCCGACGTCGACGCCGGCCTCCTGCATCGCCTCGTCGTACTGGGCGGGGGTGATGTGCGGGTACGGCTTGCCGTAGGCGGGCTCCCAGTTCTTGCGGTGCTCGTCGCCCCAGTGCTCGGGCAGCAGGTTGTGGGTGTGGACGTCGACGATCATGAGGCGTCTTCCGTTCGTTGCTGGATGCCGCCGTTCGCGCGCAGCGAGGGCAGGAATCGGCCGTTGGCGGCCAGGTCTTCGGCGACGCGCTGCAGCACCGGGAGGAGCTGTTCGCGTCGCTCGGGGGAGAGCTCGCCGGCCGGTCCGGAGACGCTGACGGCGACGTTGACGTCGGTGTCGCTGGGCACGGGTACGGCCAGGCAGATGACGCCGAGGTCGCGTTCCTGGTCGTCGAGGCTGTAGCCGCACTCGCGGATGCGGTCGAACTCGGTCTCGAGGTCGGCACGCGTGGTGAGCGTGTGCGGTGTGAAGGAGGGGAGCGGTTCGGCGGGGAGGTGGTCGTCGACGCGGTCGGCGGGGATGCGGGACAGGAGTAGCTTGCCCAGTCCGGTGCAGTAGGTGTGGTCGAGCGAGCCGGCGCTGGAACGGAACCGCAGCGGGCGGTCGGGCTCTTCGACGCACACGTGGAGCACCCAGCGACCTTCGAGGACGCCGATGTTGGCGGTCAGTCCGGTGATGGCGGCGAGTTCGCGCAGGTGGGGTGCGGCCACTTCGGCGGTGTCGGCCTGGCGGCGGTAGGTCTCGGAGATCTCCAGCACGGCGTGGCCGACGGTGTACTTCGGCGGGTTGCCCGTGCGGTACACGAACTCCTGTTCCTCCAGGACGGCGAGCAGTCGCACGAGGGTCGACTTGGGCAGCTCGAGGGCGAGGGAGAGGTCGGCGAGTCCCATCGCACGGTCGGTTGTGCCGAGGGTGCGGAGGATGCGCAGTGCACGAACCAGTCCCTGTGACTGATACGACGTGGCATGGCGTTCCATGTTCATGACCTTAGGTTGGCGCCCGGCCCCGAATGTTGTCAAGGAATTAATTTCATGTTTCGCGACGTGGAACGCCAAACGTGGAACGGATTCTCTTGCTGGTTTGGCTGATTCCGGCGCGAGGGCGCCCCTTGCCGGCGGACTCGCGCGAGATTGCGCGCTACCGGTCGTGCCGTCGGCCGCGAGATTGAGCGGATGCCGACGTCACGGGGTCCGCACCGCGGCGGCGCGATGCCCGTCGCGCCGCGCCCGAGGATCAGATCAGCCGCAGCCGCAGCTGGCGCCGAGTTGGAGCGCCACCGCGACGGTCACCGTCCGCGGGGCGACGGAGCCGTCGCCGGGATCGGTGAGCAGGAGGTGCGCGGCCAGTCGCCCCATCAGCTCCATCGGCTGCCGCACGGTCGTCAGCGTCGGTGAGCACGTCCGCGTCGCCTGGATGCCGTCGAATCCGGCGATGAGGATGTCACGGGGAGCCTCGATCCCGCGCTCGCGCAACACGTCGATGGCGGCCAGGGCGGTCTGGTCGGTGGCGCACACGAGCGCATCGGGAAGGGTGCCGGCCTCGGCGCGCTCGAGGAGCGTGGTGAAGACGGGGTCGAGCCCCACATCGACGGGATCCACGACTTCGCCGCGCACACCCTCGTACGTGCTGACGGCGTCGTCGAAGGCGTCACGGCGTCGACGCGGATCCCAGCCGTCGGCGGCCCCCACCCACCCGAGGCTGCGCGCCGCGTGCACCGTGACGAGGTGGTCGACAAGAGAGCGCACGCCGCCGGCGTTGTCGGCGAGCACATGGTGCCCCGGCCCGCCGCCGCTTGAGACCATGACGACCGGCACGGATGCGTTGAGCGCCTCGGCCGGCGCGAACCCGGCGTGCCCGGGAAGGACGGCGAGACCGTCGACCTGACCGGCAGTCTCGGCGATCTCGTTTGAGCCGGTGCCCCCGCGCCGCAGCAGCACTCCGGTGGTGTTGCGCCGACACTCCAGCACGAACCCCCGCTGGACCTCGTCGACGTAGAGGGGGAACACCTTCGGCTCGCTCGCGCGAGCGTCCTCGGTAGCGTCCCATTCCACGAGCGGCGCGCCCAGGTCGAGCGCCGACAGGTCGGTCACGCCCTCCTCGGCCGCCTGCGTTCCGGGGGCCACGTCGAGAAGCAGGTCGAACAGGTGCAACCCGAGCACCCCGGTGCGCCCGCGCGCGAGGTTTCGTGCGGAACCGCTGGGGACGTAGCCGATCTCATGGGCGGCCTTCAGAACGACTTCGCGGGTCTCGGCGCGTACTTTGTCGGGCCGTCGGAAGGCGAAGGAGACCGTCGCGATCGAGACGCCGGCGCGCTCGGCGACGTCGTAGACCGTCGGGCGGCTGATGGCCATGTGCTCCTCGCTCTCGTGGGAGATCCTACTGAGGTGTCCCGACCGGCTCCGAGGCCACCGGCGACGACCGCAGCCCGAAACCCCGGGGGAAGAGCGGGTCGGCGGTTCCGTCCGGGACATCCGCCGCCGAGGCGCGGACGGCTTCCATCGACCGGGGGATCTGCACCGGAAGAAGCCCTCGCGGGGGGATGCGGCCCGCCAGGGCGGCGAGTACGGCGTCGTCCGAGCTGCCGTATTCGGCGACGAGGGCGGACGCGATCGGCAGCAGCGGGGTCAGGACAGCCGGCCGGTCGAGGTTCACCACGATTACCAGCGGTGCGTGCTCGGCGATGCGGCCCAGCCGCACGGCCAGTCCCGGGGGGAATTCCAGCGAACCCTGGTGGAACCACTTCTCGAGGAACAGGTCGTCCCGGGGTTCGAAGGGCGCGCCGATGCGCACCACGGCGACGTCGGCCTCTTCCGGGTGCTCGACGCGCCGACCGTATGCCGCGAGCGCGGTGTCCCCGATGCCCTCGGCATAGATGCGGGTGTCGGATTCGGCGAACAGCGGAAGCCTTCCGTCACGGTCGCTGAGTACCGTTACAGACTCCGCCTGGGCCCTCGTCCCGGCCGCCCGGAATTCGGCGTTGCCGACGATCTGCTCGGCGAGGTCCTCATCGACGTACGGGTCGTCGAACAGCCCGAGCCGGAACTTCACCAGCAGGAGGCGTCGCACGGAGGAGTCGAGGCGTTCTTCCCGAACAGCGCCCGAGCGCACGAGGTCGAGGAGGAGGTTCACGCATTCCTCGCCACCGAACTGGTCGATGCCGGCATCGAGGAGCATCCGCATCCGCCCGGGGGCGTCGAGGTGCTCGACGCCCCACGCGCGTGCGGGCAGGACCTGGTCACCGACGTGGTTGTCGTTGACGAGCTCCCAGTCGGTGACCACGACCCCGTCGTAGCCGAGTTCCTCGCGCAACAGATCGGTGACGATCTGCCGGTTGTAGGCGAATCCGACCTCGTCGAGGGGGCGACCGTTGCGCTCCACCCCGACCGGCATCCCGTAGTACGGCATCATTCCGGCCGTTCCCCGCCGTATGGCCTCGCGGAACGGGGCGAGGTGATAGTCGAACATGCCGCCGGGATAATCCTGCTCTCGGCCGTACGGGAAATGCGAGTCCTCGCCGTCGCGCTGGGGTCCGGCGCCGGGGAAGTGCTTGGTCGTGCAGGCGACGGAGCGGGGACCGAGGGACGAGCCCTGGAATCCGTCGAGGTAGGCGGCGACGATCTGCGAGACGCGGTCGGCGTCGTATCCGAACGTCTGCGCCTGGCGCGCCCACCGCGGCTCGGTGGGGAGGTCGATCTGGGGGTGCAGGGCCGCACGGATTCCGACCGCGCAATACTCCTGGCGGGCGATGTCGGCGAACGACCGGATCGCCTCGAGGTCATCGAGCGCCGCCAGCCCCAGGGGCTCGGGCCATTGCGAGAACGGTCCCGCCGAGAAGGCGACGCCGGTGTTCTCGACGAACGCGTGCCGCGGGTCGGTGCTGATGGTCACCGGAATCCCGTGCGGCGTCTGCTCTGCCAGCCGCTGCAGGTTGTTGTTCCACCGGGCGCCGGCGCGTGCGGTGGGGATGTGATGGACGTTGAAGTGGTTCATCCGCTTGTCGCGGATCACCGTCGAGGTCGGCGACTTCGAGATGGCCCCCGGCGTCTCCAGGAGGGCGCCGTCGTCACCGAGTTCGATCACGGTCTGGAACATCAGTCCCGCCTTCTCCTCGAGCGACAACCGGCTCAGCAGGTCGGCGGTGCGCTGCTCCAGGGTGAGCCGGGGGTTCTCGTACGGGTCCATCACCCCGTTGCCGTTGAGGTCGCGGAACCGGGTGCCGTCGGGCGCGGTCGAGAGGGTGAGCTGCATCGGTAGGACTCCAGATGGGGTGTTGCGTCGAGTAGGGGATGCGCGGGGTGAGGGGGTCACTTCAGACCGGTGGTGGCGACCCCTCGGATGAACCAGCGCTGCAGGAACACGAACAGCACGATGATCGGGGTGATCACGAGCACCGACCCGGCCAGCAGCAGGCCGTAGTTGGTGGCGTTCTGCCCGGTCGAGTACAGCGACAGCGCGACCGGAAGCGTGTACATCTCCTCGGTCTGTGCGGCCACGAGCGGCCACAGGAAGTTGTTCCACGACGACAAGAAGGTCAGGATCCCCAGGGTGGCCAGGGGCGGTCCGCACAACGGCATGACGATGCGGGTGAAGATGCGCCATTCGCCCGCGCCGTCCAGGCGAGCCGCCTCCAGCAGCGGTTCGGGGATGCCGAGCATGAACTGCCGCATGAGGAACACGCCCACCGGTGCGGTGACGAACGGGAGGATCAACGCCGGATAGGTGTTGACCAGTCCGAGCGAGGACACCATCACGAACAGCGGCACGAAGGTCACGACGCCCGGCACCATGAGCGTGACCATCACGAGCAGGAAGAGCACTCGCTTGCCGGGGAACTCCATCTTCGCCAGGGCGTATCCCACCATCGAGCAGAACACGAGGTTGCCGAGCACGGTGGCGATCGCCACGATCGCGCTGTTGGCGAAGAACTGCCAGAAATCGAGCGGCCCGAACCACGCGGCGAAGTTCTCGAGCGTCGGGTTCTGGGGCAGCCATGTCGGGGGGCGTTGCAGGATCTCGCCCTGGGTCTTCAGCGAGCCGAGCAGCATCCACACGAACGGGATGAGCCACAGCACCAGCCCGACGGTGAGAACCGTATAGGTGAGGGCTCGCGGGCCGAACCCGCGACGTCGGCGTCGACGGGGTGGGGGAGGGGATGCGGGCGTGGCGGCATCCACCGGACGGTCGAGGACGCTGGTCGTCATCGGTTCAGTCCTTCGATCGGAGCAGACGGAACTGCAGCAGGCTCAACAGCGCGATCGCGAGGAAGAGCACGTAGCTGGCGGCGGAGGCCAGGCCGTATTCGCCGAACCCGAACTGCTGGTATGTGTAGTAGGCGACCGACAGGGTCGAGTCGAGCGGGCCGCCGCGGGTCATCACGAACGCCTCCTCGAAGAACTGCAGGTAGCCGACCGAGATCAGCACGGCACCCAGCAGCAGGGTCGGGCGCAGGAGCGGCAGCGTGACCGAGACGAGTCGTCGCCATGAGGAGGCACCGTCCATCGTCGCGGCTTCATTGACGTCTTCGGGGACGGCCTGGAGCCCGGCGAGGAAGATGATCATGAGCGTGCCGACGTTGCGCCAGACCGCCATGGCGATGAGCGACGGCAGGGCCCAGGTGGTGTCATTGAGCCAGTTGGGCCCGTCGATGCCGACGACGGCGAGCGCGGAGTTGAGCAGTCCGTCCGGCAGGAGGATGTATCGCCAGACGACGGCCACGGCGACGATGCTCGTGACGACCGGGGCGTAGTAGCCGACGCGGAAGAACGACACGATCTTGCCGCGTCCGCTGTTGAGGGCGAGAGCGAGGGCGAGGGCGACGATCATCGTCAGCGGGATGCCGACGAGGACGAACACGGCCGTGACCCGCATCGACGTGAGGAAGCGGGGGTCCTGGAAGAGGGTGAGGTATTGCTCGAACCACACCACGTTGACCGCGAACGGGCTCTGGATGTCGCGCGAGGTGAAGTCGGTGAACGACATCGCGAAGGACCCGATGATCGGGAACAGCATGAACACGGCGAAGACGGCGACGAAGGGCAGCGCGAAGCCCCAGGCGACGAGTGCCTGACGCTTGCGTTGCCGGTCGTGCAGGCCGCCCTTGCGGGTCCCCGGGCTCCCGGAGCCCGTGCGGGCTCCGGGAGCGACGAGAGTGGAGGTCGACATGGGTCAGGTCACTCCAGGCCGATGGCGTCGGCGTCGGCCTGGAGGGTGGCAAGGACCTCGGCGACGTCCCCGTCGCCACGGCGCAGCTGTTCGAGGGCTTGGTCGCCCTTCGCCGCCACCTGCACCCAGCTCGTGGTCACCGGGGGCGCCTTCGCGGTCTCGAGCTGCGTGCCGAAGGTCTCCAGACTCGCGTCGTCGGCGAGGGTCGGATCCTCCCATGCCGACTGGGCGGCGGGGAGGTCTCCGGTCAGGTCGTAGAAGGCCACCTGGGTCTCCGGCTGGCTCAGCCAGTCCACGAGCTTCCACGCCGACTCGGCGTTGTCGCTCCCCTCGAACACCACGAGGTTCGCGCCGCCGCTGAACGACACCGACTCCTCCTCGGCAGGCAGGACCGCTGTGGCGTACTGCTCGGTGAATTCCTCACCGGCGGCGAGTTCGAGCGATCCGCGCAGGAACGGTCCTTCCACGACCATCGGCGAGATGCCCGCGACGAACTCCGACTCGGTCGCCCCCGACGAGAAGTCGGCGTTCGGGTCGGCCAGCCCCTCGGTGAAGAAGCTCTGGTAATACTCCAGGCCCGTCGCCATCTCCGGGGTGTCGAGTGTCCAGGCGTCGCCGTCGGTGAGTTCGGCCCCGGCCGACCACGGCATCCACATCGAGCCCTGGAAGGCGTCGTTGCCGGCGGGGAGGCGGATACCCCAGTCGGTGCCGGCCTCGGTCTGCAGGTCGAAGGCCATCTGCTTCAGGTCATCCCACGTGGTGGGCGCCTCGTCCCATCCGGCGTCGGCGGCGAGGTCGGTGCGGTAATAGAGCACACGGGTGTCGACGTACCACGGCACACCGGCCGCACGCCCGTCGAACTCGGTCGTGCTGAGGGCGCCCGGGAAGAAGTCTGTGGTGTCGACCTCGGCGGGAACGGTCGCGAACGCGTCGCCGAAGTCGGCCATCCAGGTCGACCCCATCATCGCGACGTCCGGCGTGGTGCCGCCCGCGATCGCGGTCTGGAACTTGTTGTGCGCCGCATCCCACGGGATCGCGGTGACCTCGACGGTCGCGTCGGGGTTGGCTTCTTCGAACGCCTCGACGAATTCGGGGAGGGCTTCACCCTCGGCGCCCATGGCCCACACGGTGATCGTGCCCTCGGCGGGGGAGCCGTCGAGCGAGACAGCGTCGGACGGGCCGGATGCCGCGTCCTCCGCGCGGCCGCAGGCGGTGAGCGCGAGGGACGCGGCGGTGAGGACCGCGACACCTCCGAGAACGGTCTTGAACTTCACGTCTTCCTCCTTGAATCGCGGCTGATCCTCCGATGGATCTAAGCGCATAAATTCTGACGACCTCCAGGAGTCTAAGCGCATAGATTCATGTTGACAACCCCCTGGTGAGGTGGCGTCGGTTCGCACCTCCTCAAGAGCGGACGCGGAGGAACGGTCTGCCGGGGAGGTGCATCTAGAGGCCCGAATGTGAGGAGTTCGCGACGCCGGCCGGGGTGCGACGCGGGCCGCGACCGGCTACGCGCGGAAGTAGCGGCTGGCGGAACTGGTGTAGAGCAGCAGCAGGCCGATGATCGGGAGCACCGAGCCGAAGATGGCCGTGAACAGGCCCTCGCCGTTGAAGATCCCGATGATCTCGAGGGCGATGTTGATGACGAACACGATCGTCGCGACGGTGCGTGCGGTGTTGTTGCCGCGCCACAGGCCGACGCCCACGAGCAGCGTGATGATGCCGACCGCGAGGCTGATCCAGGCCAGGAGGGCCGACGGGGTGATGAGCAGTCCGCCGAGGATGCCGAAGATCGCGCCGATGATCTGGAAGAAACCGATCAGCCAGGCGACGATCGCGACGAGGGTGACTCCGAGGGGACGGTTCATGGCGGGGACTCCTCGTGGGTGCCGGACGGGTGCCCCTCCACCGTAGCGCCCCCGCGCGAACGACGAAGGGCCCGGGCGATCACCCGGACCCTTCGTCGTGACAGCCGCTTAGCTCATCGCGGTGCGGCGGCGGATGACGAGCATCGCCGCGCCCACGATGACCAGCAGCACGCCGAGCACGATGCCCGCCGTCCACAGCGTCCCGCCGGTGACGGCGAGGTCGCCGGTGGCGGTGACCTCGAGATCGGCCGAGGCCAGCAGGGTGTCTCCGGAGTAGATGCGGATGCTGTGCTCACCCGGGTCGGTCGACGCCGGGATCGTCACGGTGGTGCGGAAGGCCCCGGAGGTGCCGGCGTCGACGCTCGTGAGCACCTGCGGCGTGGAGTGCAGCTCGACCCGCAGGCTGTCGCCCGGGGCGAAGCCCGCACCCGACACGGTCACGGTGCGCCCGGCTTCGACCGAGGAGGCCGACAGCGACACGGTCGCGGTGGAGTCCCCGCCGTCTCCGGAGTCGCCCCCGTCACCCGAGTCGCCTCCGTTGCCGCCGTCTCCTCCGTCGCCGCCGTCTCCTCCGTCACCGGAGTCGTCGCCGGTGACCGACACGACATACGCGGCCGAGGTGGTCGACTGGCCCGATGCGTCGGTGACCACGGCGGTCAGCTCCACATCGGTTCCGGCCTGGTCCTCGGTCGGCGCCCACGTGAAGGCGTACGGCGAGGTGGTGGTGGTCGCGACCGGCTCACCGTCGGCGTGCAGCGTGACCGAGCCGACCGCGAAGTCGTCGATCGCGCGCACCAGCGGGGCGATTTCCTCACCCGGATCGAGCTCGAGGCCCGCGCCCGGGTCGATGATCGCGCCGGTGGGCGCCTCGTCGACGGTGGCTCCGACGCCGGTCGGCGCGTCGCCGCCTTCCGCGGTCTCGACGACCGTCCCCACCGCGACCTCCGGCGCCTCGATGAGGAGCACGTTGCCACCGGGGTTGCCGAACACGCGGCTGCCGTCGATGAACCCGTCGAAGCCGTGGGTGTAGACCACACCGACCTGACCGTCGGCGTCCGATCCGGAGACCACGGTGCCGCTGACGTAGCCGAGCTGGCGGATGCCGGCGTCGACGTCGTTGGCCGGGTCGCCGTCGGCGCCGCGGCCGCCGTCGAACAGGATGCCGCCGGCCGCGTAGCCGGTCACGACGCTGTCGGCGACGGTGACCTCGGTCTCGACGGTGCCCTCGCCGGCACCCTGCAGGTGGTTGGTCTTGACGATGCCCCACCCGTGCGGGCCGTCACCGGCGATGATCGGGCCGACGATGCTCTCCGACACGCGCCCTGCGGTGTTCAGGAACGCGATGCCGGCCTCGGCGGCGACGGAGCCCGAGGTGACCGTCACCCCCGAGATGTCGACGAACAGTTCATTGGTGTCGGTCGACCCGAGCGACTGCCGCGAGACCGTGATCACGTTGCCGCCGCCGTCACGCAGGAACGGGGTCGAGCCGGCGAGGGTCGTCATGCTCTGGTCGGGCATGATCGTGACCTTGTCGGCGCCGGCGCCCTTGATCTTCAGGGGCTTGGCGATCGTGAGGCCGTTCATCGCACCGTCGGCGACGGGTACGCGCGGGCTGTCGACCGGGGTCGACGACTCCTCGTACGTGCCTTCGCACACCACGATGGTGTCCCACGGCGAGGCGTGGTCGACGGCGTCCTGGATGCTCGTGAAGCTCGCCTCGGGGCACTGCGCCCCGTCGTCGTCGACGACCCACGTCACGTTCGCGGCGGTGTCGGCCACCGTGTCGGGCAGTGCCAGCTCGCCCGGGGTGATGTCGGTCTCGGTGAGGAACACCGCCGGGTCCGGACCCGAGGTGGGGGCACCGTAGCCGGCGCCGGCGTTCGGGGTGGTGCCGTCCGAGAGGATCAGCGGTGCGTCGGTGGCGGCTTCCTGGAAGCGCACGTCGGCGACCTGGATCGAACCCGACGACGGCATTCCCTCGCCGCCGAAGCGCAGCTCCAGCGAGGCCAGCGACGACACGTCGACGCCGTCGAACGCGGTCAGCGGAACCCGGATCTGCTCCAACACGACGTGCGTGTACCGGGTCTGGTCTCCCGTGGACATGTGCAGGGCGTTACCCCAGCGCGGGTCACCGGCGGCGACGGAGGCGGAGGCACCCGACGTGTCGGTGAGGACGATCTCGAAGTCCTGCGTCGACGCGGCGGGGTTCCACATCACGTCGGTCTTCGGGTCGTCCTCTTCGCGCGAGACCGCGCCGGGGTTGCGCAGATCGAAGAAGTTCACGTCGGCGTTCAGCGCGAGCGCGGTCATTCCGGAGACGTCCTTCGAGGCATCCGGGATCTGCGCCGTGAGCGTGGCCTGCTGCCCGTCTTCCCACGCCAGCGCGAGCTGACGGCCGTAGGAGTGGTTGATCGGCGAGTTCTCACGGGTGCCGTTCTGACCGCCGACGGCGTCGGCGTTCGGCAACGGACAGGGCTTGGCCGCGGTCGGGAGTCCCTCGATGCTCAGCACGCGCGGGGCGAACTGGTCGGGCTCCGGGTTGCACCAGTCCAACCCGCTCTCCGGGGTGGGCTGGGGAAGCACACCGCCGTCGGCGAGGTAGGGGTTGGCGAAACCGGTGCCCGTGAGCGCGCCGCCGAGGGCGTTGAGCGTGAGCGGGTTCTCGATCTCGGGTCGGATGACGTCGATGCGCTCGTCGGAGGGCGCGAAGTACGTCGTCGACACGCGCTCCGAGCAGTCGATCGCCAGGTCTCCCGGGGTGATGTCGGGGCAGGCCGAGGCGGGGATCTGCAGGTGGGAGTCGGTCTCGGACAGGGCGCCGGTCATGTACGGCTCGAAGGCGCCTTCACCGCCGACGTAGCGCCGGAAGAACGCGGCCATCGTGGCCTGGCCGAGCTTCTCCTGCGCACCCATGAGGTCGGGGTCGGCGGAGATCTTGGTGTTGACCTCCGGGTTGAAGGTGTCGGAGTTGTCGATGACGTAAGACGACGGGTCGTAGGAGGCCGCACCGCTCAGGCGCAGGTTGGTCTCCGAGACGCGGTCGTCGCGCGAGGGGCGGCTGTCACCACAGGCCGCGTCGCCGCCGGTGGTGCCGTCCTGCCCGTCGGCGAACCAGACGGTGTTGTACCAGTTGTGGTTCGCCCCCAGGTGGGAGACCTGGATCGAGGGGAACGGGTTGTCGCCGTTGATGTACTGGCTGCGCTCGAACATCCGCGCACCCTGGAGGTTCGACACGTCGCCGTCGCACCAGGGGAGGATCGTCATGTACGGCGTGCCGTAGGGCGCTTTGCGCTCGTAGTCGACGGGGGCCAGGGAGATGACACCGCGCAGGGGGTAGCGCGGACCGTCGGTGCGGGTGCGGTTGTAGTCGATGAAGCTGGTCACCGCATCACCGCCGCGGGAGTGGCCCATGAGGCCGATGCGCTCCATGTCCAGCGTGCTGGCCAGGGCCGTGCCGATGGTGGTGTGCTCGTCGACGGGCAGGCCGCCGGGCTCGTTCGCGGCGCTCAGGGCGTCGAGGGTCCCGGCGATCAGCAGGCGACGCTGGTGCATGCCCTTACCAGCCCAGCCGTCCTGACGCATCATCATCTGGTCCTGCGAGACCGAGAAGACGGTGTAGCCCCAGCTGGCGAGGTTCTCGCCGAGGTAGGCGTAGCCGGCCTCGTTGCGCTTGAACTGCTCGCACGAGATCGTCGCGCGGTCCTGACCTTCGTCGCACGAACTGTGGTTGCCGTGCACGAGCACGATCAGCGGTGACGGCTCGGCGCGGTCGGCGGGGGCGTAAAGCGCGCCGCGGATCTCGATGGTCTCGGCCGCCTGGGAGGTGCCGGGGTCGGGGGCGTCGCCGCTGGAGTTGGGCTCTTGGAGGTCGACGGTGCCGAGCTTGGTCTCCTGGAGGGTGCTCGTGGCGTACGGCCCGTAGTCGAGCGGGTCGGGCAGGCTGCCGGCGTCGAGGGCGGCAGCGACCGGGTCTGCGGAGGTGATCACCGCCTCGGTGGGGGTCGCCGCGACCGCGGGGGCGGTCGGGAGCAGCAGTGCTGCGATGACGGGAACAGTGGCGAGCGCGCGCCAGCGCGCAGAGCCGGGAGCCTTCACGGCGGTCCTCTTCCTGCGAATCCAATGGGGGGAGCACCTTCGGTGGAGCACGATGGAGCAGGTCGGTGCGTCGGCCACGCTAGGGATCCGCGTTTCACACCCGCTTTCTTATGTTTCCCATAGGTAAACCATGGGATTCGCCGAGAAAAGACAAAGTTTGATGGCATTCATCGATGCCGGCACCCACCAGGGGAGATCTCATAGAAATCTCATCGGCGAAGCCGAGGGTCGATGAGGCAAGGTGGAGGAGCCGGCCGCGACGCCGGCGCCCCCCACCCTCGCTGGAAGGTCCCGTATGTCCGACGACGCCCGCACCGACGCATTCGACGAACTCCTGTCCGCCCAGAATTCCGGAGGCGGAGGCGGGCACGAGGGGGGGAATTCGTTCACGGTCGCCTTCCGCGGATACGAGCGGCGCGAGGTCGATGAGGCGATCGCGGAGCTGTCGGCGCGGGTGGACCGCTACCAGAACGAGCTCGCGGCCACGGAGCAGTCCCGTCGGGACTCGCTCGATGAGATGCGTGCCGAGCAACAGGCCGAGATCGAGAAGCTCGTCGCCGAGAATGCCGCCGCCCTCGACGCGTTGCGCACCGAGCAGCAAGAAAGTCGCGCCCAGCTCGAGGCCGACCTCGCCGCCGCCACCGCGCAGTTGGGCGAGGCCGAGACCAAGGTGACCGCGCTGACGGCGGAGCTTGCCGGCACCCCGATCGAAGAGGGCGTGGCGAACGACCGCGAGCAGTTCGAGGCGGTGCTGCGCGTGGCCGAAGAGCAGGCGAGCCTGCTGATCCGCAACGCCGCCTCGCAGGCCGAGCGTCTGCTGGAGGCCGCACGCGAGCAGGCCGAGCAGGTGCGCGCCGAGGCGAAGAAGGATGCCGCGACGATCGTCGAGAAGGCGCAGCACGACTCTGATCAGAACCGGCTCCGCATCGACACCGAGTACACGGCGCACGAAGCGCGCATCGAACGCGAAGCCGCGCATGCCACCGAGAAGGTGTTGCAGGCCGAACGCGAGGCCGAGACGATCCGTTCCGAGGCCGAGAAGGGTGCCGCGGCGCTGCGCGCGATGGTCACGCGTGAGACCACCGACATGCGTGCGGAGGCCGAGGCGGCCGTGCGGGAGATGAACGCGCGCGTGCTCGAGTTCGAGGAGACCCTGACGCGGCGCCAGGACGACGCCCAGCAGGAATTCCTCGTGCTCCACAACCAGGCCGTCTCCCACGCCGAGCGCATCACCTCGGATGCCAACGCCCAGGTCGCGGCATCCCTCGAGCACGCCCAGCGCATCTCGAACAAGGCCGAGGACTACGAGCGGCTCATGCGCGCTCAGGCACAGCAGATCGAGGCGGATGCGCGGGTCAAGGCCCAGCAGACGATCGACCGGGCACGCGAGAAGGCCCAGAAGATCGTCGACACCGTCACCGGGCACAGCAACGACGTGCTGCGCGACGCCGAGGACCGCACCCGTCAGCTGCGTTGGCAGCAGCAGCAGATGACGAGCTTCATGGCCGAGGTGCGCGAGCTCATCCGCCCCGACGGCCTCGCCGCCGCCTCGGGTTCGAGCGAGACCAGCTCGGGTTCGACCGAGCACGCAGTGACCGACGAGGTCCACGCAGCGACCGACGAGGACCACGCAGCGACCGACGAGGACCACGCAGCGACCGAGGAGGTCCACGCAGCGACCGCCGAGGTCCACGCAGCGACCGACGAGGACGAGGACCTCGACGAGCCCGCGGATCACCCGGGGGCCGACGACGAGGACTCCGGTGCACCGCGCGGCTGACGCGCCACAACTCAGGCTGAGCGGGGCCGACCGGCTCGTACTCGGCCCCGGAAGGCTGTCGCAGCCTGAATACGCGCACACACCGGCCCGAGGTGACCTGGTGGCGGGGAGCGCGAGACGCGCGCACCCCGCCACCTATGGTCAATCGCGTTCCGCGAAGACCTCGACGCCCGCGACGATCATCATGTTGTCGACAAGGATGCTGTCGGAGGCGTTGGTCTCCATGGTGATGATGGCCGTCAGACTCTCGCGGTGGAGGAGCATGCGCACCTCCCCGCCTTCTGAGGCGAACTCGATGAGGTGGCGGAGCCAGCCCTTGTGGATGATCTGGAGCGCGTCCTGAGTGGACATCGATCCGACATCGATCCAGTCCTCGCCGCCGACCCACCAGTTGTTCGCGTCGTCGGCGACGGTGTGACCCTGGCCGAGGCAGACATTGTGGTCGACGTGTGAGTCGACACCGTCGGGGTCGAGCGTGCCGCAGAACGCGAAGTTGAGCGACCCCGGTGTCTTGGTGCCGTTGCCGCTGCCCATCCCGATCATCCCGCCGTCGCCGACCTGGTCGGTCATCCACTCCGCGACATCCGTGGTGCCGTGACGACCGGCGGTGGCGTTGATCGAGGTGTTGTTGAGGTCCTTCTTCAGGTCGCTCGGGAGGACATCGGCCCACAGCCAGGACGAGTAGGCGTCCGACGCGCGCGCACCGGCCCAGATCTGTCCATCGCTGATGGCGAACTGATCCTCGTTCGCGCAGGCGTCGTCGCAGTGGAACGTCCACCCCGTGGGGAGCTCAGCGGTGATCGTCGTGTCGGGCAGAGCTCTGATCGCGACATCCAGGGCCGTCTTCTCCGTCTTCGAGATCAGGTCCTTCTCGTACAGGGAGTCGACCAGGTTCTGAGCGACCGTGCGCGTCTCGATGCTCTCGGAGAGTGCCGTGTCGAGCTTGGGGCTGTACGTGGTCACGTAGTTCGCGTGCGTCGATGTCGTCGTGACGGTGAATTCGTTCGCGACCGATGTGGGCAGGACGCACGCTGCCAGCCCACGATCCTCGTCGTTCGCGGCGGTGGCGTCGATGTGGCAGAGGTGCCCGCCGATCACCTCGAAGTCCGGCCCGCCGAACCACCAGTCGTTGTCCAACCCGGTGTGCCCCTGGCCGAGGCAGGCGGTGGTCGTCGCGTCGTCGTAGGCGCGGAAGGTGAGGTCGCCGCAGAAGGCGTAGTGGAGGTCCTTCGGCGAGCGTCCGGTCGCGCTGTGGAAACCGAGTCCGTCGTTGACGGTGTTGGTGCCGACCTGTTGGGTGAACCAGTCGGCGGGGGTCGAGCTGTTCTTGTGGCCGGCCGAGACCTCGAAATGGAGGAGTCCGTCGATCGATGAAGCCTCGACGAAGGTGAAGGGCTGGTCTTTCGTGACCGAGCTGTCCGCGAACGCGAAGGAGAGTTCGCCGACCTCACTGTCGAGGTAGGCGACGTCATCGTGCGCGTGGATGCCGGTCTCGAGGTCTTCGTCGATCAGGTCGATGACCGTGTCGACATCGTCGCCGGTCCACGGCTGCGCGTCGTCGGCGGGGACCGGTGCGGGCCCGATCCACGGCGACGCGTCCGGCACGGTCGGTGCCGGACCGGTCGGCGTGGGCGTCGGGGTGGGGGTGGCGTCCGGTTCCGGCATCTCCATCGACACCTCGGGGGTGTCGGGGGTGTCGGAGGTGTCGGTGCCGGGGGTGGCGGTGGCAGCCGGGGCCGCCTGGTCGTCCGGGGGGAACGCGGTGCACGCGGTGAGGGCAAGGAGCGCGGCGAGGCCGACGCTGATCGAACGGGGGGCTCTTCGGGAGGCGGGGGTCACCGTCCACACATACCAGTGCGGGGTGACGCGCTCGAATCGGGGGCGGGGCACACGCGAAGACGCTGTCACGGACACGTCGAATGCTGTTTACAGGCGCGTCACGATCGGACACTACAAAAAAATCGCCCCCGACCTTCCGGTCGAGGGTCACGTTCGAGCATTGCGTCGAATTTGGGGATAACCGCGAGCTCGCTGTCACTGGGAGTACGCCATGCAGCAGCGCCGTTTCTCCGCGCGCCCACGAAAGCCCCTTGTCGGAATCGCCCTCGTCGCCGGACTCCTCGCGGGTCTGCTCGGTGCCTCGCCCGCGCAGGCGGATGCTCCCCCTCCGGAGGGGGAGTCGGCCGGCGTGGGTGTCGCCGAAACCACACATCTCGGGGAGCCGGGGGTTTCGAGCGACCTGGTCGGGGATGACTCCCCGACCGACCCGGGTGACGGTGGTGACGCCGGTGGCGACGATGGATCGGTGACCATCGAGCTGCCCGATGGGGACGTCGGTGATCCCGACGGCGGCGGCCTCGCCGTCGAGGATGTCCCCGTGGTCGCGGTCATGGTGGAGGCGCCGGCCTCCGTTCGGCTCTCCCGCCGGCCGGGTCGGCGGTGTCCGACGCCGCGGCGACGACACTCACGGTCCTGCCCGCCCCCGCCCTGGCGCTGGCCGTCGAGGTGGTTTCGGACGCACCGCGAGAGCCCGGGGATCTCGTGCGCGCCTCGATCGGGGTCGGCAACACCGGAACCGTGACCCTGGTCGACCTCGCGGTCGTCGTCGGAGAAGAGGTGCCGTTCCAGGTGGAGGGCTGCGATCGCGACACCTCGACGCTCGAGCCGGGATCGACCATGGTGTGCACCGTGTCCTACGTCACCGGTGCGGCCGATCTCACCGGCTCCCCGCTCGCCGCCGCGCTCGCCGTCGAGGGCAGGACGGCGATCGCTTTCGAGACCGTCGTCACCGAGACGACGTTCGAGGTGGAGACCGTCGAGTACGTCGCACCGGTTCCCGATGCACCCGCATCGGATGCCGGAGCGGCGGAGAACGGTGAGCCGGTGCTGGCCGCCACGGGGCAGAGCCCGGCGTTCGGGGTGCTCGTAGCCGCGCTGGGGCTCATGGCCGTCGGCGTGACGATGGCGGCCCGCCGCCGCGTGCGGGGGTAGCCGACCCGCCGTGCACACGATCCCCGGTGCCGGTCAGGGGCGGCCCATGCCGTGGTAGGTGAATCCGGCGTTTCGCCAGGCGGTGGCGTCGAGGCAGTTGCGGCCGTCGATGATGATTTTGCCGGCGACGAGGGTGGCGGCGTGTTCCGGGTCGAGCTGGCGGCGCCATTCGTCCCACTCGGTGACGACGATGACGGCGTCGGCTCCGGTGAGGGCCTGGTCGCGGTCTTCGACGTAGGTGAGTTGGGGGTGGATGCGGCGGGCGTTTTCGATTGCGGCGGGGTCGGTGACGGTGACGTTCGCGCCGAGGCCGTGTAGGCGGACGGCGACGTCGAGGGCGGGGGAGTCGCGGATGTCGTCGGAGTGGGGTTTGAAGGCGGCGCCGAGGACGGTGATGTTCTTGTCGTAGGCGGTGCCGCCCAGGGCGGTGACGGTCAGGTCGACGGCGCGGTCGCGGCGGCGGAGGTTGATCGCGTCGATTTCGCGGAGGAACGCGACCGATTCGCCTTTGCCGAGTTCTTCGGCGCGGGCGGAGAACGCGCGGATGTCTTTGGGGAGGCATCCGCCGCCGAAGCCGATGCCGGCGCCGAGGAATTTCCGGCCGATGCGGGCGTCGTGGCCGATCGCGTCGGCGAGGGTGGTGACGTCGGCGCCGGTGACTTCGGCGATCTCGGCCATGGCGTTGATGAAGCTGATCTTCGTCGCGAGGAACGCGTTGGCGGAGACCTTCACGAGCTCGGCGGTGGCGTAGTCGGTGATGATGAAGGGCGTGTCCTTGGCGATGGCGGTGTGGTAGACCTCGCGGAGCACGGCGGCGCAGCGTTCGCCCTCGGCGGTGGGGTGACCGTTTTCGGAGGGGACGCCGGCGACGAGCCGGTCGGGGTCGACGGTGTCTTGCACGGCCCACCCTTCGCGGAGGAACTCCGGGTTCCACACCAGCGTCGCACCGGTTTCGGCCACGCGGGGTGCGAGGTTCGCGGCGGTGCCCACCGGCACGGTCGACTTGCCCGCGACCAGGTCACCCTCGGAGAGGTAGGGCAGGAGCCCGTCGACGGCGGCGTTGACGTAGGTGAGGTCGGCGGCGTATCCACCGGACTGCTGCGGGGTGCCGACCCCGATGAAGTGGACCTTCGCGCCCTTCGCTGCGGACATGTCGGTGGTGAAGGTCAACCGTCCCGACGTGATCCCCTCGGTGAGGATCTCCTGCAGTCCCGGCTCGAAGAACGGCGCGTCACCCTTCGACAACGACGCGATCTTCCGCTCGTCGACATCGATCCCGACCACCTCGTGACCGATCGACGCCATCGCCGCGGCATGCACCGCACCCAGGTACCCGCACCCGATCACCGAAAGACGCATGAAACCCCCATAGAAAGAAGCCCGCAGAGAAGACAGACACTCCGTCGTACCAGACAGAGATTTCTACTCTGTCACGTCTTTGGTCGGTGCTCGCGTCCGGCGCCGCGCGAACGGTTGAGCGCGCACGTCGTGTTCGCGCCGGTCCGTGTCAGCCGACGCGCACCGCGCGCAGCACGACGTCGTCGACGTGGTGGTCACTGACCGCGCCGGCCGGCCGGGGCCGGGTCTCGTGCACGTCGACGCGCCATCCACCGTCGGCGTCGAGGGCGGCGATGAAGCGTGCGACGCCGACGAAGGCCTCCGGGTCGAACATGCGCGTGGTCTCGGCCGGATCGACCTCCTCCTGCGCCCACGCCAGGTCGTGTGCGACCACGAGCAGGGTGCCACCGGGGGCGACCGCGTCGAGCAGGCTCTGCAGGCCGCGGCCCTCGGGCGTGCGGGGGAATGACCCGTACTGCAGCGACACGAGGTCGAAGCGCTCCCCCCCGTACGGGCGGATGCTGTTCGCGTCGGCGTGCAGGGTGCGCACCTCGACGCCGCGGCGGGCGGCTTCCTCGTCGAGACGGCGAAGCGCCCGCGAGGAGACGTCGGATGCCGTGACGGTCCAGCCCTGCTCGGCGAGCCACAGCGCATCCGCCCCTTCGCCGGTGCCGACGTCGAGAGCCCGGCCGGGGGTGAGGTCGGACACTTCGGCGATGAGCGTGCCGTTGGGGTTGCCGCTCCACATGCGCTCCTCGGCATACCGTGCGTCCCAGTCCTCCTCGCCGGCGGAGGGGCGGGCGCCGGCGGCGAGGTCTTCGTGGGCGAGGCTGAACGCGATGTGCGCGCCCACCATGCTGCCGTTCGCCGCCGACGGCAGGACCTGCATGCTCGGGTCGACGACGTTGCCCGCCGCGAAGACGCCCGGAACGGCGGTGGCACCGGTCGCGTCGACCGTGAGGGTCTCGCCGAGGCCGCTCGGGTGGGGGGTGGCCGACAGGCCCACGCCGGCGAGCATGCCGACACGAGCATGGAAGCGCGAGCCGACCAGGATCGCGTCGGCCACGAGACGGGTGCCGTCCTCGAGCTCGATGCCGAGCGCGGTGTCGGTGGCGGTGTCGGTTGCGGTGTCGGCGATGCGTCGTACGGCAGCGTCGACGACGGGGACGCCCGATGCTTCCAGTGTCCGCAGCGCATCCGGGTCGATGCCGGTCGCGTCGTGGACGACGACGGTGAGCCGGTCGGTGAGGTGGCGCACGAGCGGCGTCGGATGCAGACCCATCGGGGTGGTGGCGATCTGCACGACCCGCCGGTCGCGCACCTCCCATCCGTGGCAGAACGGGCAGTGGATGACCTCGCGCCCCCACCGTTCGCGCAGTCCCGGGATGTCGGGGAGTTCATCGGTGATGCCGGTGGCCACGAGCACGCGGCGTGCGAGCAGCGAGCTTCCGCCGGTGAGCGCGACGCGGAGTCTGTCGTCTTCGCGCCGCACGTCGAGGACGCGCCCGGTGAGCACCTCTCCGCCGTAGGAGCGGACTTCGTCCCGCCCGATCGCGCGGAGTTCGGCGGGCGGGGTCCCCTCGCGGCCGAGGTAGCCGTGCATATGTTCGGCGGGCGCGTTCCGTGGCGAATCGTCGTCGACGACGATCACGGATCGGCGCTGCCGGGCCAGCTGCAGGGCGCCGGCGAGGCCCGCCGCGGACCCGCCGATGACGGCGACGTCGACGCGTCGGCCCATTGACGGCCCGTGCCCGTGGTCATGCTCGTGCTGATGGTCGGCTTCGCGCCGCGGGTGCGCGTGGTGGTCGGAGTCGTGGTGGCCCATGTCGCCAGCGTACGTCGCTCTGGCGGTATCAGGATGAGCCCTTGCGCTATTCGCAAGTCCGGATCATGATGGACACATGGCGACCTCCGATGTCGAACAGCTCGCGCGCGCTCGGCTGCGCAGCATCCGTACCACCCTCGGCTACTCCCTCGACGAGATCGCCGAGCGCAGCAATCTGAGCGCCTCGACGATCAGCCGCATGGAGACGGGGAAGCGCACGCTGAGCCTGGATGTGTTGGTGCCGCTGGCCGAAGCGCTCCAGGTGAGTCTGGATGCGCTGTTCCACGCCGACGACGATGACGATGTCGTCATCCGACCCACCCAGCACCGCTCCGGCGGGCGCACGACGTGGGCGTTGAACCGCGTCGACGGCCGCACCATGGCGATGAAGCTGCGCCTGGAACCGGAGTCCGATCTGCCCGCGCCGCGCGTGCATCCCGGCCACGACTGGTTCCTCGTGCTCGAGGGCCGGGTGATGCTGCAGCTCGGCGAGCGACGCATCGAGGTCGGGGAGGGGGAGGCGGCGGAGTTCTCCACGATGACCCCGCACGCGATGGCGGCGATCGACGCGCCCGCCGAGCTCATCATGGTCTTCGACCGCGAAGGCCAGCGCGCCCACCTCCACCGCTGATCGCCACATCCCGCGCCCCCGCTCCGCCGTCACGATCTGCGGCATCCCCCCGCTCCGCCGTCACGATCTGCAACGCACTTCCGTTCCGCAGCCACGGACCGCAACGCACTTCCGTTCCGCAGCCACGAACCGCGGGTTCGCGGATGACGGACCCGCAGTTCACGACCGCGGAGCGTGGGGGCCTGTAGCCAGGACTCTCGACGCCACTCGGCTCCGCAGTCGGAATCTGCGACGTCCCTCCGCTCCGCGGTCACGAACCGCGGGTGCATGCGCGTGGGACCCGCAGCTGTCGACTGTGGAGCCCGGAAGTTCGTCGCGAACCTCCGGGTCACTCGGCTCCGCGGTCACGAACCGTGGGTGGCGATGCGGAGGGATCCGCAGGTTCTGACTGTGGAGCGGAGGTGTTCAGCGCGGGACGGGGCGGGCAGTGCGGCGCGGAGCGGAAGTGTGCGGCGCGGAGCGGCGCGGGGCGGGTCAGTCCTTGTCGTCGAGGGTGGCGTCTTCGGCGGCTTCCATGGCCGCTTCGCCCTCCTCGGGCGACTCCGATCCGGCTCCGCGCGAGCCCTGGTGGGTGCCGGGTGCGGCGCTGTGGTCGTCGTGGGGGTGCTTCGACTCGTCCGTGCTCATGGTGGCCTCCTTCTCGTCGTGGCTTCGGAGTCCACTCAAGTGCGTGACGGCCGCCCGGCGCGAGGGGTTGCGGATGCGGGCGGAGCGTGATCGGCGTCGCCCGGGAGCTTCTAGGCTGGTCGGCGTGACAGAGATCCTGGGCGAACAGTTCGTGCTCGATGACGGCACGGTGCGGGTCGAGGCCAGCGCATTGGCCGCTGTGCTGCGCGAGGTGAGGGTGCGCGGCGTCCGCATCACCGAGACCGTCGGCACGGATGCGTTGCCCTCCCACGGGTGCGGCATCGTCCTGTCGCCGTGGCCGAACCGGGTCGCGGATGCCCGCTGGCAGCTCGACGGGAAGACCCAGCAGCTGGATGTGACCGATGTGGCCCGTGGCGGCGCCATCCACGGGCTCCTCCGCAACACCGCCTACACGCTGCGGCATCGCAGCGACGAGGTGATGAGCCTCGGGGCGACGATCCACCCGCAGCACGGGTGGCCCTTCCTGTTGGAGACGTCGGTGACCTATGCGCTCGAGGACGATGGCTTCTCGGTGACCCACGGTGTCCGCAACCGGTCGGATGCGCCCGCCCCGTGGGCGGTCGGTGCGCACCCGTACTTCCGTGTCGGCGAGGTGCCGACCGACGAATTGACCCTCCACGTCGATGCCGGGGTCAGGCTCGAGCTCGATGAGCGGCTGAACCCCGTCGCCGAGCGGGAGGTCACGCCGGGCGAGTTCGACCTGCGGCAGGGGCGTTCCCTCGCCGGGGCCGATCTGAACGTCGCGTACGGGATGCTCGCGAACCGGGACGAGCCGGGGGAGATCGCGCGACTGGATGCCCCCGACGGGTCGGCGACGCAGGTGTGGGCCGATCCGGAGTTCCGCTGGTTGCAGGTGTTCACGCCGGGCGATTTCCCCGGGGCGACCGGGGTTGGTCGGGCCGTGGCGCTGGAGCCGATGTCGGCGCCGCCGAACGCGTTGAACTCGGGCGTCGACCTGATCTGGCTCGAGCCGGGGGAGCGTCGCGAGCTCACGTGGGGTGCCCGCCACCTCCCGGCGGTGTGACCTCCCGCGTCACACCGCCCGAACAGGCACCTCCACGCGGCCGTCGACGACGGTGACCAGCTCGTCGAGCGCTTCGCGGTGGACGAGGTCGTGCGTGACCAGCAGCGTCGCCGTGCCGCGGTCGTGCGTGAGGCGGCCGATCAGTCGCAGGATCTCGGCGCCACGCTCCTGATCGAGGGCGCTGGTGGGTTCGTCGATCAGCAGGACCTCGGGCTCGTGCACGAGCGCACGGGCGATCGCCACACGCTGTCGTTGCCCGCCGGAGAGCTGGTGGGGGCGTTTGTCTGCCTGATCGGCGAGTCCGACCGCGTCGAGCAGATCGGCCGCGCGCGCATCGATCCGGTCGCGTCGGGGGCGCGTCCGGGCGCCGAGCCTGCCCATGACCTGCAGCTGTTCACGCGCGGTGAGGGCCGGCAGCAGGTTCGACTGCTGGAACACGATGCCGATGCGTTCGCGTCGCAGGGTGGTGGCCTCCCGCGCCGAAAGGGTCGCGGCATCGACGGCGTCGGAACCGCGTCCGATCAGGACCTGTCCGCTGTCGGGTCGGATGAGGGTGGCGGCCAGCGCGAGGATGCTCGATTTCCCTGAGCCTGAGGGGCCGGTGATTCCGGTGACCACGCCGGGTTCGCCGCGCAGGGAGACGCCGTCGACGGCGGTGATGCGGCGCTCGCCGTCGGGGAAGGTGAGCGTGACGTTCTGCAGGTTGATCATCGGTTGCTCCCCAGGGCGGTCAGCGGGTCGGCGGTGGTGACGGTGCGCAACGCGAATGCGGCGCCGGCGAGCCCCAGGAGGGCCATGACGACGGCGGGGGCGAGCGTGGTGAGCGGGCTGATCACGAAAGGCAGCGCCTGGCCGGCGAGGGTCCCGAACCCGACCACGGCGGCGATCCCGACGCCGATTCCGGCGATCAGGACGACCAAGGCCTGACCGAGGGCGTCGCGCACGAGCGACCCGGTGGTCGCGCCGAGTGCCTTCAGCACGGCGATGTCGCCGGCACGCTGCATCGTCCAGACGGTGAAGAATGCGCCGACGACCAGCGCGGAGACGCCGAAGAGCATCGCGATCATGAGGGCGAGGGATCCGATCTCGGACCGGAAGGTCTCGAGGGCGGTGAGGCTGGTCAGCGTGGTGTCGGCGACGGTGTCGGTCTGCGCGGCGACGGCGGTCCAGTCGGCGGTGCCGCTGACGGCCAGCACGGTCGGTTCCCCGGTGCCGCCGACGGCCGCATTCGCCTGCGCCCACGCGTCGGGTGTGAGGGCGATGACGGGTGTGTGGCTGTACCAGAGGTCGTCGCCGATCGACGCGACGGTGTAGTCGTTCCCGGTGATGGTGATCGTGTCGCCGACGTCGGCGCCGAGGTCGGAGGCGGCCCCGGAGGACAGGCCGACCTCATCGTCGGAGGTCGGGGACAGCGACAGCAGGGCGTTGGTGTCGTTGTCGGCGTCGGCGGTGGGCATCCCGAAGAGGGCGACCCCGGTGGGTTCGTCGGTTCCGGTGACGCTCGCGCGCGACTGGGTGATACCCACCGGGACGGCCGATTCCACTCCCGCGGCCTGCTCCCACGTGTCGATCGTGTCGGGGTCGAGCGTCGAGGTCGCGAAGCTCGCCGACCCGCTTGTCGGTTCTTGCAGCACGATCCGGTCTCCGGGCAGCTGCAGCACGGCGGAGATGTTCTGCGCCGCCAGGCCGCCGGTCAGTCCGGAGAGGAACCCGACCAGCAGGGTGATGAGGGCCACGACGGCCCCGATGAGCACGAATCGGCCGCGGGCGAACCGCAACTCCCGCCAGGCGACGAACACGGGCATCCTCTCCTGCGCCGCCGGGTGCGGCACACCATCCACCCTCCTCGTTCGGGCGCGCGTCGTCATGGTTCGAACGCGGGGGATCCCGGTGCGACTTTCGATGGATGCTCCGTCCCGGCCGGCGCGCATAGCCTGTAAGCGATATGCCCCCGTCGACCCTCACCCCGGTGTTCGTCGGCCTGCGCGTCGGGCTGCACGCCCTGTTCGTCGGTCTGACGGCGTTCGTCGTCGTGCGCGCCGTCGTGGTGGGGGCGCCGCATCTGCCGGCGGTGCTCATCGTCGCGGGTGGATTCATCGCCGTCTACCTCGTGGGTGCCGGGTGGGCCCGGGGCGGTGTCCACGCGGTGTCGGGGGCGTTCGCGCTCGGGTGGGTGGCCGCGCTGTCGGGCCTGTGGGGGTTCCTGGTGTGGCTGACCCCGGAGGGGGCGTTCCTGGTCTTCCCGCTGTTCTTCATGTATCTGCACCTGCTTCCGGGGGTGTGGGGCGTCGTCGCGGTGGGTGTGTCGGCGGCTTTGGCGATCGTGTCGCTGGGGATGCACATCGGGTTCACCGTCGGAGGGGTGATCGGACCGATCGTGGCGGCCGCCGTCGCGGTGCTGATCGGTCTGGCCTATCGGGCGCTCCGGCGGGAGTCGGCCGAGCGGGATCGCCTGCTCGCCGAACTGCTGCACACGCGGGCGCAACTGGCCGAGACCGAACGTGAGCAGGGGGCGCTGGCCGAGCGGGCCCGCCTCGCCCGGGAGATCCACGACACCGTCGCGCAGGGGCTCTCCAGCATCCAGATGTTGCTGCGCGCGGCGGAACGCGATGCCGTCGAGCCGTCGGCCGCGCACCTGCGTCTAGCGCGCGAGACCGCCGCCGACAGTCTGCGCGAGACGCGTCAGATCATCCGGCAGCTCACCCCCAGCAGACTCGACGACGGTCTCGGTGCGGCGTTGCACCGTCTGGGCGCCGAGCAGTCCCACGCCCCGTTCCGGGTCGATGTGCACACCGAAGACATCGACCTGCCGATGGATGCGCAGATCGCCCTGTTGCGCATCGCCCAGGGTGCCTTGGCGAATGCGGCACGGCACGCGGAGCCTTCGCGGGTGACGCTCACGCTGACCGCCCCCGACGACGACAGTGTGCTGTTGGCGGTGGGTGATGACGGGCGCGGCTTCGATCCGGGTGCGGTGGCCGCGGCGGGGGCGTCGACGTCGTTCGGAATGCGGGCGATGCGCGAACGGGTCGACCAGCTGGGCGGGGCGCTGGAGGTCGTCTCTGCACCGGGGGAGGGCGCGCGGGTCGTCGTCCGTCTCCCCCGGCACGGCGTGGGGGTGGGGGAGACGTGATCCGCATCCTTCTCGCCGACGACCACCCCGTGGTCCGTGCGGGCCTTCGTGCGATGCTCACCCTCGACGAGGGGGTCGAGGTGGTCGGTGAGGCGGCGACCGCCGTCGATGCGGTGTCCGCCGCCGAGGAGCTGCGTCCCGATGTGGTGCTCATGGACCTGCAGTTCGGGGCGTCCTCGGCGGCGACCGGGCTTCGGGGCCGGGCCGCCGATGCGCCGGTGTCCACGGGCGCCGAGGCGACGCGTCGCATCCGTGCCGTCGACGGGGCCCCCGCGGTGCTGGTGTTGACCAATTACGACTCGGACGGCGACATCCTCGGCGCGGTCGAGGCCGGGGCCAGCGGCTACCTGCTCAAAGACGCACCGCCGGAGGATCTGCTCGCGGCCATCCGCGCCGCCGCCGCCGGGGAGAGCGCGTTGGCCCCGTCGATCGCGGGGCGCCTGCTCACGCGTCTGCGTTCGCCGCAGCCTCGGCTGAGCCCGCGTGAGGTGGAGGTGCTGCGCTTGGTGGCGGAGGGGCTGTCGAACGGCGAGATCGCGGCACGATTGTTCATCACCGACGCGACGGTCAAGTCGCACCTGGTGAACATCTTCACCAAGCTGGGTGTCTCCTCCCGCACCGCCGCGACCGCCGCCGCCCGTGCGGGCGGTCTGCTGCGGTGACACCTCGGGGCGGGGTGCCCGCCACCTCCCGGCCGGGTAGCCGCGGGCCTCCCGGTCGTCGACCGTCGTTCACCTGCCGGTCACCTCGTCGTCGCCGTCCCGGCAGGGTCACTCCCGAGCGTGGTGGCCCGGGCGGCGCGCATCGCGTCGCCTCGACCGACGGGAGATGTCATGACGGCGATCGATCGATCCGGGGCCGAGAGCCTCGCCACGGCGCGATTCGCGGTCGCCGCACACCGGGGTGCCTCGATCGAACGGCCCGAGAACACCCTCGCGGCGTTCGCAGCGGCCATCGCGCACGGGTCCGACGGCATCGAGCTGGACGTGGCGCTCAGCGCCGACGGCGTCCCGGTGGTGATGCACGATGACACGGTCGATCGCACGACCGACGGGCGCGGCCCGGTCGACGGGTTCACCGTCGCGCAGCTGGCGGCGCTGGATGCCGGACGCGGTGAGCGCGTGCCGACCCTCGCGGAGGTGCTCGCGCTCGCCGAGGGGCGTGTCGAGGTGAACATCGAGATCAAGGCGCCCGCGGCGGTGCCGGCGGTGGTCGAGGTCGTCGCCGGCTTCCCGGACCTCGCGTGGATCGTCTCGTCGTTCCAGTGGCCGGCCCTGGGGGAGATGCGCGAGCGGGTGCCGCGGGCCCGGCTGTATCCGCTGACCCTCGGGGTCGGTGACCCGGAGGTGATGCGTCGCCACGCGGTGGCCGCCGGGCATCCCGCCGACCGGGTGGAGGCCTGGTTCGCCGTGCTCGTCGAGCAGCTCGGCAAGACCGGTCTCGAGCCGGCGCTCGCGTTCGCCGCGCGCATCGGCGCCGAGGGGCTGTCGATCTGGGAGGACGGCCTGGGCGCCCCGGAGATCGACCGCATCCACGCCGCCACGGGTGGCCCGAAACGTCGGCGACGTCGAGGGGCAACGCGCGCGGCACGTCGAAGAGGCACGATAGGACGATGCCCCTGTCGCCGCGAGATCACCCTCCTGTGGAGGGCGTCGCGGTGCCGCCGCGTCCCCCGGCGCCCGATGGACCTCTTTCCGCGAGCCCTGCCGCGCCGACGTCGAGCCCTGCCGCGCCGACGTCGAGCCCTGCCGCGCCGACGTCAGGCCCGGCTCTGCCGACGCCGGTCGATATTCCGCCCCGCCCGCCGCTCCCGCGGAGGGACGCACCGCTCCCACCGGGGGAGACGTCGTCGATGCGCCCGTCGACGCCGTTGCCCGGTCCCACGGATGTGCGGCGCATCGCCGGGTGGACCCTTGCCGGCTACCTGTTCGCTCTCACGCTCATCGCGTTCTGGCCGTCACCTGTCGACAGTGGCGCCGGGCCCGTCATCGACCTGATCACCCGCATCATCCCGGTGCTCTCCTATGCCCGGATCGAGTTCGGGGCGAACATCCTGCTGTTCGTGCCGCTGGGGGTGCTGTTGACCCTCATCCTCCGCGATCGTGCGCTGGTGCTTCCGATCGCGATCGTCCTGACCCTCACGATCGAGAGCGTGCAGGGGGTACTGCTGGATCGCCGCACCCCGAGCGAGCTCGACATCATCGCGAACACCGCCGGCGCCTGCATCGGCCTACTCGGTGTGGCGGCGTGGCGGTCGTGGCGCCGTCGCGACCGGTTGGCTCGTGGTAGCGCCACCTCGCCCGCCTGACGAGAGGTGCACGCCGGGTGGCCGAGCCGCCGCCGAGCGCGCTCGCGCCCAGGGGCTGATCCGGTGGCGTCGTGTCCGGCGGCGAGGTGACTGCATGCGGCGCCCTTGTGTGAGGGTTACCGCAGGATCGTGCGAAGAGGACTCACGGCCGCCAAGCGCTCGCCCAGTTTTCTCCTGAGGTTCCCCACATCAGGCCGAAACCGAGGGTTTCCGACTGCGCGCCACCGTATGGTTCCGGTGGGCGTCGCGGCCGTGACAGAGGCTCGAACCTCGTCGCGAGTTCGCTTTGCGAGAACCGCGCCGACCCGTACCCAGACCACTTCAGGGGGACGTGGTCGACCTGCTCGTCGGTATGGCCGTCGAGCCGTCTGTCGCGCCTCCCTGCGCTGAACCGGAGGGTTTTGTGCCGTCATCCGTACTGACATCGAGGCCGTTCATTCACCGAGTGCTCGCCGCATTCGCTACGCTGTTGCTGGGGTTGAGCGCCCTTGTGGCTTTCCCCAGCGCGGCCGTCGCCGCGGAGAACGCCGACATCGTGGTGGGCGATGTCGCCATCACGCCGCCTGACGCGCAGCTCACCGTCGGTGACACGGTGGTCGTCGTGGGGACGTGGGATGCTTCCGCCGCGAACCCGCAGCCGGGCGACACCTTCACCATCGGGTTGCCCGTCGAGTTCGCCTTCCCCCAGGCGATCCCCTTCCAGCTGCTCGGTGCGGACGGCACGGTGTGGGGGGATTGCCTCACCGACCCCGCGACCGGCGTTGCGACCTGCACACTCACCGACGCGGTCGCGGAGCGCCCGGAACTGGTGATGGGGACGTGGCAGTTCGAAGTGGAAGCCGTGCAAGCCACGACCGCGGAGGAGGTGACGTTCGACCTCAACGGCCAGGACGTGGTCGTCGACCTGCCCGGCACCGGCGGCATCGACGACGGCATCGACCTTCCCGGTGAGGTGTCGAAGTCCGGTGTGATGAACCAGAACAACTGGTCGATGACGTGGACTGTCGATGTCCCCGGCGCCAACATGGCCGGGCAGGACACCGTCACCCTCCACGACACGCTGGGCGCGGGGCATGTGTTGTGCGACCCGACGTCGCTGACGGTGCAGACGGTTCGTGGCAGTGCGGTCACCGATGTCACAGACCTCGTCACGAGCACCCCGAGCCCCGGTGATGCGGAGTTCGACATCGTCCTGACGGCTCCTGAGGAGGGATTCCGCGCGGATGTCACCTACCGGGTGACCTACCAGACGTGTACGCCCGACGGTGAGATCGATCCGGAGGGCACGACCTACGAGAACTCCGCCCAGATCGAGGGGTGGGGTGACGCCGGTGTCGGTATCGGAACGGTGACGAACCGCCCGTGGCTGACCGACCTCACCAAGTCGGGCAGCGTGCTCGGCGGAGAGGCCCGCAACGGTGTCATCGCGTGGACGGTGAGCGTTCCCGGTGAGCAGCTTTTCGGCAAGGACGGTTTCACCCTCACCGAGACGCTCGGTGCCGGGCACGAGGTGTGCGCCGACACGATCAGCGATCTGCGCATCGTGGAGCGGTACGGTCCGAGCTCGCAGCGGCAGGAGAACATCACGTCGCTGCTCAATGCGACGACGCTGTCGTCTGCGCCGCAGTCGTTCGAGGTGCGTTTCGATATCGATGACCCCGGCTTCGCCTTCAAGGCGTCGGACTACCGGTACATCCTCACTTATGACACGTGCGTGACCTCCGACGAGCTACCCGAGGGCGGCACGGCCTACGCCAACACCGTCAGCATCGACGGCGACCTTGCCGCGACGGAGGCGACTGTTCCGGGTCGCTCGCAGGGCAAGTCCGGCTCGATCAACACCTCGGTGCGTACCATCGACGGGGTCGAGTACATGCCGCAGACGACGCTCGACTGGCGCATCCGCATTCCGGGTGAGCGCATCGAGGCGATCGACGACGAGCTGACCCTCGTCGACACGCTGTCGGCGAGTCAGACGGTGTGCATGGCCGGCGACCCCACCGGGGGGCTTGCGTCGCAGATGAACCTCCAGGTGCAGGCGATCGACCAGATCAACAACGGGGGTCTGACCACGGTCGACCTGACCGACGTCACCACGGTCGCGGTCGACGGAGAACAGATCACGTTCGACATCGAGGCGACCGATCTGCCGATCCCCACGGGAATGAGCGACGGTTTCAGCCGCGAGTATCAGTACGTCATCACGTATACGACGTGCACGACCAGCGGCGGGATGGATGCTCCCGGCACCGTCTACAGCAATGAGGTGACAGGTTCGGGCATCGACTTCCGGGAGACGGCCACGCAGAACAACTCCGGTAGCGGTACCGGGCAGGGTGTCACCCGCGGTTCGGTGTCGATCGAGAAGGTCCTGGCCGACACCCCGGGCGCCGCGCTCGTGCCCGACGATGCGGTGTTCACCGTGCACGTCGCCGAGATCGACCCGACCGGGACGACGCAGGCCGAGTACGACCTGCAGGTTCCGTTGGATGGCGACCCGGTGAGTGGTTTCAACGCCCGCGGCGCCGGGTGGACGATCGAGCTCACCGAGCCGACCTTCCCGGAGATTTCGGGTGTCGCTTTCGGAGCACCGATGTTCGCCGAAACCGACGGCGTCACCGTAGGCGAGGACGGCACCGTGGCCACCGCGGCGCTCACCCCCGGCGCGAACACTTCGGTCGTCCTCACCAACGAGGCGCTTCTGGGGTCGGTATCGATCACGAAGGCGCTGACGGGGGATGCGGCGGGCGAGGTTGACCCCGACCGGCTCTACGACCTGACCGCGGCGATCGACGTCAGCGGTCTCGGGGACGACGTGCCCGCCCCGCCTGATCGCGAGCTGCAGGTGAAGGCAGGCGAGTTGGTCACCGTCGATGACCTCCCGATCGGTGCGGTGGTCACCGTCACCGAAACCCGACCTGTCGATGACGATCTGTTCACGTGGGCAGAGCCGGTGATCGAGCCCGGGTCGGTGGAGGTCACCGCCGACAACGTCGACACGCCCGCTCTGGTGACCGTCACCAACGCGGTCGAGCGGACGGTCGGGAGCTTTGCCCTGTCGAAGTCGGTGACCGGCGAGCAGGCGGAGAACTCCGCGGTTCCGGAGTCGGTCACGGTCGAGGCGACGTGGGAGCAGGGCGGCGTTGACGGGTCGAAGACCCTGAGCGTTCCGACTGACGGCACGCCCGTTCCGCTCGGCGTCGACCTGTTGATCGGCACCGAGGTGACCCTGAGGGAGACCCCGCTCGAGGACGGCGACTCCATCGCGTGGAGCGCACCGGTGTGGACCGGTGACGGTGTGCAGGTCGAGGGTTCGTCGGCGATCGTGACAATCGGCCGTGATGCGGACGCGACGGTGCAGCTGGAGAATCACGCGGCCACGTCGACCGCGGGCATCAGCCTCATCAAGGGCATCGCGGGTGAGGCTGCTGACCAGGTCGACCCCGCGACGGAGTTCCCGGTGACGGCGACGTGGCGCGATTCCTCGGGAGACACGCAGTCGCGCGACCTGACGATCAATGCTGTGGACCCCACGCCGCTCGGCGTCGACCTGCCGGCCGGCACGGTCGTCACCCTCACCGAGGGGGAGGCTCCGGAGTTCGACACGGTCGTGTGGGGCGCGATCACCATGTCGGGTGACGGTGTGACCGATGAGGGCGACGGTGTCGCAACCGTGGTCGTCTCGGATCAGGAAGGCGATGTCACGCTCGTGAGCGTCGTCAACGAGGCCACGTGGGCGCCGGGTGGATTCTCCATCGCGAAGTCGGTGACGGGTGTGTCGTCGGACGACCCTGATGTACCGGAGACGGTCACGGTGATGGCCACGTGGCGTGAAGATGCCGTGGAGATGGCCGAAAGCGTCGAGGTTCCGACCGATGGCACGGTGACTGACTTCCCGCGGGAGCTGCCGCATGGCACCGAAGTGACCCTCACGGAGGAAACCCCGAGCGAGAGTGGTCGCTTCACGTGGGCCACGCCGACCTGGTCGGGCGATGTCTCCGCGGGTGAGCCGGGGACCGCGGTCGTGACCATCGGTGCGGCGACGGTGCAGGAGGTCGCGCTCGAGAACGAGGCCGTCACCTCCTACGGCGAGCTTTCGCTTACGAAGTCGTTGAGTGGCGAAGGCGCGCCCGGGGCCGGCGAGGTCACCTTCCCGGTGACTCTCGCCTGGGTCGACTTGCTGGGCGAGCCGCAGACCCGTGAGGTCGAGGTTCGCGCGGGTGAGACCACCGTCGTCGACGAGGTGCCCCTGGGTGTCGAGGTGACCGTTGAGGAGCGCGCCGGTGACCTGCCGTCGGGCCTCCGATGGGATGGTGTGACGTGGACGGGCGAGTCGGAGAACGTCTCTGTCGCGCCCGACGGGAGCAGCGCGACGGCTGTGGTCGTGGTGACCGGGCAGCCGGGTTCATCGGCGTCGATCGTTCTCGACAACGAGATCAGTGAGGTGCCGCCGCTGGCTGTGACGGGCGCTGAAGCGGTCACCGGTGTCGTCGTGACCATCGCCCTGCTGTTGATCGCTGCCGGGCTGCTGCTGCGGCAGTACCGCCGCCGCACGACCGGCTGACACCTCGGCCGACCGATCCCATGACGCCGTCCCGGACCGGGGGCTTTGACTGCCCTCGGTTCGGGGCGGCGTTCTGCGTGGATCCGACGCCTGTGTGGGCCGGGGCCCGTTCGCGCCGGGGCCGTTTGCCGGTTCGGAGCGGGTTGCCGGCTCGGAGCGGGTTGCCGGCTCGGAGAGGAGCCGTTCATCGGTTCAGAACGGAGCGAGCACATCTTCGGCCCCGGTCGAGGCGGCCTCGGGTGGCGGGTCGGGGAGGAACATCACGCGGGGTGGTGGGTCGTCGTCGTATTCCAGTCCGGATGGTGCGGTGAAGTGCAGTCTCCCGCCGGGGTGTTGGACGACGGTCCATCCGGTGGCGTGTTTCAGGGTGTGGTGTCTCTTGCAGTAGGCGCCGAGGTTCTCGACGTCGGTTTTCCCGCCGAGGGCATAGTCCTCCCGGTGATCCCATTCGCATTCCCGTGCGGGTCTCCGGCAGCCGGGGAACCGGCATCGCACGTCCCGTGCCATCAGGTACCGTTTCTGCGCCGGCGTCGCGTGCCGCCGATCCACGGCCAGAACAGCCCCGCCGATGGGGTCGAGGAAGACCCGGTCGAATCCGGGTGCGTTTCCGGTGAGGATTCTCGCTGTCTCCGGGTCGACCGCGCACTTCCCGTCGAGTTCTGCACCCCCGGTGGTGGTTCCGGCGAGGGTTGTTGCGGGAACGGTGACCTGCACGTGCGCCCGGATCGCACCGAGCCCACCCTCGATAGCACCGCCGGCCGGATCGACGGAGGGGGTTGAGGTGAGCATCATGTCTAGGAGGAGGTCGGTGCGGATCTGGTCGAGGGTCCGGTCGTCGAACCATACACTCCCGGCCTCGCCATTGTCGTCGACTCCGGCCCCGGAATCGCCCAACGGCCTCGATCGCGACTCCGGCCCCCGCGTCGCCTGCGGCTGTCCCTGAGCCGGTCGATTCTGGGTCGGGTGTCGTGGTTTCACCGCGCGGGGCGTCC